>DATBQU010000001.1:0-6325 GCA_036560665.1 Polyangiaceae bacterium
GAGTGGAGGTACTACGAGGCGTTCTGGTACGGCGACGTCTTCCTCTACAACGGCCACTCGCACTTCGGGAACGGGCCGCTCGATCCGCAGCACTACGGCCCGCAGAACTTCAACGCGAGGTACATGCTGATGCTGGTCAACAGCTGCATCTCGTACAACTACTACCACGAGGATTTCTTCCGCTATAAGCCGGGCGGGACGCAGAACCTCGACATGATCGTCAACGGCCTGCCGTCGTACGTGTGGGGCGGCGGCGAGGCGACGGGCAAGCTGCTCCTCGGTCTGCTCGACGGCCAGCAGCACACCTACCGCCAGCTCCTGCAGGCCATGGAGATCGACACGCCCTGGGGCGAGACGGGCTACGAACCGATGCGCGTCGCCGACGGCGAGCTCGACAACCAGTTCTCGCAGAGCAAGACGCCGCTGACGGTCACCGTCCAGCCGCCCGTCTATCCGTGAGAAGCTCGCCGGCGTGACCGCGCCGGCGCCGCTGCTCAGGCTCTCCCAGCTCGCGCGCTTCTGGGAGAAGAACCCGCGCACCATCATGGGGTGGATCCGCCAGGGGCGCCTCGCGGCGCTCCGCTCGCCCGGCAACCACTTCCGCGTCCGCATCGCCGACGTGCGCGCCTTCTGCGAGCGCGAAGGGATGCCGGTCCCGCCCTTCGTGGCGGCCCCGCCACCGCGGCGCGTGGTCGTCGCCGCGGCCCCGGCGGCCACGGGGCGCGCCGTGGTGCGGGCGCTCAAGGCGCCGGGCATCCTGGTCGAAGCGCGGGACCCGTACGACGCGCTCGTGGCCGTGGCCGGCGCGGCCACCGCGCTGCTCGTGCTGGGGGCTCCGGGCGAGCGCTTCGACGCGGCGGAGGCGATCGCCGCGCTCCGGCGGGCGCCCGCCACCGCGGGCCTGCTGGTCGTGGCCACGGCGACCACGCGCTCCCGCGTCGCCGCCCTGGAGCAGGCCGGGGCCACACGCGTGCTCGTCCGCCCGCGCGAGGACGAGCTGGCGCGCGTCGTGCGCGAGCTACTTGTCCTGGACTAGCGCGCGCACGCGCTGGAGCACCAGGTCCGCCAGCGACGCCTTCGACATCGTCGGCAGCGCCTTCACCGCGTCCGCCGTCACCAGGGTGGCGCGGTTGTCCTCGCGTCCGAACGACTCGCCGGCCTCGTTGGCCACCATGAGGTCGACCCGCTTGTCGGCCAGCTTGCGCCGCGCGTACGCGACCAGCGCCTCGCCCCCCTCGCTCTCCACCGCGAACCCGACCAGCGCCGGGCGCTTGCCCGCCCGGGCCGCGCCAATCTCCGCCAGGAGGTCGGGGTTCCTCACCAGCTCGAGCGTCGCCCGATCGGCGCTCTTCTTGATCTTGCTCGCGCTCGTCTCCGCCGGGCGGTAGTCGGCCACCGCCGCCGCCATCACCAGCGCGTCGGCCCGCGACAGGTCGAGCCCCAGCTCCTTCCAGAGCACGGCCCGCATGGCCACCGCGCCGCGCACGTCGATCCGACGCACGCCGTGGGGGCACGGCAGGCTCACCGGGCCCGCCACCAGCGTCACGTCGGCGCCCCGCGCCGCCGCGCGCTCGGCGATGGCGAACCCCATCTTGCCCGTCGAGCGGTTCCCGAGGAAGCGCACCGGATCGACGTCCTCCAGCGTCGGCCCCGCCGTCACCACCAGGCGCAGCCCGGCCAGATCGCGCGGCGACAGGGCGGTGGCGATGGCCGCCAGGATCGCGTCCGGCTCGGCCATCCGTCCGTGCCCCACGTCGCCCGACGCCACCTCGCCGCTGACCGGCCCCACCAGCGTCACCCGCTTCTGCGCGCCGAGCTCCGCCACGTTCCGCTGCGTGGCCGGGTGCTCCCACATGCGCGGGTGCATGGCCGGCGCCGCCACCACCGGGCCCCGCGCGCAAAGCGCCAGCGCCGTCACCAGATCGTCGGCGCGCCCCTGCGCCAGCCGCGCCAGCACGTCCGCCGTGGCCGGGACGACCGCCACCAGGTCCGCCCGCTCCGCCAGCCGCACGTGCAGCTCGCCGGGCTGGGACGCGTCCCACATGTCCGTCGCCACCGCCTCGCCGGTGATCCCCGCCAGCGTCACCGGCCCCAGGAAGCGCGAGGCCGACGCCGTCATCACCGGCAGCACCCGCGCCCCGGACTTCACCAGCAGGCGCGCCAGCTCCACCGCCTTGTACGAGGCGATGCTGCCGGTCACGCACAGCGCGATGGTGCGCCCGCTCAGCGGGCCGGTGGGGTAGGTCGACTCCTCGCGCTCGGTCACGGCTCTCACGACATAGCGTATCAGTCGATCCCCTGCCGCGACTCGGTGTCCGCGCCCGGGGAGGGCGCCCCGCTGCCCTTGGCGCGCGTACCGTGCGTCTCCTTGGCGAACCCCTCGCGCACCGTCCACCCGTAGGAGCCGGTGCGCCCGGGCACGCGCGACTCGACCATGTCCGTCCCGTGCGGCCCCTTCACGCTGACCCCCTGGGAGATGAAGAGGAACTCGTCGGCCACGTACTCCGGGTGCGCGTCGTCGTCGGCCTCGAACTTGGGATCGTCCGGGCCCGTCCCCACCTTCCAGATCTGCGCCGTCGGCGGGTAGTAGTCCTGGTGGTGCTCGCGCACGGCGAACGGCCCGTCGCGCACGATGCGCCAGCGCGTGACCTTGAAGCCGGGGATCCCGCGCTGCTTGAGCTCGCGCGCCCCCCTGGGCAGGCTGCCGTCGGGCAGCTCGCGCTCGGGGAACTGCACCACCTGGTCGATCCGCCGCCCGAAGGTCACGTCGCGCGTCCGCTTCGGCCCCAGGATCTCGGCGCGCACCATCCCCCCCTGCACCGTCTCGTGCAGCACCACCGGGAAGGGCATGGGGTTGGACAGCTTCAGCGAGACGGTGGGGTAGGCCACCGCCGCGTCGAGGCCCATCTTGATGTAGAAGCTCGGGCGCGTGTGAGGGCGGCGATCGGGGATGTCGAGCCCCGCGAAGAAGCCCGCCGCGTGCAGCGTCCCCGCCACCTGGCAGGTGCCCCCGCCGATGCCGTCGACGAGCTCGCCCTGCGCGATGACCGGCGCCACCTTGTAGCCGTTGGCCTCGCTGCGAGGCCCGACGATCTGGTTGAAGTCGAACGTCTCGCCCGGCAAGAGCACGTACCCGTCGAGCTTGGACGCGGCCAGGCGCAGGTTGAACGACCGCGCCTCGTGCTTCTGGTCGCGCGCGTACCTGGTCTCGAACCAGCCGAGCACGTCGTCGGTGGACACCCCCGCCAGCTGCGCGGCGGTGCGATGAGCCGGGACCGGCTCCTCGGCGGCGTCCACGTTGGCGTCGCCCCGCGCCAGCGCGTCGTCGAGGCGCGCCAGCGTCGTCCACGCGTCGATGCGGCGCCCGGGGCGGTCCGGCGACAGCTCCTTGGTCTTGAAGTCGTAGCGCGCGTCGACGGGGGCGACGTCGAGCTCGTCCTTCATCTGCATGAGCGTCGCCAGCGCCGCCGGCGTGTCGAGCGTGTAGGGGACCGGCACCGCCAGCGGGGCGCCCGGCGCGGCAAGGGCGTGCCTGCGCCGCAGCGGGCTGCGCGCGTCGGCGAGCTGCGCCACCAGGGCCTGCAGGTGCGCCGCGTCGACGCGGGCCCCCAGCTGCTCGCGCGTGCGCTCGATGCGCGTACCGGCCACCACCACGGCGATGGGCCGCTCCAGCCACGCCCGCGCCGCGTCGCGCGCCGCCTCCAGGCCCGCCCCGGCCTCCGGCGGCAGCGGCTTGCCGTCGAGGACGGCGGTCGTGGCGGGGGCCGGCTCGACGCCGCGCGGCCCCGGCAGGGCGAGCCACGCCACCAGGCCCCCCACGGCGCCGAACAGGCCGAGCCACCCGAGCCGCTTCACGGCGCCAGTTGTAGCTCAGCTCGGGCCGCGTCGCCGCGCGGGCTGGAGCGGGGGGCCCGCTCGTGTTAAGTGCCGCCTCCACTCATGGGTCTCTCCATCGGCATCGTCGGCCTGCCCAACGTCGGAAAGTCGACGCTCTTCAACGCGCTCTCCTCGGCCAAGGCCGAGGCCGCGAACTACCCCTTCTGCACCATCGAGCCCAACGTCGGCGTCGTGCCCGTGCCCGATCCGCGCCTGAAGGCGCTGGACGACGTGGTGCACTCCGAGCGCATCGTGCCGGCCACCATCGACTTCGTGGACATCGCGGGCCTGGTGCGCGGCGCCTCCAAGGGCGAGGGGCTGGGCAACCAGTTCCTGGCGCACATCCGCGAGGTCGACGCGGTGGTGCAGGTGGCGCGCTGCTTCGAGGACCCCAACATCGTCCACGTCGAGAACAAGGTCGACCCGGTGGCCGACATCGAGACGGTGACCACCGAGCTGTGCCTGCGCGACCTCGACACCGTGAACAAGCGCGCCGACAAGTCGCGCAAGATGCTCAAGGCCAACAACCCGCTCGACCGGCTGGCGGTGGAGATCTGCGAGTCGCTGGCGAAGCACCTCGACCAGGGCAAGCCCGCGCGCAGCTTCAAGCTCCCGGACTCGGCCGACGCGCCGGCCATCTTCCGCGAGATGTTCCTGCTCACCGGCAAGCCCACGTTCTACATCGCCAACGTCGACGAGGCGTCGCTGGCGAACCTCGACGCGAACAAGCACGTCCAGGCGCTGAAGAAGTACGCCGAGGGCGAGGGTGCGCCGGTGGTCCCCATCTGCGCCGCCCTCGAGGCGCAGATCGCCGAGCTCGAGCCCGCCGATCGGCCCGAGTTTCTGGCCAGCGCGGGGCTGAAGGAGCCGGGGCTGCACGCCGTCGTGCGCACGGGGTTCGAGCTCCTGGGCCTGATCACCTACTTCACCGCGGGCAAGCCCGAGGTGCGTGCCTGGACCATCAAGCGCGGCTGGAAGGCGCCTCAGGCGGCGGGCGTCATCCACACCGACTTCGAGAAGGGCTTCATCAAGGCCGAGGTCATCTGGTGGGAGGACTACATCAAGCTCGGCGGCGAGGCGAAGGCCCGCGAGACGGGCAAGCTCGCCATCGAGGGCAAGGACTACGTCGTCCGCGACGGCGACGTGATGCACTTCCGCTTCAACGTCTGAGCCGGCGAACGGGCCGCGGCCCGCGGGGGCGCCTCCCTCGCTCCCGGAGGCGCCCCCTGCTTCGCTCAGACCGGCGGTCCGACCTTGACGGGCGTCACGACGACGTCGACGACGTCGCCCTTGACGGCCATCCTGGCCTTCTTGCCCTTCGTGCCGCGGGCCTTGCGCGTCGCCGTGCGCTTGGCGATGGCGACCGCCTGCTGCTCGGTCGTCAGCGGCGTCCGCGTCTTCCTCGGCTCGAAGCCGAAGTCGGCGAGGACGTCGGGCGATTCGCCGAAGGTGAGCAGGACGTACGACACCAGCGCAGCCATGAGGCTGCGCAGCGCCGGCGCCTGCGCCCTTACTGCGGCGAGCTTCGCCTTCTCCACGGACTTCGCGGTCTCCACGGCGGAGTGCAGGGCGACGAGGGTCTGAAGCGCCCCCGCGATCTGTCCCGTCGTGTACACCGCGCTCCTGAGCATGAGAGAGGTCACGCTCGCGAGGTGCTTCTGCATCCCGGCGACGAGCTGCGTCGCGCGGGCCATCTCCTTGGCCTTGCTGTTGATCTTCGTGGTCATGAGAATAGAGATCTCCCTTCCGACCCTGGCCCTCCGGGGTCACGAGAGGGCGGCGTGGCCTGGCTGCCCGCCCGGCTTGTCCATCGCCCTCACCCCCTGAGTCGGAAAACGGGGCTCGGATCTGGCCAACTATTTTCGAAATCGACCAGACCGCCCGGTAGGCGACCCGGTCGGGTGCGCACGTCGCGCGGACGCGCGCACACGGCCGGCGGAGGGTCGCGCACGGCTGCCCGAGGATCGCGTCCCTCCAGCGGACGCGCGCGCACGGCAGCCCGAGGAGCGCGTCCCTCCAGCGGACGGGCGCGCGCGGCCGCCCGAGGAGCGCGTCCCCCGAGCGGACGCAGGCACGCGCCAGCCTGACGATTGCGTCCCTCCAGCCGGCGAACGCGCGCGGCTGGCTGACGAACGCGTCCCTCGAGCAGAGGGACGCTCGCCCACGGCTCCCCTGGGCCGCGTTCTATCGCGCCATGTCGTTGATGTCGGACGCCAGCGCGAAGTGCCAGAGGAAGATGTAGAGGACGATCGAGCGCGGCGGCGCCTGCACGCCCATCATCTGCTTGGCGCGCGTGACCTCGGCCGGGACCATCAGCCACATCCAGTAGATGCTGTAGACGGGGATGAGCATCGGCCACCACGCGAACTTGTCGTTGCGCGTGACCGACTTCACCTCGTTCGTCATCTTGATGGCGGACAGCAGGTACATCACGCCGCCCGCGATCACG
>DATBQU010000002.1:0-5497 GCA_036560665.1 Polyangiaceae bacterium
CAAGAACCCGTTCCTCGCTGCCGGCGACTCGACGCGCTTCAACAAGGCGTACCTGAGCTGGCGCGCGGTCACCGCCTTCAAGCGCCTCATGGGCCAGCCCTACCAGCGGGAGGGCGAAGGCGAGCGCGGCGAGGCGCGGCCGGTGGTCGCTCCGGCGCCCGGCGCCGGAGCGCAGGGGGCGGAGTAGGCCGCTTGTCGCGCGCGTTCGACGTCGCCTCCTCGACCTTCGCGAGCGTGCTGCGCCTCGGCGCGGGGTGGAAGACGCGCGGCGCCGCGCGGCGACCGGAGCGGCTCCTCGAGCTCTACGAGTTCGAGGCCTGCCCCTTCTGCCGCCGCGTCCGCGAGGCGCTCAGCGAGTTCGACCTCGACGTGAAGGTCTTCCCCTGCCCGCGCGGCGGGACGCGCTTCCGGCCCAAGGTCATCGCCATGGGAGGCAAGGGCCGGTTCCCGTACCTGGTCGACCCCAACACCGGGCGCGCCCTGTACGAGTCGGCCGACATCGTGAAGTACCTGCGCGAGACGTACGACGCGCCGGAGGCGCGGCTCTGGCTGGGGCCGCTGGCCATCGCGAGCGGCGGCATGGCGTCCGCGGCGCGGGCCGGGCATGGCCGCGCGGCGCGTCCCTCCCGCCTGCCGGACAAGCCCCTCGAGCTGTGGAGCTACGAGGCGTCGCCCTACAGCCGCCTCGTCCGCGAGACGCTCTGCGAGCTCGAGCTGCCGTACGTGCTGCACAACGTGGCGAAGGGCAGCCGCGGGCGCGAGGCGTTCGTGGCCCGCACGGGCAAGATGATGGTCCCCTACCTGGCCGACCCCAACACCGGGCGCGAGATGTTCGAGAGCGCCGACATCGTGCGCTACCTGGTCCAAACGTACGCCGACACCTGATTGTCGCCTGACCGCACGGCAGTCTGGCCCTATAGTGATCGTGGGGGTTCCTCGCGGGGGGAATCGGAAGAAGCCGGGATGGTGAGGCGAGCCCATAGCTGCGTGGATTGCGGCGTCCGCGTGCCGCCGCAGGACGACGAGTCTGCGCTCATCAGCATGAAGTACGGATGGCGGCTCACGCGCAAGGTCGACGCCAAGGGAGCCGCGACCCTCGAGTGGCGCTGCCCCAAGTGCTGGGCGCAGTTCCGCAAGAAGGCGGGCTGATAGACGTGAACACGAAGTCCTACACTGGGGGCAGGCCGATCGCGCGGCGCGTCTATGCTGCCGCGACTTGCCGCAATATGCTGTGAGCATGCCGTCCGACTCGTCGAACGCCCGCGAGGCGCCGGGCGATCAGACCGATCCCACCAAGGGGTCGGACGGCGGCAGTGTGAGCGGCGATCTGCAGTCCGGAAAGACCCCTTCGCAGGCGAGGATCCTCAGCGACTCGCCCCCGCCGTCCATCGATCCGGAGGACGAGGGCCGCGCGCTGCTGGGCGAGCTCACCGTGGGCTCGGTGGTCGACGGCAAGTACCGCGTCGACCAGGTGCTCGGGCGGGGCGCGATGGGCGTGGTCGTGGCCGCGACGCACCAGCAGCTCGGCGAGCGGGTGGCGCTGAAGTTCCTGCGCTACCGCGCCAAGCCCGGCGGGACCGACGACTTCCAGTCGCGCTTCCGGCGCGAGGCGCGGGTCAGCGCCAAGCTGAAGAACGAGCACATCACGCGGGTCATCGACGTGGGCGTGTGGCGCGAGCGCGTCCCGTACATGGTGATGGACTACCTGAACGGCCAGGATCTGCGCGAGGTGCTCAAGGCCACCGGCGGGCCGCTGCCCATCCCCGTCGCGCTCGACTACGTGGTGCAGATCTGCACCGGCATCGCCGAGGCCCACGCCAACGGCATCGTCCACCGCGACCTCAAGCCTTCCAACCTCTTCATCACCAAGCGGCCCGACGGCTCCGACCTGCTGAGGATCCTCGACTTCGGCATCTCCAAGTGGAGCGCCGGCGAGTCGGAGGTCGACGAGCTCACGCAGACGGGGGTGGTCCTCGGCTCGCCGAAGTACATGTCCCCCGAGCAGCTCTTCGGCTCGGCCGACGTCGACGCGCGCGCCGACGTCTGGTCCATCGGCGCCATCCTGTACGAGATGCTGAGCGGCCGGCCGCCGTTCGACCTGCCCACCTTCACCAAGATCTGCGCCGAGCTGTCCACCAACCGCATGCCGCCGTCGCTGCACGAGCGGCGGCCCGAGATCACCCCGGAGCTCGACGCGGTGGTGATGAAGTGCTTCGTCCGCGCGCCCGAGGAGCGAATCCAGAACGTCGCCGAGCTCGCCGGCGCGCTGCTCGACGCCATCGGCGCCCCGTTCGCCGACGCGGTGCGCCTCAAGATCGCCTCCACGCTCGATCCGCGCAGCGGGCGCGACGCCATGGCCGCCAGCGGGGGCAGCGCCCTCTCGCTCAGCAGCGGCTCGTACCGGGCGGTGCTCCTGTCGAACACGGGATCGTCGTCCATCGTCCGCCCGCCGTCGTCCGCGCCGGTCGATACGCTGGTGTCCTCGGCGGGGTCGAAGGCGGCGACGCTCCCGGCGCCCCCCGACGTGCCCGATTTCCACCCCGCGCGACGTCGCCTGGCCGTCGGTCTGCTCGTGGCGGTCGTCCTCGCCGGCGGCGTGGCGTACTTCGCCTTCGGTGGCCGCGACGAGACGAAGGCCACCGCGCCCGCGGCGACCACCGCGGGGCAGCCGCTGCCTCCCGCGCAGCTCCCGGCGACGGCGACCACCACCGCCACGGCCGCATCCCCGACGGCGACCGACCCGGCGGCAGCATCCGCAGCCGCGGCCGCGTCGGCCTCCGCCGCCACCGCCGCAACCAGCACGCCCCGCGTCTGGAACCGAGGATGGCGGCCGCCGCCGGTGCACACCACGGCCCCGCCACCGCCGCCCACCACCGCGGCGCAGCCCCCGCCCCCGCCGACTCAGCCCGTGGCCACCGCGCCCCCCACCCCCACGCAGAAGGTCGACCCTCTCGGAGAGCGTCAATGAAGGCTCGCTTCGCGCTGCTCGCGGCGCCGTGCTTCATCCTCGCCGCAACCTCCTTTTCTCCCGCCCGCGCCCAGACGCCTCCCCCGCCCCAGGGCAACCAGCCCAGCGCCACCGACGCGCGCGCCCTGGCCGAGACGCTCTTCTTCACCGCGCGCGGCCTGATGGAAGCCGGCCGCTATGCCGAGGCGTGCGGCAAGCTCTCCGAGAGCTACCGCCTCGATCCGGCGTCGGGCACGCTGCTCAACCTCGCCGTCTGCAACCAGAAGATCGGCAAGATCGCCAGCGCCTGGGGCGAGTTCCGCGACGCGCAGGCCGAGGCCAGGCGCATGAACCGCCCCGATCGCGAGCAGCTGGCCACGCAGAACATCGCCGCCATCGAGCCCGAGCTGCCCTTCCTCGCCATCAAGGTGCCGGCGGCGGTGCGGAGCATCCCCGGCCTCGAGATCACCCGCAACGGCGTGCCGCTGCAGTCGGGCGCGTGGGACACGGAGCTCCCCGTCGATCCCGGCCAGGTGGAGATCGTCGAGCGCGCACCGCTCTACAAGCCGAAGACGCTCCACGTCACCGTGGCCAACAAGGAGCACGCCTCGCTCGAGGCGGCGCCGCTCGAGCTCGCGCCGGTCGAGCGCCCGCCCGAGCCGTTCTGGACGGGGCGGCGCACCTGGGGCGTGGTGCTGGTGGGCGCCGGCGTCCTGGCGGCGGGCGCGGGGACCTTCTTCGGCCTCGACTCCATCAACAGCCGCAAGAACAGCGACAGCAGCTGCCCCACCATGGACGGCGAGCGCCGCTGCACGCAGCAGGGCGTCGACGACATGAACAAGGCCAGGACGTCGGCCTGGATCTCCGACATCGGCTTCGGCGTCGCCGTCGTCGGCGTCGGGCTCGGCACCTACTTCCTCTTCACCGGCGGCAGCAGCCACGAGCAGGCCGCCGCGCCGACCATCGGCTCGAGCGGGTGGTCGTGGCTCGTCGGCGCAGGACCGACGGGCGCCACGGGAACACTGACGCATTCCTTCTGAACCGTCTGCGAGGTTCTACATGCTTGGGTCGCGGGGACTCGGTCGACGAAAGACGCTCCTGCTCGCGTACGGCGCGCTGCTCTTGGTCGCGCTGGCGGCGGTGGTGAGCTGCCAGCTGGTGGCGGGGGTGGAGACGCGGAAGCTCGATCCGATCCTCGCGGGGTGCACGCTTCCGACGGGGTCGGGCCCGCTGGTCCGCGTCGCGAACCTCGTGCCGACCGACGACGTGGTCGACGTGTGCATCCGCAGCGCGGGCGCGTCGAGCTGGGGTCGGCCGGTCATCCGCGACGGCGGCACCGACTGTCCGTCCAAGCTGCCGAACGGCGCAGCCGGGTTCTCCTACGCCGACGTGAGCATCGCCTTCAACGCGCCGGGAACGTCGGTCGACGTCAAGATGATCGCCGCCGGGGACACGTGCGCCGGCAACGCGCTGACCGAGGGGGACGGGCTCACGCTCACCGCCGGCGCGGTGACCACGTTGATGCGCGTCGGAGGGAACAACGTCCCGCAGCAGATCCTGGCGCTGCAGGAGACCGGGGCGACCAACACGCAGGACACTCGCATCCGGTTCGTTCACGCCATGCCGGGGACCGGTCCGCTCGACTTTGGGATCGCGCAAGACGCGCACCTGCCCACGGTCGTCTCCAGCCCATTGCTGTCGGGCCCCATCGCGTTCGGCGCCACCCCTACGAACCAGACACCGGCCTACGGTTCGCTCGAGAGCGACGGCTACCTCGACGTGTCGGCAATCGGCTACCAGATGGCCGCCGCGGTCGACGGCGGGTCGGGCAAGGCGATCTTCGAGTACACCGTCGACCCCCGGAACACGACCGCGTCGCTCTACGCCATCGGCGTGAGCGGCGACAACAGACATCCCCTCCGCGGGCTGTACTGCGACGAAGGCACCGGGGCGGGCACGGACGGCGCGGCTGCCTCCGGCGCTGCGCTGCTCCTGGGATGCACGCCCAGCCCGTTGCCCACCATTTCGATCGACGTCTTCAACCCCGCGCTCTACGGCCCCAACGCGCCGTTCGAGGACCAGCGGCGCCCGCCGAATCCGGCCCTCACCAAGGCGATTGCCGGTGCTGGCTCCGATCTGATGTGCCTCGTCGAAATCGACCGCGTGGAGGACCGCAACGCGATCGTTCAGGCCGCCAAGAGCGCCTACCCCTACAGCTACATGGTCGACACCGACCTGAGCACGCCGTTCACGGATCCGACCGATCAGAACGGGCAGACGCCCTCGGCACCCACGACGCCGCCCTGCGGCGGAGGCGTTCCGTCGGGCGACGTCGACGCCGTGTTCACGTGCATGGAGCAGAACTGTTCGACCAAGGGCCCAGGCGACACCAGCGGCTTCCTCCAGTCGACGACGACGTGCCTGGTGAATCACTGCGCGGGGCAGTTCCTCGCCGTGAAGAGCGACAGCCTCTCCTGCTTCAACTGCATCGTCGACTACGTCGCCTCGCAGGAACAGTGGGGGTCGAGCAAGAGCGCCTGCGAGACCGAC
>DATBQU010000003.1:0-7904 GCA_036560665.1 Polyangiaceae bacterium
TACCTCGGTCCTGCGACGATAGACGCGCTCGCGGCGCAAATCCGGCGGGCGCGCGGACCGAGCGGGAGCAACGTCGAGTACGTCCTCCGCCTCGCCGAGGCGTTACGCGCGATGCAGGCGGACGACGCGCACGTGTACGCGCTCGCCGACGCTCTGGCCGTGCCGGACTAGGGAGAAGCTCGACTCAATCTTCGCTGCACCAGCAGCGCAGGCGGGACGACGAGTCCGGGCTCGGCGGGTTGGGCGCCGGCGGCGTCACGTCCTCGCGCGAGGCCACGTCGATGACGGGCAAGGCCGGCGGCGGCATGTCCGGCCGTGGAACGCTGGCGGAGGCAAGCTCGTACGGGTCGAGGAGCGTCTGCATGGCTTTGCGTCTCGACCTGAAGGCTACGCGTGGTTATGGGTCGGATCGAGCGGGGATTCGCGACAAACACCGTTCGCGACTAGCTTTGCGGCTCCACCCGAAAAATGCCCCCGCGGAAGAACCCCTACGCCAGGCCTGACCGCTTCACGCGCGCCGCCAAGGAAGCCGGTTTTCCCGCGCGCAGCGTCTTCAAGCTCGAGGAGATCGACCGCCGTACGCGCCTCCTACGCGGCGGCCAGCGCGTGCTCGATCTCGGCGCCGCCCCGGGCAGCTGGTCGCTGTACGCGGCCCGCAAGATCGGCTCGAGCGGCAGGCTCCTCGCGGTCGACCTCGAAGCGCTCACCGTGGTGCTGCCGCCGGGCGCGGTCTTCGTTCAAGGCGACGCTCTCTCGCTCGCAAGCGAGGAGCTGGCGCGCTTCGCCCCCTACGACGTCGTCCTCAGCGACATGGCGCCGCGCACCACCGGCAGCAAGATCACCGACCAGGCACGGAGCTTCGAGCTCTTCATGCGGGCCCTGGCCGTTGCGGCTACCCTGGGTGGTCGTGGGGGTTCGTTCGTGGGCAAGATCTTCATGAGCGACGACCTGCCGCAGGCGCGCGCCGAGCTTCGCCGCCTCTACACGACCGAGCGCCTCATCCGTCCCGAGGGGACGCGCGCCGTGAGCACCGAGCTCTTCGTCGTCGGCCTGGGGAAGCGAGCATGACGGCGCCGCTGTCGCAGCCGCTCGCCGGGCGCTTCGTCATCGAGCGCGAGGTCGGCCGCGGCGGCGTGGGCATCGTGTACCGCGCCCACGACGAGATGACCGGCCAGGCCGTGGCGCTGAAGGTCATCGCCCTGCCCGGCGTCGACGCCGGCGAGGAGGCTCGCTTCCGACGCGAGGGCCGCATCCTGGCCGGCCTGCACCACCCGGGAATCGTCCGCGTGGTGGCCTTCGGGCAGCTCGAGGAGGGCGCGCCGTACATCGCCATGGAGTGGCTGGAGGGCGAGGACCTCGCGCAGCGCCAGCGCCGCTCTCCGCTCGACTTGTCCACCAGCCTGCGGGTCGCGGCGGAGGTGTGCGACGCGCTGGCTTTCGCGCACGGCGCCGGGATCGTCCACCGCGACGTCAAACCATCCAACGTGATCCTGGTCGGCAGCGGGCCGGGCAAGAGCGGGCCTCTCGAGCTCAAGCTGGTCGACTTCGGCGTGGCCGCCGCGGAGGACGCGAAGCTGACCCGCACGGGCGCCATCGTCGGCACGCCGGCCTACATGGCGCCGGAGCAGGCCCGCGGCGACGGCGAGATTGACGTGCGCGCCGACCTCTACGCTCTCGGGGCGACGCTGTTCGAGCTCATCACAGGACGGCCGCCGCACATCGGGCCCACGCCCATCGCCATCCTCGCGCGCCTGGTGACGACGCCGGCGCCGCGCCTGTCCGAGGTCTTCATCGACGCGCCGGCACGGCTCGACGATCTGATGGCACGGCTCCTCGCCACGGCGCCCAGCGAGCGACCCAGCACCGCCGCCGAGGTGGCCCGTGAGCTGCGCGAGATCGCCGACGAGCTGGGCGCCCACTCCAGCGACCGGCTCACCCGCAGCGGCGGCTACGACGCCGCCCCGGCGAGCCTGACCACCGGCAAAGCGGGGGGAACGCGGCTGGTCACGTCGATCGTCGCCACCCACGTCCCCAAGGGGGCGCCGCGCGCACGACTGCTCACGCACCTGCGGGCCCGCGGGGCCGACGCGACGGAGCTGGGGGGGGACGCCATCGTGTCTCACCTCGGCGTGCGCAAGGCGCTGGGTGACGAGGCCATGCGCGCCCTCGACCTCGGGCTGCGGATCGCCAAGCTCAACGCCTCGGTCGGCGTGGCTACGGGACGAACGCGCATCGACCGCACCCGGCCAACCGGTGAGGTCGTCGACCGCGCGGCCGCGCTGGCGCGTGACGCGGCGCGCGGGCAGCTACTGGCCGACACGACGACGACCGAGCTGACACGCGGGCGCTACGAGCTCCAGCTGCGAGGCGACGGCAGCGCAGTGGTGGGTACCGCGCTGCGCGGGCGCCGCGAGATCATGGGGGGCGCGCCCTTCGTGGGCCGCGAGGCGGAGCTGGCGCAGATCGTGGCCGCCTTCGAGCGGTGCGTGGACGACAAGACGCCCATCGTCATCACGGTCACCGGGGCGCCGGGCATCGGCAAGACACGCCTGCGCCGCGAGGCTCTGTCGCGGATCGCCAGCCACGCCGCCGCCCCGCGCATCGTGCTGGCGCGCAGCGAGTCCTTCGCCAAGAGCCACGCGCTGGGCGTGGTGGGCGACGTGGCGCGCGGTCTCACCGGCGTCGCCAAGGGAGCGCCCCTGCAGGAGGCGCTCGACGCGACGGACGTCCTCATCGCCGTCAGCGAGGTGCCGTGCTCGGAGTCGGCCCGCGAGCTCCTCGCGCGCCTCGTCGCCAACGAGGCACTGCCAGAGCTCGACGACACCCGCGGCGCCCGGGACGCGCTGTGGCTGGTGCTGACCGACATGACGGTCGGGATGGCTCGCCACAACCCGCTCGTCGTCGTCCTCGAGGACGCGCAGTGGGCCGACTCGGAGAGCCTGGCCTGGATCGACCACCTGCTGGCCCGGGCGGCCGGACGGCCGGTATGCGTGCTCGCCGCGGCACGGCCCACCCTGTGGCGCGACGATCCCTCGCGCTTCGAGGGGCGGGACCACGTGCGCATCGAGCTGCGGCCGCTGTCGCGCAAGCAGTCGCGCGCCATCGCCACCTCGCTTCTCGGCGAGCGCGCTCTCGGCGAGCAGGGCGAGGCGCTCGCCGATTCCATCGCGCAGCAATCGGCGGGGCTGCCGCTCTTCGCCGAGGAGCTGGCGCGCATCGCCGCGGCGGGCCGCGACGCGTCGGACGCACCGACCATCGAGTCGGCCATGCAGGTCCACCTCGATGCGCTCGACGACTTCGGGCGCGACGCCGCGGCGAGGCTGGCCGTCTTCGGCCTGGTGGGGTGGGACATCGGCCTGGAGGCCATCGGCGTACCCAACGCCGCCGAGGCGCTTCGGGAGCTGGCCGCGGCGGAGGTACTGGTCGAGCAGGCGCAGACCCGCTTCGCCGGCACCCGCGAGTTCGCCTTCAAGCATGCGCTGATGCGCGAGGTGGCCTATGCCTCGCTGGGGGAGGACGCGCTCAAGGAGTGTCACGCGCGCGCGGGACGGTGGCTGGCCAAGGTGAGCGAGGACGACGCCATCGTCGCGCGGCACCTGGAGCTCGGGGGCGAACCGGTGGCGGCCTCGGGATACCTCGAGAAGGCAGCCCGACGCGCGCTCGCTGCGCACGCGCTCCCCGAGGCGGTGTCGCTCTCGGAGAAGGCGCTCGTCTTCGCCGAGGACAAGCCCACGCAGTTCGCACGCGCGCAGCTGCTCGACGAGGCGTGGAACCGCCTCGACGCCCGCGCGGGCGAGCGGGACACCGCGGTGCGGGCCATGGAGGAGGCCGTCCACGACAAGGGCAGCGAGGTGCGCGCGCGCGGCGCCCGCGTGCGCTACGAGGACGCATGCGGAGGCGACGCGGAGACGAGCTCGCGGCTCGACGAGGTGCGCCGCGCGGCCCAGGAGGCGGGGCTGGTCGACGAGGAGGTCCGGTGCGGGGCAGCGCTGGCGGCGCGCTACGCGTACGCCGGGGAGCTCGACCGGGCGGCGGAGGTGGCGGACGGCCTGCTGACGCTGTCGCAGAAGCACAACATCGCCGGCGCCGCCGTCGACGCCTGGCAGACGCTGGCGGTCGTGCGGCAGGCGCGCGGTGAGGTGGGCGCCGCGCTCGAGGCGCGGCGAAGCGCGGCGCGGGCGGCGAGCGCCGCCGGGCTCAAGGCGCGCGAGGCGATGCTCACCATCAACGTGGGCTTCGCGCTGACGACGGTGGGCGCCACGGGCGAGGCACGGCTGGCGATCGAGAGCGGCATCGCGCTGGCGCAGGCCATCGGCTCGCCGGGGGTGGAGCGGCACGGCAAGATGATCCTGCTCTGCTGGGCCGCCACCTTCGGCAGTGACGGCTCGCTCGACGGCGCCCTGGCCGAGACGCGCGGCACCGCGGACGCCGCGCTGGCGGGCAGCTGGGTGCCGCACGATCGGGCGACGCTCGGCGTGCTCTTCTATCGAGGGATGGAGCGGCTGCGCTCGCCGGACGGCGAGCACGACGCGCGCACGCTGCTGAAGATCGCGGCGCAGGGCTACCGCGGCACCAAGATGCTCGACGTGGTGCCGGTGGCCCTGGGGCTGTGGGCCGAGGCCGAGCGCCGCTGCGGCCACGGCGAACAGGCGCGCGCCCTGGCCAGCGAGGCGGCGGGGCTCTTCGACGAGGGCTCGCCCAGCCTGCTCAACGAGGCGCCGGTGTTCCTGGCGCTGCACGACGCCTGCGTGGATCTGGGCGACCTTCGAGAGGCGAAGAACGCGATCGCACGCGGTATCCCGCGCCTGGTGACGCGTCTGAAGGGGCTCTCGGGCACGCCGTACCCCAGGGCCTTCCTCACGCAGCTCGCGCCGAACGCAGGGCTGCTCTCGGCGGCGGAGGCTTACGGTCTCGTGCCGGACGAGATCACCGCCGCGCTGGCCGTGGAGTCGGACTCGCAGTCGTCCACGTCGGGCGTGGCCTAGGGTCCCCTGGTGACGGCCTTCTCGACGCGCTGGAGCCTGGCCAGCAGCTCGGCCTGCATGTCGGCCACCTTGCGGTGAAGCTCGGCCACCTCGAGCTCGGCCTTGAGGTTGACCCGGTACTCGATGTCGTTGCGGACGCGGTCGCGCGCCACCTGCCGGTTCTGCGAGAGCAGCACGAACACCGAGAGGATGATGGCCTCCAGCGACACCACCATCGTCAGCAGGCCGAAGGGGAACGGATCCCAGCCACCCGCGAAGGAGCGCTGCAGCGGGCCCACGTTGAGGACGACCCACACGAAGAAGATGGCGACGTGGATGAAGAGGAAGGGCAGGCTCCCGGAGAACTCGCTGATCCAGTCGGCCGCCTTCATCACCGCGGTGCGGTGGTCCTCCTCCTCCTCGTTGATGTCGCGCGACGCCGTGTGACGGAGGAGCTTCGCCGTCTCACGGAGCCGGCGCCCGCTCGCGGCCAGCATGTCGAGCGCCGCGGCGGGGTTCTTGCGCAGAAACTCGTCGACGTCGCCTCGGTCGACGACCAGCGCCTCCACCTCTGTCTTCGCCGTGGCCGACGCCGTGCGCGGCCCCCCGTCGAGCAGCGAGATCTCGCCGAAGTACTGGCCGGGTCCGGGGGTCTCCAGCACGATGAGCGACCCGGTGTCGTTGGTGAAGGAGATCTCCACCTCGCCCGCGCACACGATGTAGAGCGAGTCGCCGGGCTCGCCGGTCTGGAAGATCCGCGTCCCCGCCGCGAACTTCGCCGACTCGAACCGCTCGGCGAGAGCCGCGCGCTCGACGTCATCGAGCAGGGCGAACAGCGGGATGCTGGCGAGGAGCTCGGTCGGGCTCGGCATCTGGGCGGGACCAGCCTAGTCCATCCTGCGCGGCGAGTCGGCTGCTACGCTCGCTTCGCCATGCGCCGCCTCGCACTCCTGCTCGCCGCTGTCCTCGTTTCCACCGCCGACGCCGCCGACCTGCCGGCGCGAGCCGATTCGCGCGCCACACCCGACGCCGCCCTGACGCTGCAGCGCGAGGAGCTCACGCGCTCCAACGCGACCGCCTTCGTCCGCTCGCTGTGCGACGAGGTGGGACCGCGCCTGGCGGGCTCGCCGGGCGATCGCGCCGCCGTGGCCTGGGCGCTGCGGACGATGCAAGGCATGGGGCTCGCCAACGTCCACGCCGAGAAGGTGAAAGTGACGCGGTGGGAGCGCGGCGAGGGGCGCGCCGAGATCGTCGCACCGTTCCCGCAACCGTTGCTGGTGGCGGCCCTGGGGGGCAGCGTCGGCACGCCGCCGGGCGGCTTGACGGGCGACGTGGTCGAGGCAACCTCCATCGCCGAGCTCGAGAAGCTCGACCCCTTGTCGGTCCGGGGCAAGCTCGTCTTCCTGAACCCGCCGATGCGCCGCGCACGCGATGGCGCCGGGTACGGCGAGGCGGTGGGCAACCGGGCCCGCGGCGCGCGAGCAGCGGCGAAGCTCGGCGCGACCGGGCTGCTGCTCCGATCCATAGGCACCGACCACGACCGCGTCGCGCACACGGGCGCGAAGGCGAAGGACGAGCACGAGATCCCGGCGGCGGCGCTGTCGGTACCCGACGCGGAGCTGTTGCACCGCGTCCTGGCGCAGAGCAAGACGGTGCGCGTGCACCTCGTTCTCGGCGCGCGGACCCTCCCCGACGCCGAGAGCGCCAACGTGATGGGCGAGGTCACCGGACGCGAGCGGCCCGGCGAGATCGTGCTGGTCGGCGCGCACCTCGACTCGTGGGACCTGGGCACCGGCGCCGTCGACGACGGCGCAGGGGTGGGGATCGCGCTGGAGACAGCCCGGCTCTTCGCGGCGCTCCCGGGCAAGCCGCGGCGCACGCTCCGGGTGGTCCTCTTCGCCAACGAGGAGCACGGGCTGCAGGGGGCGAAGGAGTACGCTCGCGTCCACGCCGCAGAGGCGGCCGCCCACGTGGCCGCTACCGAGGCCGACTTCGGCGGCGACGCCGTCTACGCGGTGCGCTGGCTGGGGGACCCGTCGTCCAGGGAGCGCTTCGTGGCGCTGGCCCGCTCGCTCGCACCGCTGGGCGTCGAGCGGCAAGACGAAGCGGGGCACGGCGGAGCGGACATCACCCCGCTGCAGGAGCTGGGCGTCCCGCTGCTCGACCTGCGCCAGGACGGCACGCGCTACTTCGACTACCACCACACGGCCAACGACACGGTCGACAAGATCGACCCGCCCACCCTGGCGCAGGCCGCCGCCGCGTTCGCCACGGCGGCCTGGGCCGTCGCGGACATGGAGGGCGATCTCGGACGTGTCCCGGAAGGGCAGCGCAAGGAGCACTGGTGATTCTGGTAAGCTCGGCGCCGCGATGATGAAAAAGACGATCGCACCGCTGCTGCTCCTGCCCCTCGCCATCGCCTGCGACGAGTCGAAGTACGACAAGTACAAGACGCCGGAGGCCTCGGCCTCGGTCGCCGTCGCGCTGCCGACGACCACCGCCGCGCCCAGCGTCTCCGCGGCGGCGGTGACGTGGAAGAAGAAGAGCGCCACCGACTGCAAGCCGCACGCGGTCGACTTCGGCGACGACGCGGCGCTCGAGGCCGAGGTCAGGCGCAAGCTCGGCAAGGACGCCGGCGCCGTCACCGAGCACGACCTGGGGACCATACGGTCCATCAACCTCTCGACGTCCAAGACCATCCACCAGATCGACCCCTGCATCTTCCCGATGTTCACCTCGCTGAAGGACCTCTTCCTCGGTCCGGGCGACTACGACGACCTGACGCCGCTGGCCAAGCTCAGCACCATCGAGTCGCTGCGGCTGTCGCTCAGCTCGGTGAAGGATCTGCACGCCATCGAGGGGCTGAAGCGCATGGACCGTCTCGACCTCGCGCACACCCTGGTCGGCGACGAGGAGCTCAAGTCGGTGGGCGGGCTGGTC
>DATBQU010000004.1:0-6909 GCA_036560665.1 Polyangiaceae bacterium
CCGGGAGAGGTGAAGCGGGTGTGGCTGCGCATCGACGAGAGCCTGCGCCCGAGCGTCCTCGCCGCGGGCGAGGAGGCGCGCGACAGGACGCGCACGGGGCCGGAGGGGCAGGGCCAGGGGCGGCGAGGGGAGTGACCCGCACCCACATGCAATCTTTTCACGCCAGCGAACTTCCTGGCGTTCGTGCCCTCCCGGTGTAACTGCCTTCGCCCATGAACGAGGCATCCCCCGAGTATCTGGATCCGGACCTCCTGAAGGACGCGGAGCAGACCTCCCAGCGGCAGGCCCTGTCGGCCGACGAGGCCCTGCCGACGTCGCGCTTGCCGCCCATCACGCCGCCTCCCCTGGCGAACCCCGCCATGGCGAGCCTGGCTCCGCTTCCCGGCTCCTTTCCGCCGCCGGCCATGCCGGCCTCGATCCCGCCGATGACGACGCCCTCGTTCTCCGACGGCACCACCCGCTACCGTCCGGAGCCGACGGCCAAGCCCTCCTGGCTGCGCGCGCTGCTGACGACCACGTTTCCGCCGCCCGGGGCCGCATCGACGGGGAGCAACGCCCACCTGGCGCATGGAGTCGCGGGCGCGACGTGCGCCGTGCTCGGCCTGGCCTTCGCCGTGGTCGCGCTCGTCACCGGGCTGCGCGGGGCACCGACGGACATGTCCATGGCGCCGGCCGTCGCCGCGGCGCTCATCGTGGCCCGGGCGTTCGTCGCCATCGGCGCAGGGGCGTTCAGCTTCGGGTGCTTCCGCATGGCCGAGCGTCTGCTCGTCCCGCCCCGCGCGGAGTAGTCAGCGGGCTTCCACCGTCACGCCGATCGCCTCGCGGAGGTCGGCGTGCTCGTCGCTCACGGCGAAGCAGAGCATCTCCGTGCGCCACTCGGCCGGTCCGAGCTCGCTCGGCGAGCGCGGCTCGCGCTGCATGGCGCGCCAGGCCAGATCGAAGTCGCCCGTCAGCATCAGCGCGGCGCGCGCGATCGACAGGTCGGCCTGCTGCAGCCAGCGGCGGGTGTCGGCCTGCATCTGCGTGCCCACGATGGTGGAGACGGCCTCCCTCAGCGCCTCCATCTCCAGCGGCTCCATCGCACGCGCGATGGCGGCCTCGTCGCCCTTCTCCGGGGGGGCCGCGCGCGTCGCCACGGCCACGCGCACCGCCGTCTTGAGGAGCGCCTTGAGCTCGGTCAGCGTAGGGAAGAGGGCGTGGGCCACGAGCTCCGGACGAAGCTCCGCCAGCCGCCGTCCCACCGCGAACGTCAGCAGCTCCGGCGGGACTGCTTCCGCCGCCGGCAGGGACACGAAGAGCGCCGGCGTGGGAGTGGGCGCGACGGCGAACGGCACCGGCAGCCGCGGGCGCGACAGGAGCAGCGGGGGGGCGACGCCGAGGATCTCCGCGCCGTCGCGCACCAGCTTCACCAGGTGCGCCGCCAGCGGCGAATCGCTCTCGCGCACCTGCGCGCCCAGCCAGCGCAGGCGGCTCTTCTCCGGCACGCTCGCCATCCGGGCGCGCACGACGGCGGGCACGAAGTTGCGGAAGATGGCGGTCAGCCGCGCATCCATCCCGCCCGCCATGAGGTGCGACTCCCACGCGCACGAAGCCAGCGTGCCCGGCACCCGGCCCAGATCGAGCGGCGGAAAGTCGGCCACGAACTTGGCCTGTGTCTCGTCGGCCGCGCCCAGGTGCACCAGCGCGTTCGCCGCGCACCAGGCCTTGTCGTTCGCGCCCTGGCGGAGGAAGAGCTCGTAGAGCTCCCGGTAGGTGGACGCGCGCGTGGCGTCGTCGCGCATCCCCTGTCTCATGTCGGCGACGGCGACCTCCACCTGTCCGGTCAGCACCAGCAGCTCGACGACGATGCGCCGGTCCTCCTCGCTGTCGGGGGCGAGGCGCGAGGCGTGGCGGAAGGCGTCGAGCGCCGGCGGCAGATCGCCGAGGCGGTCGCGGCAGACCAGGCCGAGCTGGTGGTAGAGGGCGTGCTCGAGCCTGCTGTCCTTGCCGTCATGGACGCGGCCGATCATCCGGCGGTACGCCATCTCGAGCTCGTGCCAGTCGCGCAGGTCGGTCCAGGCGCGTACCAGGTGCTCGAAGGCGTCGAGCCGCCCTTCGTCGAGGTCGAGCACTTCGTCGTAGACCTGGGCCGCGCGCCGCAGATCCCCGAGCTTCTCGCGGACCACCCCGGCGCTCGCGTAGAGGTGCTTGGCGCGCCGCGCGGGGTCCTGCTCCAGCTCGCCCAGCGAGCGCAGCGCGCCGGCCAGCTTGTCCCACTCGCCGAGCGCCCCCCACAGGGCGATCAGGCGATGCAGCACCGCCGCGTCGTGCGGGTCGCGCGCCAGCGCCTCTTCCAGCACGCCGGCGGCCCGGTTGGGGACGCGCGCGCGCCTGTCCCACAGCTCGGCGGCCTCGAGGAAGCGCGTCTGTCGCTCCCGTGCGTCCTCCGTGAGGCGGGCGAGACGGTGCTTGCAATTGGCGGCTCGTCCCCAGTCACGTCGGGCGACGAACGCCTCGGACAGGGCGGCCAGCGCGGCGCGGTTGTTCGCGTCGCGCGCCAGGGCCAGACACAGCATCTCCATGCCGCCGTGGCGATCGCCGGTCGCCATCCTCACCTCGCCCAGGCGGACCAGGGCATCCGGCGACAGGTCCATGGCGTCCTTGATCACCCGCTCCGCGACGGCGCGCACGCGGTCCCGGACGGCGGGGATGTCCCGGAGCTCGTGGCACACGTGCAGCACGTCATCGCGGGCTCCCGTGTCCCCCGGCGCCATGTCGCGTGCCGCGGCCGACGCCATCAGGGCGCGCTCCGCGTTGCCGAGCGCCAGCGCCACCCGCGTCGAGAAGCGCAGCAGCTTGAGCAGCGTCCTGGCGTCTCCGTCGCGCGTCGCCGCCGCGACGAGCACGTCGCACGCACGCTGCGCATCGGCGTACTTCTCGCGCCTCGCCCAGTCCTCCAGCACTGCGCGCGCTGCCGTCTCGTTGGTGGGGTCGGTCTCGAAGGCGTACTCGTAGGTGGCCAGCGCGCCGCGCACGTCGCCGAGCGAGGCGCGCAGCTTGGCCAGCTCGACCAGCAGTTGCGCCTTCAGTCGCACCGAGTCGGTGTGCTCCGCGCGCCGCTCGAGGCAGAAGGTGGCGTACATCATGTCGCGCTCGCGAACGGCCAGCTTCTGGAGCTGCTCCCAGGCGACGGGGTTGCGCGGGTCCATCTCGACGGCGCGCTCGAAGTGGATGCGTGCGCACGCCGGGTCGCACTCCTCCGGGGCGAGCATCTCGCCCACCGCCACGTGGATGCGCGCCTTCTCGCGGGGGTCGTCGGTCAGGTCGGCCAGGCGCGCGCGGTAGGCGGCCGCTGCGATGATGTCCCCCTGCTTCTCGCACAGGCGCCCGAGCTCCTTGATGGCCCGCAGGTGCGACGTGTCGAGCTCGTAGACGCGCCGCCAGGCAGCCTGCGCGGCCTCAGCGCTCTCCTGCTTGGACTCGCGCACCTCGGCCAGGCGCACCAGGGCGTCGATCGCCTGGCGCGGCTCCGCCGAAGCGGCGCGCCGCTCCAGGGCGCCGGCGAGCCTCTCCCAGTCGCGCAGTGCCTGCCAGCAGCGCTCCAGGCCGTCGAGCGCGCGGACGTTGTCCGCGTCGAGCTCCAACGCGACCTCGTACTTGGGGACCGCGTCGCGCGGCTTCACGAAGCGCTGCTCGAGGAGCTCGCCCAGGCGCAGCAGGGCGCCGACGCGATCCTCGTCGCTGGCGGCCGCGTCCACCTGCCTGTCCAGCACGTCGGCCAGGCGCGCGTACTTCTCGGTGGTGCGGCAGATGCGCTCCAGCCCGGCCAGCGCGGCCATGGCGCCGGGCTCGATCGCCAGCGCGCGCTCGTAGTGCTCTTCCGCGTGCCGCGCGTTGGGGATGTGCCCCTCGTAGAGCTGGCCCAGCGCGACGTGGATGGCGCGGCGGTCCTCGCCTCTCTGCGTGCGCGCCAGGGCGCGCTCGAGCGACTCGCGCTGCGCGTCCCAGGCGCCGACGTCCGCGTAGTGAGTGGCCAGGCGCTCGTGCACCAGCGGGTGGGCGGGGTCGAACGTGCGCATCGCCGCCAGGAAGCGCTCCGCGGTGCCGGGATCGCTCATGTCGCCTCGCGCCCAGCGCACGACGTGCTCGGCCAGCTTGGCCCGCGTGGGGTTGTCGGCGGCGCTCTGGATCTTCTCGGAGATCGCCTCGACCAGCGCCGTCCACCCCCCGTCGCGGGCCAGGATGATGTCTTCCAGGTGGGCGGCGACATCCTCGTCGCCCGGATCGATGGCCAGCGCCTCGACCAGCGCGTCGCGCGCCTCCTCCGCGTCGCCCAGCTCGTGCCAGAGCACCTCCGCCAGCCGCTTGAAGAGCTCCACCTTCTCGGGTGGATCCACGGCCTCGATGCGGCCGAGGTAGAGGTCGACCAGGTCGTCCCAGTTGCTCTCCAGCCGGTAGCGCTGCTCGAGGGCGTCGCGGACCGAGTCGGCGGTGAGGGTCACGCGCCGTCGCGGACCCGAGCTGCGCGGCTGGTGGCGGGGCGCCTCCGGCTGCTGCGCGGTATCGTCGGGGCCGATCGACTTCACGCCCGACGACAGCTTGGACAGCCCGTCTGAAGGATTCTGCTCCCCGCGTGGACAATCGTCGCCCCAGGAGCGGATCACGGTTCCCTCCACCTGGACGGTGTCGTCGTCGCGAAGTGCGCGCAGAGTCATCGAGTGCCCGCTCCCTGTCACGGGGACGGCGACGCTTCTGCGATTGGCGTGCCCGGTCGATCACCGATGATCGGAAGTACGAGGATGTCAGCCCGACGAGTACGTCGTGCTCCTCTTCTCTCCATGCTTCCGGATACGTCCGGCCGAGCGCAGCTCGCGCAGGGGAACGGCGAGCAGATCCGGGGCCAGGCCGAGCTCGTTGGCGATGGCGCGGACTCCCAGCGGCTGGCTGGCACTCTCGAGCGCACGCAGGACGCGATCGGCGATCTCGGCGCGCTTTGCCGCCGTTTGCCGGCCATTCGTGCTCGCGCCTGCTTCCGGCCGAGCCTGCGGAGCTCTCGCGCCGCGAGCTGCACGCGCCGGCGTCCCGCGCGGGGGTGACAGGGCGGCCACCTCGGCGAACGATGCGTTCCGGATCACGTCCACGAGCCGTGCGACGAACTCTTGCGTGAGCGCCGTGAGCTGAGCCTCGAGGGTGGGCATGGCCGAGTCACTACATACACCGTCGCCTTGACGAAGGGGATTCCCCGGCCTAGAAGGCCCCTTGTCAAACCCTCACGTGCACGTAAGACTGTAACGTAAGAGTACATGCACCGCCTTCCCCTCCTCCAGCCGGTCGAAGAAGCCGCCGTCCAGTCGCTGGACGAGGCGCGCGCTCGCAAAGACCTCATGCAGATCGGGGACTTGGCTCGCGAGACGGGGAAGACCGTACGCGCCATCCACCTCTACGAGGAGCTCGGGCTCCTCACGCCGGCCGCCCGGTCGAAGGGTCGGTTCCGGCTGTATAGCCCGGAGGCGCTCATGCGCATCCGCTGGATCGGCAAGCTCCAGGAGATGGGCTTCAGTCTGGGCGACGTGCAGACCATCGTCCGCGAGTGGGAGCGCCTCGAGAGCGCGCCCGGCGCGATGAAGCGCATGCGCGAGGTCTACGCCCGGAAGCTCGAGGAGACCCACGAGCAGGTCCGGCGGCTCCAGGCGCTCGAGCACGAGCTGCAGGCCAGCCTGCTCTACCTCGATACGTGCGACGTCTGCGATCCGCAGCGGCTCCTGTCGGCCTGCGAGTGCTGCGACCTGCACGACAAGGAACAGAACGTCCCCGAGCTCGTGCTCGGCTTCCGGGCTCACTGAAGAGGCAATGCGAATGGCTCTCAAGCTCCCCATCTTCATGGACAACCACTCGACGACGCCGGTCGACCCGCGCGTCCTCGAGGCGATGCTCCCGTACTTCACGGAGAAGTTCGGCAACGCGGCGAGCCGCAGCCACCAGTTCGGCTGGGTGGCGGAGGAGGCGGTCGACTACGGGCGCGAACGGATCGCGGAGCTCATCGGCGCCAAGGACTCCAAGGAGATCGTCTTCACCAGCGGCGCCACCGAGAGCGACAACCTCGCCATCAAGGGGGTGGCCGAGTTCTATCGCGACAAGGGCAACCACATCGTCACCACCGTCACCGAGCACAAGGCGGTGCTCGACACCTGCAAGCGCCTGGAGAAGCAGGGCTACGAGGTGACCTACCTGGGCGTCGGCAAGGACGGGCGGGTCGACCTCGACGACCTCCAGAAGGCGATCACCGAGAAGACCATCCTCGTCAGCATCATGTTCGCCAACAACGAGATCGGCACCGTGCAGCCGCTCGAGCAGATCGGCAAGATCACCCGGGCGCGCGGCGTGCTCCTGCACTCGGACGCGGTCCAGGGCATCGGCAAGGTCGACTTCGACGTGCAGAAGATGAACGTCGACCTGGCGTCGCTCACGGCGCACAAGATCTACGGCCCGAAGGGCGTCGGCGCCCTCTACGTGCGGCGCAGCAAGCCGCGCGTTCGCCTCGTGGCGCAGATGGACGGCGGCGGGCACGAGCGCGGGATGCGGTCGGGGACGCTGGCGGTGCCGCTCATCGTCGGCTTCGGCAAGGCGTGCGACATCATGCAGCAGGAGGGGAAGCAGGAGACGGCGAGGCTCATCGCGCTCCGCGATCGGCTGCGGGCGCGCGTCTTCAATCAGCTCGACGAGGTGTACGTCAACGGCTCGATGGAGCACCGCCTGCCGGGCAACATGAACATCAGCTTCAACTTCGTGGAAGGCGAGGGGCTGATGATGGGGATCAAGGACGTGGCGGTGAGCTCCGGCTCGGCCTGCACGTCGTCGAGCCTCGAGCCGAGCTACGTGCTCCGCGCCCTCGGCGTGGGGGACGAGCTGGCCCACTCCAGCATCCGCTTC
>DATBQU010000005.1:0-4414 GCA_036560665.1 Polyangiaceae bacterium
TGGACGGGGCGGATTTCGCCGTCTCGGCCTTGCTTCTGATCCCGCGGCTGGTTGGATGGCAGGCACTCGATAGGCGCTCCAAAAAGGGCCGTTACGAGCCGCAACGAGAGAAGAAGAGATACTCATGGGAACGCGTCTTTACGTCGGCAATCTGTCGTTTTCGTCCACGGTCGACACCGTCCGCGAGGCCTTCGCCCGCATCGGTGAGGTCACCGATGTCCACATCGTGACCGACCGCGCCACGGGCCAGTCGCGGGGCTTCGGCTTCGTGACCATGGGCTCGCCCGCGGAGGCCACCAAGGCCATCGAGACGATGAACGGCGCCAACCTCGACGGTCGCGCCCTGCGCGTCAACGAGGCCGAGGAGCGCCCGCAGCGCAGCGGCGGCGGCGGCTTCGGTGGCGGCGGCGGTGGGCACGGCGGGGGCGGCGGGGATCGCGGTCGTCGTGGTGGTGGCGGTGGTGACCGCGACCGTCGCAACCGCTGGTAATCTCTTCACTCTCTGAAAGCAGCCTAGGGCCCTCCCTCCCCCTCGCAGAAATGCAGGGGGGCGAGGGGGGAGCCGTGCCGGCCCGTGCCTCTGGCCGTACGGCGGTCGTCTACCCGTGACTCGCGAGGTGTGTCGTGGCCAATCCGAGCATTCAGAAGCGTCAGAAGGAGCGGGAGCGCCAGGAGTGGGCGCGCGCGAAGGCGGAGAAGAAGAAGCAGCGCAAGGAGGAGAAGGTCGCGCGCGGGCCGGCCAGCGACGGCGTCGATCCCGACATCGCGGGGATCGTGCCGGGGCCGCAGCCGCAGCCGCCGCAAGACACCGACGAGGTGTGAAGGCCCCACTGTTCCTCGCCGGCGGGTTTCGCGTTACGACTGCTTCCCATGCGCCTCGCGATGATCGGTCTGGGCAAGATGGGCTACAACATGACGCTGCGCCTGGTGGGCGGCGGGCACGAGGTGGTGGCGGTCGACCGCAACCTCGACGTGGCGCGCGAGCTGGCGGGCAAGGGGGCGGTCTTCGCCGAGAGCGTGGCCGACGCCGTGGGCAAGCTGAAGGCGCCGCGCGTGGCCTGGGTGATGGTGCCGGCGCAGGTGACCGACGCGGTCATCGACGAGCTCGGCGAGCGGCTGTCCAAGGGCGACATCGTCATCGACGGCGGCAACTCGAACTGGAAGGACTCGCGTGCCCGCGCCGAGAAGCTGGCGGCCAAGGGCATCCACTGGTGCGACGCCGGCACGAGCGGCGGCATCTGGGGGCTGAAGAACGGCTACTGCCTGATGGTGGGCGGGTCCGACGAGGCGGTGAAGGTGTGCGAGCCGATCTTCACCACGCTGGCGCCGCCCAACGGCTACGCCCACGTGGGGCCGGCGGGCGCCGGGCACTACGTCAAGATGGTGCACAACGGCATCGAGTACGGCCTGATGCAGGCGTACGCCGAGGGCTTCGAGATCATGAAGACCTCGCCCTTCGGGCTCGACCTGCACGAGATCGCCAGCATCTGGGGGCAGGGGTCGGTGGTGCGCTCGTGGCTGCTCGAGCTCCTCGAGAGCGCGCTCAAGGACGACGCGGACCTCAAGTCGCTCAAGGGCTTCGTGGAGGACTCGGGCGAGGGCCGCTGGACGGTGCAGGCGTCGATCGACCAGAACGTCCCCGCGCCGGTGATCACGCTGTCGCTGCTCACGCGCTTCCGCTCGCGGCAGGAGGAGTCGTACGGCGCGAAGATCCTCGCCGCCCTGCGCAACCAGTTCGGCGGGCACGCGGTCAAGAAGTCGTAGGGCGCGCCGCCCCGCCCGCTCAGGGCGGATCGATGAAGGCGTGGAAGGTGAAATCGCCGATGGTGATGGGGGCGCCGGGGTTGCCGGGGTCCGGCGCGGCGGGCTGCGTGCACGTGCCGCTGCCGACGAGGATGTAGCGGTTCTTGAAGGTGGCGTCGGGCGACGAGGTGCTGCTGGTGACGTCGAGGGTGCAGGCGTTGGCGGGCGTCTGCCAGCCCTGCGCGCCGCCGTCGGCCCCGTTGGCGGTGATGCGCAGCTGCTGCACGACGAGGGTCCCGGTCTGCCCGCCGGCGATGGGCGTGGCGAAGCCGACGTCGACGAAGGGGCCGTCGAGCTGCGCGCCGGTCCAGAAGAGCACGCTCTCCCCCGACTCGCCGCACGAGGAGCCGCTCAGCGTCGCCGACATTCCGCCGCTCACCGGCATCGAGAGCGCGCAGGGCTGATCGGCGGGCGTGCCGCTCGACGACGAGCCGCACGCGGAAGAGAGCACGAGCACCAGCAGCACCGGCGGCGCTGGCGCCCGATGCGCCCGATGCGCCAGATGCGCCAGATGCGCCAGATGACCGAGAAGCGAGCCGGGCCTTGCGTCCATGGCGGTCCTGCCAGCGTACCGCAAGCGCGCTACACTTCTCTGTGGTTAGCGCGAGCCCCAGGCTGTCGATCGAGCAGGTCGCTCGACCCGGTGAGCCGCTCGCGGGCCCGCGGCGCCCCGTGCGCGTCCGCGCCACGAGGCACGAGCAGCGCGACGCGACGGTGCTCGGGGACCTGCGGCTTCGCTACGTCGACGTGCGCCCGGCGGGCTCGGAGAGCGGGCCGCCGCTGGTGCTGCTGCACGGCATCGCGTCGCGCATCGAAGAGTACGAGGAGCTCGTGGAGCGGCTGCATCCACGCCGGCGGGTCATCGTGATGGATCTGCCGGGCAACGGGTACTCGGACAAGCCGGCCAGGCCCTACACGCTGGCGCTGCTCGAGGACGCGGTGCTCGGCCTGCTCGATCACCTGGTGGTGGATCAGGCCGATCTGGCCGGGGGCAGCCTGGGGGGCAACCTGGTGCTGCGCCTCGGCCACCGCGCGCCCGGGCGATTCCGGCGTCTGGTGCCCTGGGCCCCCGCCGGCGCATGGGAGCCGATGCGTGTGCTCGGCGCGCTCGCCGGTCTGTGGCTGCGCGCGGGGACGACGTTCTTCTGGCCGGTGGTCTGGGTGCAGTCGCGCTTCTGGTACCACTCCGCGTGGCAGGGACGGAAGGCCGCGCTCCTCGAGGCGTTCGAGCACTACCGCGAGATCCACGGCCCTTCGTTCGTGCGCATGTACTTCGAGCTCGCGCGCGAGCAGGTGATGACGTCGCTCTTTCCCATCGCGCCGGCCATCGCGCAGCCGACGCTGGTGCTGTGGGGGGACCGGGACCACGCGCTGGGGATGGCCCGGGGGGTGAAGCGCCTGGTGAGCCTGCTGCCCGACGCGCGCCTGAGCGTGCTGCCCGGCGCGCGCCACTCGCTGGCCAGCGAGACGCCCGACGAGGTGGCGCGCCAGGTCGACCGCTTCCTCGGCTGATCACTGCATGCACTGGCCGTTGTCGAAGTTGCTCGGCGCGCAGACGTTCTTGGCCACGTTGGCCAGCCCGCAGCAGTGGTAGTCGAGGTCGCAGTCGATGTTGCCGGTGCAGTCGCGCATGCAGATGCCCGGATCGCCCGCGTTGAGCGAGACGCACGAGTAGCCGCTGGAGCAGTTGGAGGCGGTCTGGCAGGAGGCCCCCTGGGTCCCGCCGCCGCTGCTCGAGCTGCTGCTGCTGGCGCTGCCGCTGCTGCTTCCCGAGCTACTGCCGCTGCTCGAGCCGTGACCGCCGCTCGAGCTGCCGCTGCTCGAGCCATGACCGCCGCTCGAGCCGCCGCTGCTCCCCGAGCTGCCGCCGGAGCCGCTGCTGCTGGAGCCGCTGCTGCTGCCGCTGGAGCTGCTGGAGCCGCCGCCCCCTCCGCCTCCACTGCCACCGCTGCATGCCACGGCGCCCGTCAGCGCCAGCAACGTCACGAGCTTGATCGCGTTCATCGCAAAGACCTCCGAAGTGGGGCACGCGCCTGCGTGCGACCCTCACGTACCTCGGGGCACCAGTACGCACACGCCAAGCGAGGGCACGATCACGCCACGGCGGCCAGGTTCATGGCCCGCCCTAGTCGGGCAGGACCCGGCGTCGCTTCCGGAACTCCGCCGGCGTCTCGCCGGTGGCACGGCGGAAGGTGCGCGACAGGTGGGACGCGGAGGTGAACCCGCTGCGGCGCGCGACGGCCTCGATCTTCGCGTCGCCGCCCACGAGCATGCGCTCGGCCAGGGCGATGCGCGCCCGGTCGACCTCTGCCCGGAAGCTGGTGCCGGCCTCGCGCAGGTGACGCTGGAGCGAGCGGGCCGCGACTCCGGTCGCCCGAGCGGCTCGGGGCAGATCGGGACGACCCGGTGCCGTGGTGAGGTGCGCGCGCAGGCGGCGGACCAGGGCCGGCGTGCCCCGGGCCGCCTCGAGGATGCCAGCCACCTCCCTGGCGACGCGCGTCGTGTCGGTGCGCCCCAGCCACGCGAAGGCTTCGTCTCGCTCCTGGAAGAGCGCGGCGGCGAAGCGGGGGCCGAGGTGGTCGTAGAACAGCCCGGTCAGCGTCGCGCCCAC
>DATBQU010000006.1:0-4302 GCA_036560665.1 Polyangiaceae bacterium
CGACGTGCAGCAGCGCAACACGAACGAGGTGGTCGGCTCGATCGTCAACCATTGCCAGCACGCGGTCGCCTGCACGTGGTGCCCCTCGCGCGGCAACCAGGTCGACAAGGGCGCCTGCCACTCGGCGACGCTGGCGCCGAACGAGTCGAAGGCCGGGCGCGAAGCAGGCCTCTGGTACGAGGGGTACAACGCGATGGCGTACGACTGCACGGACGCCGCGGACAACCGCGCGTGCCTGGCGCTCTGAGGCGCCGTGGTCTGACGGGGTCTCGTCGCAACGCCGCGTTCGTGGGGCTGGCCGCGCTCGTGCCGCGGCTCTGGTTCGTCCTGTCCGAGCACCCTCCGGGTCTCTACGTCGCCGCCGACATGGCCATCTACGTCGAGCGCGCCGGACACTGGCGGGCCGGCTCGCTCTCGGCGGTCGACACGACTACCCCGCCCGGGTGGCCCGCGCTGCTGGCGCTGGCGCAGGCGCTCGCTCCGTCGTCGTGGGCGACGCTCGTGGCCTGGGCGCACGCGCTCCTCGGCGCGGCGACGTGCGCGCTCGTGCACCGCGTGGCCTGGCGCCTCGGCCGGTCCGAGGCGATCGCGCTGGCGGCGTCGATGGCGACGGCGCTCTACCTGCCGCTCGTCGTCTACGAAGGGCTGCTGCTGTCGGAGACGACGTCCGCCTTCCTCGTCGTCCTCGGCGCGTGGCTCGTGCTGCGCGCCTCGGAGCAGCCGGCGTGGAGGCGATGCGCGGCTGCCGGAGCGGCGCTGGGCGCGGCGACGCTCGTGCACGCGAACCTGGCGCTGGCGCTGCCGCTGCTCTTCCTCTTCGATCGCCGGATCGCGTGGCGCGTCGCCGCCGTCGCGCTGGTCCCCGTCGTGGCGGCCAGCGCGCTGGCGTCGCACCTGGTCGGGCATCCCTGCGGCGTGGCCACCAACGGCGGCGTGAACTTCTTCCTCGCGCACTCCGACTTCGCCGCGGTGCGCTTCCCCGCGGGCGACCCCGTCGAGGGCATCGCGCCTCGCCCGAACATGCTCCGCGGCGGCGACGTCTACGTCGCCACCGTGCACGCGTGGGACGAGGGCGCCTTCTACGCCCTGGGGCTGCGCGAGCTGGCGCATCCGCCGTGGCGCCTGCTGCTCGATCTGCGCAACGTGAAGGACGGTCTCGGCCTGGGCGCGCTCGCTTACTGGCCAGGCTGGATGGCGCACCAGACGCTCCTGCGCGCCTTCTCGCGCGCCTACTTCTGGCTGGCGCTGCTGCCCGCCGCGGCGCACGCGCTGGTGCTCGCGCGCCGCCGGGCGTTCGTGTGGCGCTCGGCGCGAGGCTGGCTGTGGCTCGCCGTACTCCAGGCCGTCGCCGCCCTCTATCTGTTCCTCGGCGATCCGCGCATCCGGGTACCGTTCGATCCGCTCGTGCTCGCCCTCGCCGGCGAGGCGTGGATCGCCGCGGTCCGGCGGGTCTTCCCTTCGTGGTCGCTGCGATAGGCTCCGCCGCGTCATGTCCGCCTTGCCGCCGGGAACGCGCTTCGAGAGCGACATCCCCGCCCGCCTCGACCGCCTGCCGTGGTCGCGCTGGCACTGGCGCGTCGTCATCGCGCTCGGCGTCACCTGGATGCTCGACGGCCTGGAGGTCACGCTGGTGGGCGCCGTCGCGCCGCTTCTCGCCGAGAAGGGCGCGCTGCGCCTGTCCGAGGCCGAGATCGGCGCCTCGGCCAGCATCTACCTGGCCGGCGCCATCACCGGCGCCCTCGTCTTCGGCCGGCTCTCGGACCTCTTCGGCCGGCGCCGCCTCTTCTTCGTGACGCTCGCGCTCTACGCCTGCGCCACCGCCGCCACGGCGCTGTCGTGGAGCTTCGCGTCGTTCGCGGTGTGCCGGGCCCTCACCGGCGCCGGCATCGGGGGGGAGGGGTCGGCGGTCAACTCCGCCATCGACGAGCTCTTGCCCGCGCGCGTGCGCGGCCACGCCGATCTCGCCATCAACGGCACGTACTGGCTGGGCACCGCCCTGGGCGCCGCGCTCACGCTCGTCGTCGCCGATCCCCGCGTCTTGCCGCACGCGCTCGCCTGGCGCGTCGCGTTCCTGCTCGGCGCGGTCCTGGCGACGCCCATCTTCCTCCTGCGCAACCACCTGCCCGAGAGCCCGCGCTGGCTGCTCCTTCACGGGCGCGTGGCCGACGCCGAGCAGGTCACGCGCGGCATCGAGCGCCACGTCGAGCAGATGCACGGCACGCTCCCGCCCCCCGGTGGCGCGCAGACGCTGCACGCCAAGGGCAGCGTCACCTTCCGCGCCATCGCGCGCGTGCTGATCCGCCAGCACCCCCGCCGCACCGTGCTCGGGCTGTCGCTCATGATCGCGCAGGCCTTCGCCTACAACGGCGTCTTCTTCACCTACGCGCTCGTCCTCTCGCGCTTCTACGACGTGGCCCCGGCGCGCATCGGCCTCTACCTCATCCCGTTCGCGGTCGGGAACCTGCTGGGGCCGCTCGTGCTGGGCAGGCTGTTCGACAGCGTGGGGCGCCGTCCGATGATCGCGGCCACCTACTTCGTCGCGGCGCTGCTCATCGCCCTGGCCGGGTGGGGCATGGCCCACGGCTGGCTCAGCGCCGCGACGCAGACGCTCCTGTGGAGCCTGGCCTTCTTCGTCGCCTCGGCAGCTGCGAGCTCGGCCTACCTCACCGTCAGCGAGCTCTTCCCGGTCGAGCTGCGCGGCATGGCCATCGCGCTCTTCTATGCGGTGGGCACGGCGGCGGGCGGGCTCGCGGCGCCGGCCATCTTCGGTGCGCTGGTGCAGACGGGCGAGCGCGGGCAGGTCTTCGACGCATACCTCGTCGCCGCCGGGCTCATGGCAGGCGGCGCCGTGGTTGCGGCGATGCTGGGGGTGCCGGCCGAGAGGAAGTCGCTCGAGGAGCTGACGGGCGCCTGACCGCCCGGCCGCTCTATCCCTCCGACCGCGTCAGCGCCTCGAACTCCGCCTCGGCGGCGATGTAGGGCACGTAACGGAAATCCCGGATCGAGGTGACGCGGCTCGTGTCCCACTCGAGAAGGATGAAATAGGCGGGTCTGGCCGCGCCCGCGACGTACGCGGCCAGCGCCAGCCGTCCCTCGAGCCGCACCACGCGCACGCTGACGTCCTGCTTCTCGTAGTTCCCGAAGTAGACCCCCACCTGCTTGCCGCGGCGCCTCGACTTCGACACCAGGTCCAGGCGGCAGTCGTCGCCGACGAGCGCGCGGACGCCGTCCCAGTCGCGCGCGTTGAAGAGGGAGGCGTACCGATCGAGCTGGGCGCGCGTTGCGGCCTCGATCGCGGCGGGCTGGGGCTCGCTCTCCAGCAGCTTCGAGCGCCCGCGGACCAGCGCAGCTTTCACGGCCATGACCGTCGTCCCCATGGTCTCGGCGGTCTCCTCGAGGGAGTGACCGAGCACGTCCTTCAGGATGACCGCGCTTCGTTGCGTGAGGGGCAGCGCGAGGAACCGCGCCAGGGCCGCGCGCACCACCGCCGGGTCGGGTCGTTCCTCGAAGCCGGCGACCTCGTCGATGTCGGCGCGGGCGTCCGTGGTCTTGCGGGCGTGGCTCTTGAGGAAATCGAGCGCCGCGTTGTGGGCGATCCGGAAGAGCCACGGCCGCAGGTTGGGCACCTCGGCCGACTGGCTCAGCGCGTAGAACGCCCTCGCCAGCGCGTCCTGGACGATGTCCTCGCCCTCGATGACCGAGCCGGTGAGGCGCGCGCAGTACCGGTGAAGCTCGGGGCGCACGCCCTCCACCATCGCCAGGAACTGCTCCCGGGCCTCGGCCAGGGCCGCCAGCGTGTCAGCCACGCAAGCACCGCATCAGGCACCGGCGGGCCATCACGTCTTCCGTTCGGCTTCGCGCCGGAGATCCTCGGCGTACGCCTCGAAGACCGGGCCGAAGTCCGGCAGCGACCCCTTGATCATGGGGAGCATCACCCCGGACAGCTCCTCCTTCATCGAGAACTCGGTGGCGCCGTCCGCGGCGGGCGCGAGGGCGAACGTGCGGACGCCCTTGAACATGGGCGCCATCCCGTCGCTCCACACCATCGACCTTCCCGGCTCGAAGGCGGTGACCCTCGGCTTGAAGACGCGGCCCGGCGCGGCGGGGACCACGAGCTTCAGCGTCTGCCCCGGCGCGATGGTGCCGTCGATGCTGGTGACGGTGGAGTTCCAGCGCGGGAAGCCGGGCGCGTCGGTGAGCAGCGCCCAGATCCGCTCGGCGCTCGCGTGGATGGTGCACCGGACCGCGCAGTCCATGCGGAAGGTGCTCTTGGTCTTGCTCGCGACCGCCTTGCTCGTCGTC
>DATBQU010000007.1:0-3991 GCA_036560665.1 Polyangiaceae bacterium
GGTGGCGATGGGGCAGGGCGGGCCGATGGGGCCGGGGATGGGCGGCCCGCCGTCGTCGCCGTTCGCCAGCTCCTCGCCGATGGCGGCGACCACCGGGGGCTCGGTGACGCACGATCTGCCGCGCCGGTCCGCCACCGGGGCCGTCGTGGCCATGGGGGTGCTCGGCGGGCTGCTGGTGATGACCGCCATCGTCGTCATCGTCGCCACGCGCAGGCACGGGTCCCACGTCGCGGCGGGCTCGAGCCCCAGCGCGTCGGCGTCGGTGGTCGACGTGCCGCCGCCCTTGCCGCCGCTGCCTCCCGTGCCTCTGCCGGTCCCCACCGCGCCGGTCGTCCTCGCCGACCCGAGCGCCAGCGCCGCGCCCGGCGACTCCGCCGGCGCCGCCCCGAGCGCGTCGGCCCCCGGCTCCAGGCCCTGGTGGGGACACCCTCCCCCCGGCGGTCGCCCCGCCGGTCCGCCGCCTCCCGGGGGCAACCCGCCCCCGCCGAACAAACCACCCGGCACCAATCCTTTCGGAGATGATCGCAAGGGATGATCACCGCTCGCCGCGTCCTCGTCGCCGCCGTCGTCGCCCTCTCCGTCGCCGCCCCCCGCCTCGCCCAGGCGGATACGACGGCGCAGGACTCCGCCGTCGCGCAGTCCCTCTACGACGAAGCGAAGAAGCTCATGGCCGCCAGCAAGTGGGGCGAGGCTTGCCCCAAGCTCGAGGAGAGCCAGCGGCTCGATCCCACGCCCGTGACGGAGTTCTACCTGGCCGACTGCTACGAGAAGTCCGGCCGCACCGCGAGCGCGTGGACGACGTTCCTCGACCTGGCGTCGTCGGCGCGGCGCATGGGCGGCGCCAAGGCGGCCGAGCGCGAGAAGGTGGCGCGCGACCGGGCCTCCGCCCTCGAGCCCAAGCTCTCGCAGCTCACCGTCGACGTCCCGGCCGCGGTGCGCGTGCCGGGGCTGGTGGTGAAGCGCGACGGCGAGGTCGTGCGCGAGGGGCAGTGGGGCTCGCCCGTGGCGGTCGACCCCGGCAGCCACACCATCGAGGCCAGCGCGCCCGGCAAGAAGACGTGGACGACGTCGCAGAGCGTGGCCGGCGCGGGGACGAGCACGACCGTGCACGTCGAGGCCCTGGCCGACGAGCCGGGCGCGACGACGGCGCCGACGCAGACGGCGTCCAATCCGCCGCCGCCCCCCGGCGGCGAGCAGCCGGCGCCGACCTCGTCGTCCCCGCTGAAGACGGTGGGCCTGGTCGTGGCCGGCGTCGGCGTGGTCGGCATCGCGGTGGGCACCATCTTCGGCCTCCAGGCGCTGTCGAAGAACTCCGACTCCAACAACGGCCACTGCGGCCCGCCCAACTTCGGCGATCCCAACCAGTGCGACTCGACGGGCGTCGGCCTGCGCAGCGACGCGACCAGCGCGGGGACCATCTCCACCATCGGCTTCATCGCCGGAGGCGCCCTCCTCGCGGGCGGCGCGGCCATGTGGTTCTTCGCCCCCTCCAGCCACGTGCAGGCGGCCCCCGCCGTGGGCACCAACAGCGGCGGCTTCCTCGTGAAGGGCACGTTCTAGCCACTCACCTGCGTCCCTGCGCTGGAGGACTGCGTCCCTCTGCTGGAGGACAGCGTCCCTGCGCTGGAGGACTGCGTCCCTCTGCTGGAGGACAGCGTCCCTCCGCTGGAGGACTGCGTTCCTCCGCTGGAGGACTGCGTCCCTCCGCTGGAGGACTGCGTCCCTGCGCTGGAGGACTGCGTCCCTGCGCTGGAGGACTGCGTCCCTCCGCTGGAGGACTGCGTTCCTCCGCCGGAGGACTGCGTTCCTCCGCTGGAGGACCGCGTTCCTCCGCTGGAGGACCGCGTCCCTTCCCCGGAAGGCCGCGTCTTCCCGCCGGAAGACCTCGCCTTTCCGCGTCGGCCCTCCATCCTTGACGCACTTCGCCACGCCGCTCCGGCGCGCTGTCGCTCCCGCCCGGCCTTTCGGCTAGGCTCCGCGCGCGATCATGCAGCCCCTCGCCTCGTCGTCGCCGCCCCTGCCGCTCGGGGCCCTGCGGGACGACGGCTCGATCGATCCCGCGCACGCCGCCGCCCTGTCCGACGAGCTCGCGGTCGCGCTCTACGAGCACATGGTCCTGGCCCGTTCGCTCGACGAGCGCCTCATCGGGCTGCAGCGCGACGGGCACATCGCCTCCCACGCCAGCGCCGTCGGCGAGGAGGCCGCCATCGTCGGCGCCGCCGCGGCGATGCACGACGACGACTGGGTCTTCCCGAGCTCGCGCGAGTTCGCCGCCGCCCTCTGGCGCGGCATGCCGCTGGCCGCTTACGCGCACCACTGCTTCGGCACCGCGCGCGACGCCGGCAAGGGCCGCAACGCGCCCGACCCTCCCTTCTGGAAGGCCGCCCGCGTCGTCAGCTGCAGCCCGCTGGTGGGGACGCAGATCCCCCACGCCGTGGGCGTGGCCTGGGCGGCGCGCCTGCGCAAGGCCGACGTGGCGTCGCTGGTCTACTTCGGCGAGGGCGCCACCAGCAGCGCCGACTTCCACACCGGCCTCAACTTCGCCGGCGTCACCCGCGCGCCGGTCGTCGCCCTCTGCCGCAACAACGGCTGGGCCATCAGCACCCCCGCCTCGAGACAGACCGCCAGCGCCAACTTCGCCATCAAGGCCGTCGCCTACGGCCTGCGCGGCGTGCGCGTGGACGGCGCCGACGTCGTCGCCGTGCTCAGCGTCGTGCGCGACGCGCGCGCCCGCGCCGCGGCGGGCCTGGGCGGGACGCTCATCGAGGCGGTCATCCCCGGCGTCGAGCGGGTCGACCCCGTGGCCCGCATGCGCACCCACCTCGAGGCGCGCGGCTCCTGGGACGCCGGGCGCGAGGCCCGCCTGGTCACCGAGGTGCGCGCCGACGTCGAGCGCGCCGTCGCCGAGGCCACCGGGGCGGAGCGGCCGGGACGGGAGACCCTCTTCGACGACGTGTACGCGGACAGGACGTGGAACCTGAAGGAGCAGTCGGCGTGACGCAGATGAACATGGTGCAGGCCATCAACGACGCGCTCCGCCACGAGATGCGGCGCGACGATCGCGTGGTCGTGCTCGGCGAGGACGTCGGCAAGGTGGGCGGGGTCTTCCGCGTGACGCAGGGCCTCTGGGACGAGTTCGGGGACGACCGCGTGGTGGACACGCCGCTCTCGGAGGGAGGCATCGTCGGCGCCGCCATCGGCATGGCCCTCTACGGCCTGGTGCCGGTGCCCGAGATCCAGTTCTCCGACTTCATCTATCCCGCCTACGACCAGATCGTCAGCGAGCTCGCCAAGCTGCGCTGGCGCTCGGGCGGCGAGTACCCCGCCAAGATGGTGGTGCGCACGCCGGTGGGAGGCGGCATCCGCGGCGGGCTCTATCACTCGCAGTCGCCCGAGTCGCTGTTCATCCACGTGGCGGGGCTGAAGGTGGTGTGCCCCAGCAACCCGCAGGACGCCAAGGGCCTGCTCATCGCCTCCATCCGCGATCCCGATCCGGTCCTCTTCTTCGAGCCCAAGCGCATCTACCGCGCCGCCAAGGGCGAGGTGCCGGAGGGGGACCACACCGTGCCCATCGGCAAGGCGGCGGTGGTCCGCGAGGGGCGGCACGTCACCGTCCTCGCGTGGGGCGCCATGCTCTACGAGGCGGTGGCCGCGGCCGACGAGGCGAAGAAGCAGGGCATCGAGTGCGAGATCGTCGACCTGCGGACGCTGTGGCCGGTCGACGTCGAGACGCTCGTGGCCAGCGTGAAGAAGACGGGGCGCATGGTGGTGGTGCACGAGGCGCCCAAGACGTGCGGCTTCGGCGCCGAGCTGGTGGCGCTGGTCAACGAGAAGGCCTTCGAGCACCTCGAGGCGCCGCCGGTGCGTGTCTGCGGGTTCGACACGCCCTTCCCGTACACCCTGGAGATGGACTACCTGCCGCTGGCGCACCGCATCTTGCCGGCGGTCGTGGCCACGGCGAAGTACTGAATCGACGGGAGAAGAGCGATGG
>DATBQU010000008.1:0-17247 GCA_036560665.1 Polyangiaceae bacterium
CCGAGCTCGCCCTCGAGCTTCACGCGCGCCGCGTCGATGCGCCACAGGCGGAAGCGGTGGCCGAAGCCCATGGCGTTGAAGAGCAAGCTCACCCCCATCACCACGTAGGCCCAGTTCGCCGGCGGCATCACGTCGACCAGCCACGGCAGGTAGATGTCGGCGAGCTGCGGTCCCTCGTTGGCGAAGTAGTCGGCGGCCACGGGCGAGAGCGCGAGGCCCGTCGTGTTCGGCGTCTCCCGGTTGTGGCGCACGAAGTCGGGGAGCTGGCTGCTCACCACGCCGAGCAGGTCGATGGTCGCCACGCGGCTCGCGCAGCCGTTGCCCACCAGCACCGTCTCGACGGTGATGACCTTCTTGTCCAGGCGCGGGATGTCCTTCACGGCGTCGTAGTCCCCCGCGGCGATGCGGCCGACCCCCAGGTGAGGCAGTCTCCGGGCCACGGACTCGGCGTGGAAGAACCCCGCCATCCCGAGGCCGTGCCGCAGCACCCACTCGCTCACCAGCGGCGCGTCCTGATCGATGACGAGCACCGCCAGATCGAGATCGCCGAGCTCCGCCAGCTGGAGCTCTTCCTGGCCGGGATGATTGGAGAGGACCGCGTGCAACGCGGCGAGCTCGGGCAGCGCGAAGATCTGCCTCATCAATCGATCGGTGCCGCTGCCCGCCGGGCCGATGCCGATGCGCATCCCTTCCAGATCCCCCAGCTCCGTCATGCCGTCGGCGTTGCGCCCGAGGAAGAGGATCGCCTCCGGCTTGGCGAGCCGCCCGAGGAGCTGGAGGCCCGGCCCCCAGTCGCTGCCGGCCTGCGCCAGCGCGAACTGGACCTCGCACGACCGCGCCGCGCCGCCCAGCCGCAGCACGTTCTCGGCCGACCCGGCGGTAGGCTGGTTCTCGATGATGCCATGCTGCGCCGCCGCCGCCCTGGCGAAGCGCGCCACCAGGGCGTGGTAGTTCCCGTCCGACTCGCCGGAGAGCACGCGCACGCGCATCGCGTGAAGGTCGTGTGCCACGTCGATGCGCGACACACCCACGACGAGCAGCACGACCAGGAGCGCCAGACCGGCCAGCTTGAGCCCCAGCCGGCGGAACGAGGCGCGGAGGCGGCGCGCCGCCAGCGGACGCTCGAGCGGGGAAGCCACGGGGCGATTCTACGGGAAGCACGTCGGGCGCGGCCGGGTTGCGTGTAAGCTCCCGGCCGTGGTGGACGAGGGGGCAAAGGGACCGACGGCCGCAGCGCCGTCGGAAGGGGCGCCGGCGCCGCGGTCGATCCCGCCGCTGCGTTCGGTGCGACCCGAGCGCGAGCACCGGCGGACGACCTGGGTCACCTGGCTCGCCGCGGCGGCGATCCTGGCGGTGATCCTCGCCGTCGTCCTGGTCAACCGCGCGCGAATCGCCGCGTGGCTCGGGCCCGGCAGCCCCGACTCATCCGGTTCGCCCCGATAGGTGTCGCGCCCACACCCGCGCTTGCGGATTCTGCGTTCACGGCTAATCTGACACCGCGCTACAGGAACTCGTTAACCGGGTACGACGACGCCCTCTCGATTCGGGATCGCGAAGTTGCGAACGGCAACGACACCGCTGCGGGTGCTCCCGCCTCGCGAAAAGGAATCGATCATGGGCAACCGTCTCTACGTGGGTAACCTCTCCTTCCAGGCCACTTCCGACGCCGTGCGTGCGGCCTTCGCCGCCTGCGGCACCGTCACCGACGTCCACGTGGTGACCGACCGTGAGTCCGGCCAGTCGCGCGGCTTCGCCTTCGTGACCATGGGCACCGACCAGGAGGCCGCCAAGGCGATCGCCGAGCTCAACGGCTCGATGCTCGACGGGCGCGCGCTCCGCGTGAACGAGGCCGAAGAGCGTCAGCCGCGCGGCGGCGGTGGCGGCGGTGGCGGAGGCGGCGGCGGCAGGAAGCGCTGGTAAGGGGGGCCGGCGCGCATGGCATCGAACACCACCTTCGCCAAGCGACAGAAGGAACGCGCCCGCCAGGACAGGCAGCGCGAGAAGGACGCCAAGCGCAAGCAGCGTCGGGACGAAAAGGCGGCTCCGCGCGCCGCGGGTGAGCCGGGCGAAGATCCGGATATCGCGGGGATCATCCCCGGCCCGCAGCCGGTCGTGGAGGATTCGTGAGGGCCGAGCCAAAAGACAAGGACGCCCTCCGAATCACCGATCAGTTCCGGAGCAGCCGCGGCATGGTCTACGACCTGCGGTGCCAGGGTTCGCGGCTGACGGTGTGCATCGCGGAGCGCACGAACACCTTCGACCCGGGCAACTGGCGGGTCGAAGCGTGGACGGGCAGCCTCTCGGACGCGGTCGTCATTGCCGAGTGGGGGCCGACCAAGGCGGGGGCGCTCTCCGCCGTCGGCCGCTTCTGGGTCGAGCACGCGACCGAGCGAGGCCTGCCTACCTTCGACTGGGACTCCGTCGCCAAGGCGCTGGTCGAGGTTCGCGCGCTGTAGTCCGGCGAGATCACGGGCCGCACGCGGCTCGCCTCCTGGTCTGGAAGCGCGCGAGCATCGTCGCCGTCTGGGAGTCGGCGCGTGCGGCGAGGGTCCTGGCCCCGTCGTCGGCCGCCGCGCACAAGGTGGAGAGGGCAGGGTCGCGCGACGCGCCTGCGAGCGCCGCCTCGTAGAGGCCGACGAGCTCGCGCGCCATGCCGTGCTCCAGGTACTCCCGGCCCAGCGCGATGACGAGGACCGACGCGTCGGTCGCGTCGACGTTGCGGAAGAACGGGATGGCGCGCTGCGGATCGCCTGCCCTGGCGTAGGCGACGACGAGCTCGTGCCGTGCGGTCTCCGCCAGGCGCGCCGCGACCGGAAGGGAGGCGTACTGATTCACCGCCGCGATGGCCTTGCGCTGCGCGTCGAGGGCGCGCGCGTCGTCGCCCAGCTTCGACGCGACGACGCCCAGGCGATACCACGCGAACGCGTAGGCGAGGTTCGCCGGGGGCGGGTAAGAGAGGACCTTCTGGTAGGCCTGCTGCGCGAGGGGCAGCTTGCTGGGATCCTGCTCGGCCTCGTCGAAGAAGAGATCGGCGAAGGCGAGGTAGGCATAGGGGACGAGCGGCGACCCAGGCGCCTTCGTGATGAGCTCGAAGTACGCCTTGCGCGCGCCGGCGAAATCGCGGGAGGTCTCGAGCTCGCGCCCCTGTCGCAGCAGGTCGGCATCGAGCCCGCTGGAGCCCGCGCTCTCCGCCATGATCCCGTCGCGCAGCGCCGTCGCCAGCGGCACCGAGGGAGCGGGCAGCGGAGGCTCGCGCACGGGCGCCGCCGGCGCTGCCGGCGAGGGGTCGGAGCGAGAGGCCGGCGTGGAGGACGGCTCGGCGACCGGGATGACCACGAAGCCGGTCGCGGTCGTCGCGGACGACGGTGCGCCCCCCGAGCAGGCCGAGGCCAGGGCCAGAGCGAGGCGGGCGACGAGCGGAAGGCACCGGCGCATTGGCACCTATACGCACGACACCGCGACAAGACTTCCGGTTCCCGCGGCGCTAGGGATCGACCCATGATCCCTCGCATCCGCGTCTACCGGCCGGACGACCGCCCGGCCGTGCTGCGCCTGGTCAGGGACATCCTCGCCGAGTTCGGGTTCGCCCCGCAGACTGGCGGCGTCGAGCGCGACCTGCAGGAAGCGCACGAGCGCTACCGGGGCGCCGCGGCGGGCTTCTGGGTCGCCGAGATCGACGGCGAGGTCGTGGGCACCGTCGCCATCCGCCCGAAGGAGGGAGCGACGTGCGAGATCAAGCGGCTCTACCTGCGCGGCGACCGGCGTGGCGCGGGCCTCGGTCAGGCGCTCTACGAGCACGCCGAGGCCTTCGCGCGCACGGCCGGCTACGAGCGCATCGGGCTCGACTCGTCCCGCCGCTTCACGGGCGCGCGGCGGCTCTACGAGCGCAACGGTTTCCTGCTGCTCGCCGAGCTCGACAACGACTGGGAGGACAACGTGTACGAGAAGCGTCTCGATTTCCGTTGAGCTCGCTTCTGCTCGGCAGGGTGGCGAGGCCGCCTGCGAGGTCGAGAGCGCATGGTAGAGTAGAGCCTGTTGCGGAGGGATGTGTCTTGGGAACCGTGCGCACCACGGACATCGGGCACTATCTGGCTCTCGCGGGTGAGACCGCAAAGCGCTTCGAGGCCGAGGTGCGTCACCTGGCCAGGCGCGCCCGGGAGCTCGCCGCGCGGTCGGCGAGCCTGCGAGAGAGCCCGGCGCGCGACGCGTCCGATACGATCGAGGCCCTGCTCGGCGAGCTCGACGCGCGGGACGCCGAGCTCGCCCTCGCCGAGACGCAGCTGCAGGAGGTCAGCGACGCGTTCCTCGGGGCGCTCGCGCTGCTCGGCCGCGAGCGCACGCGGAGCTTCGATCTGTTCGACGCTGCGTCCAGCGCTTACCTCGTCACCGACCGACGCGGGGTCATCGACGAGGCGAACACGGCGGCTGCCCGGCTCTTCGCCGTTCCCCACGCGGCGATGTCCGGGAGGCTCGTCATCTCGTTCGTCGCTCGGCAGGACACGCGCCGCTTTCGTGAGTGGCTCCTCACGCTCGACGCCGCGGCGGACCTCCATCAGACCCGCGTACGCCTGCGACCCCGCGGCGGCGCGCCGTTCCTCGCGACGGTGGCGGTCCGTTTCGTCCCCGGGCTCTGGGGGCGCTCGGCCGGGCTGCGCTGGATGATGACTCCCGACGTCGCCGCCGCCGCGGCGCCCGCCCACGCCGTCATGCCGTCCGAGACGCTTCGCCGCCGCATGCTCCTCGCCGTCGAGGAGCTGAAGACGACCCTCGCGGCCGTGCAGGCATGGTCGCGCGTGCTGCATGACGGCATCAAGGAGACGACCGAGCACAGCGAGACCATCGAGGCCATCGCGCAGGCGGCGGTCTTGCCGACGAGGCCGCTCGAGGAGCTGGAGCAGATCGCGCGCGAAGTGGACGGGGAAGGCCCGGGTTTGCTGACTCAGTGACCGTCGGTGCGACCGTCGGTCGTCCTCGGCTTCTGGGCTTCGGGGCGCGGCGTGCGAACGCCGCCGTTCGTCAGCTCTTCCTGGAACTCGATCACCGCCCGCGCGAAGCGCGCGACCCGTTCCTTGTCCAGCTCTCCTGCCGCGCAGTCGGAGTCGATGGCGCGCGCGAGCATGACGACCATTTCCCAGCGAGTTGTGGCCACGGAGCACCCCCTTGGCGAGCTCACGCGCTACGGGGCGCGGATTGCGACGAGTGCCGGGCTCACGCGGAAGCCAGGATGGCCTCCGCGGAATGTGTCACCCGCAAATTGGTCCCTGCGGTCGCGACCTGTCAAGAGGGCCCGGGCGGAGCCCTCGTGTTCGCGTTCGGAGCTTGCGCCGGCCCTTGCGGCAACGCGGGCTGCTCGGTATGCGTCGGCTGCTTGCCCAGCGCGCCTCCCGCAGCATCCGCACCCGCGGCACCGTCCGCACCCTCCGCCCCCGCCGCGCCTCGCGCGCCGGACGACGACGGCACCGCGCCGTCGGTGTCGTGCCCCATCGTCGGCATCGGCTCGTCGGCGGGCGGGCTCGAAGCACTGACGGCGCTGCTCAAGGGGTTCACCGCCGACTCGATGGCCTTCGTCGTCGTGCAGCACCTCGCGCCCGATCACGAGAGCATGCTCCCCGGCATCCTCGCGCGCACGAGCAGGATGCCGGTCGAGCAGATCACCGACGGGATGCGGGTCGAGCGAGACCACGTCTACGTCGCGCCGCCCAACGCCAACGTGGCCATCCTGCACGGCGTGCTGCACCTGATGTCGCCGTCGTCGCCGCTGCCCATCGACCGCTTCTTCCGCTCCCTCGCCGAGGACATGGGAGCCAGGGCGATCGGCGTCGTGCTCTCCGGGATGGGGTCGGACGGCACGCAGGGGCTGCGGGAGATCAAGGCGCGCGGCGGGCTCGCGTTCTGCCAGGATCCCGGGAGCGCGAAGTTCGACTCCATGCCCCGCAGCGCGCTCGAGAGCGGCATCGTCGATCGCGCCTTGCCGCCCGAGGGGCTGGGCGCCGAGCTGATGACCATCGGCAAGCACCCCTACCTCGCGCGCACCCCGCCGTCCTCCGCGCCGCCCCTCGAGCGCGACGACCTCGCCAAGCTCTTCATCCTGCTGCGCTCCGCCTTCGGCAACGATCTGACCCTCTACAAGCCGACCACCATCCACCGCCGCGTCGAGCGGCGGATGGCGCTCCACAAGATCGAGCGCCTCGCCGACTACGTGCGGTTCGTGCAGGACAGCCGCGAGGAGCTGTCGGCGCTCTACCGCGACGTCCTCATCAGCGTCACCAGCTTCTTCCGCGACGCCGAGCCCTTCGAGATCGTCAAGCGCCTCATCTTTCCGCGCATCCTCGAGCACAAGGCGCAGGGCAGCACCATCCGCCTGTGGGTCCCCGCCTGCGCGTCGGGGGAGGAGGCGTACTCGCTCGGGATCTGCCTGCTGGAGACGCTCGACCAGACGGCGCACAACTACCGCATCCAGATCTTCGGAACCGACGCCGACGACGAGGCCATCGCGCGCGCGCGGCGCGGGATCTATCCGGCCAACATCGAGGCCGACGTCTCCGCCGAGCGCCTGCAGCGGTTCTTCGTGAAGACCGGCAAGGACTACCAGGTGTCGCGCCGGCTGCGCGAGCTCCTGGTCTTCTCGCCGCAGAACATGGTGAAGGACGCGCCGTTCTCGCGCATCGACCTGGCCAGCTGCAGGAACCTCCTCATCTACCTGCAGCCGCCCCTGCAGAAGAAGGTGCTGCGCCTCCTGCACTACGCGCTCAACGCCGACGGGTACCTGATGCTCGGCAGCTCCGAGACCGTCGGCGACTGCGCGGATCTCTTCTCGCTCGTCGACCGCAGGAACAAGATCTACCTGAAGAAGAACCTCCCCCTGCCCGCCGTCCTCGACTCGCGCGCGGGCTTCGGCGCCGACGTCGCCGCCGACGCGCCGCGGCCCAAGGATGGGGAGCGGCGCGGTGGGCCCACCGCGCAGCAGCTCGCCGACCGCAAGCTCATCGAGCTCTACGGGCCGCCGAGCGTGCTGGTGAACGAGAACCTCGAGGTCCTGCAGTTCCGCGGCGAGACGGGACCCTACCTGGCCATCGCGCCCGGAGCGGCCACCCTCAACTTGCTCAAGCTCCTGCGCCCGGAGCTGCACGTGGAGGTGTGGCGCGCGGTGCAGCAGTCGCTGAAGGAGAGCGTCGCGGTCCGCGTTCCGCCGATGCGCCTGTCACGCGAGGGCGACAAGGACCCCACCAGCGCTCGGCTGGTGGGGGTGGAGGTGCTTCCCATCGTCGAGCCGGAGACGAGGAGCCGTTGCCTGCTCGTCGTCTTCGAGGAGGGCGCGAACCTGGGGTCCTCCTCGAATCAGTCGCCGGCGCCTCGCGCGGCGGGCGGCGCTGAGGTCGACCAGCGCGTGCGGGAGCTCGAGCAGGATCTGACCAGCACCAAGGAGTACCTCCAGGCCACCATCGAGGAGCTGGAGACGAGCAACGAGGAGCTCAAGTCGACCAACGAGGAGCTCCAGTCGGCGAACGAGGAGCTCCAGAGCACCAACGAGGAGCTCGAGACCTCCAAGGAGGAGCTGCAATCGACCAACGAAGAGCTCTCGACCATGAACGACGAGCTTCAGCACCGCATGGTGGACCTGTCGCGCAGCAACAGCGATCTCGACAACCTGATGCTGTACGTGGAGCACCCCGTGCTCTTCGTGGACCTCGACCTGCGCGTCCGCCGCGTCACCGACGCCGCGCAGAAGCTGCTCCGGCTGGGGACGCAGGACCTGGGCCGCTCGCTCGCGCAGCTCCAGGGGGTCTTCGGAGGCGCGGACGTCGAGACGCTGGTGCGCACGACGATGAGCCGCCTGGTGGCGACGTCGGAGCGCGTGCGGATCGGCCAGCGATGGCACGAGATGCGCGCCGTGCCCTACCGGTCGCCCGGCGGCATGGTCGACGGCGCGCTGCTGATGCTCCGCGACGTCGACGCCGACCAGCGACGGAGGGAGCTCCTGCTCGACGTCGAGGCCTACGCCGAGAAGCTCCTCGCGGCGCTGCCGCAACCCCTGGCCATCGTCGACGCCCAGCTGCGGGTGCTCTGGGTCAACAAGCCCTTCCTCGACACGTTCCACGTCGACGTTCACGCCACCGTGGGCAACCTGATCCAGAACCTCGGCTCCGGGCAGTGGGCGCACCCCAAGCTGCGCGCGGCCATGGAGGGCTCGCTCGCGTCGGGGCAGCCGTTCCGCGACTTCCCCGTCGAGCACGACTTCGAGGCCATCGGCCGGCGGACGATGGCCGTCAGCGGCAGCGTCGTCACCGGGCTCGGCGGAGCCGAGCGCGCCCTGCTGCTGACCATCGTCCCGCTCACGGCGGCGGGTGCGGCCTCGTGAGCGACGGTTTCGGCCTGATCACAGGAGCGGTGTCGGGAAGACGTCCTCGCGGGCGATGAACCCGCTCGGAGCGTCGGGGCTCACCAGCGGCCCCTGCGAGAGGTCGATGGCGCCCTCGAACTCGCCGACCATGATCAGCCCCCTGGCCGGATGCACCGCCAGCGCGCGAACCTCGGACCACGCCCCATCGCCGTAGCGATGGACGCACACCCCGTTGCCGTTGGGGTCGACCTTGGCCACGATGGCCTGCCCCTGCTCGCGGACGGCAATCGTCGGAGACGCGTCGCACCCGCCGACGACGATGGGATTGAAGATGCGCCCGGAGAAATAGGCATTGCCGTCGGCGTCCACGGCGAGGGCGTCGGCCCAGTCGACGATGTTGGGGGCGCCGTAGTGACGCGCCCACGCCGCCTGCCCTCCGCGGTCGTATCTGGCGACGAAGATGTCCGCCGAGCCGAAGAACCTCTCTCCGTTGGCGGCCAGAGGACCCGCGCCCAGATCGACGGTCCCCGTGTACTGGGCGAGCGTGAAGGTGTCCCCCGCGCGATCGACGGCGACGGCGATGGCGTAGTCGTCCCACTGATCGCCGAAGCCCTTGCTCCAGAGCGTCCGCCCGCCGGGAACGGACAGCGCCGGTACGACCCGAGAAGACGTCACCACCACTCCGCCGAGCTTGGCGAGGAAGACGTCGCGACCGCCATGGGAGATGAGTGGCCCGTTGCCGAGGTCGACGGTCCCCTCGAACGTGCCCGTCGCCAGGACGTCGCCCCACGCGTCGACGGCGACGGAGGTCCCGTGCATGCCGATCCCGTCGCCCCAGGTTCGCGTCCAGACCGGGCGCCCTGCCGGATCGAGCAGCGTGACGAAGGCGTCCGTGGGCCCGGCAGCCGGGTGTGGGTCCCCACCGAACGAGACCACGTGATCGAAGGAGCCGGTCAGAGCAATGTCCCCGGTGGCGCCAATCGCCACAGCCCTCGCCTCGGCTGTCGCACTCTGGCCGCCGAACTGGGCAGCCCATAGCAGGCCACCGTCACCGTCGAGCTTGGCCACGAAGACGTCGCGCGCGCCGATCGCGCGCAGCGCGCGGTCGGGCAGGGTCGGACTCGCGGTCGTGCGATCGGGGCTCAGCAGCGGCCCGCCGTTGCCGAAGTCGAGGGCACCCGCGAACGAGCCGGCGATGACGACGTTGCCGGCGGCGTCGGTGGCGACGGAATAGGCGAACTGGTCGCTGCGGTCGCCGAAGTCTCTCGTCCACATCGTGTGGCCCGTCGCGTCGATCTTGGCCAGCAGCACGTCGCCGCCGCCGGCGCTCGTCACCGGGCCGGTTCCGAGGTCGCTGGTCCCGTAGAGCGTGCCTGCGACGAAGAGGTTGCCGTGGACGTCGACGGACGTCGCGGAGGTCGCCAGGCCCTTGCCATCGCGAACCTGCTGCCCCCAGGTGGGAACCGACCCGAAGCCGGGGACCGACCCGGAAGGGCCCGGCTCCGCCACGGTGCCCTCGGCGCTACCACCGCACTGCAACGAGGCCCCGGCGAAGCCGAGTGTCACAGCCGTGACTCCGAGGAGCAGTAGCTTGCGCATGACCTACCTCCTGGCGAGGCCCGAACACGGGCCGCAGATGTCGGTCCGTGGAGGAGCAAGGTTCCTGCCAGGTGCGCGTCGACGACGATGCCCCGCATTTGCCGGGCAGTGCCGTTCGCCGTGGATCCGCCCGCGATGCACTGCGTTCGTGTGCGCGCAAGTCTGGCGGGACGTCGCGTCACTGACCCGGCGCGCACGTCGACACGCCGGCGCCGACGATGGGGATGGCGGTGGTGCCCATGGCCGTCTCCGAGCCGTCGCTCGGACGGAAGCGCGTGATCACCGACGAGGTCGAGCTCGAGGTGAACACCCAGAAATCGCCGCCCCAGAAGGCGAAGGCGTAGCCGTCCTGGGGCGTGCCCACCTGGAGCACGCTGTCGGCCGCGAGCTTGCCGCTGGCCTTGTCGATCTCGACGATGTGCGAGCCCGAGCCGGCGGCGTTCGTGTAGAAGCCGAAGAGGCGGCCGTCCCCGGTGCCGGTCAGCTCCGGTCCCGGGATGGGCGGGGCGAACGGACCGACGAAGTGGAGGGCGAACGCCGTCGTGTCGATCGACGCGAGACCCCGCGAGTCCGGCTTCGGCGTGATGGTCACGTTCCCCTCCCCGACGAAGAGCGTCTCGCCGGGGCCCGTGGTGTCGGCGGCGTATCCCATGCCGAACGTGATGAACCCGTCCTGCCCGGGCGAGAACTTCGTCGGCTGGCACGCCGCGGTCGCCGTGCTCAGGCGGAAGAGCGAGCCGTCGGTGAAGACCGAGTAGGCGATCCCCTTGCGGTCGACCGCCATCGAGAAGGGCACCGCACCCGCGGAGGGGCAGGCGATGTCGCCGATCTTCAGGAAGCCGAGGGTGGGCGGGTAGAAGCTGTAGAGCTGGTTGTCCTGCGTGAGGACGTAGACGAGCGTCGACGCCGCGTCCGGGCACTCCGACGAGATGGGGACGTCGTGGAACGAGGCCTCGATCGGGGGCAGCGCGTCCTCGACGTCGAGCTCGTGGGCGGCGTCGTGCACCACCGGGCGGTCGGCCCCCGCGTCGGACGCTCCCTCCGGGACGAGCAGGCCCGTGCGACCGCCACAGGCCGGGCCGGCGAGCACGGCGAACGAGGCGCAGGCGAGCGAGACGAGAACGAGGAGGCGCTGCGAGAACGGCACGCGGCACACACGCTAGCCGAGGGGGTAGCCCGGCGCACGGCCGTCCCTCGGGTTGCCCCGTCCGCCCGGTCGGGAGCGGGGGGTCCTCCGATGGAACCGTGCCCGGCCTCTTTGGAGCAACGCCCGGCCTCTTTGGAGCAACGCTCGGCCTCTTTGGAGGAACGCTCGGCCTCCTTGGAGCAACGCTCGGCCTCGCTGGAACAAGGCTCGGCCTCCTTGGAGCAACGCGTTCATCCCATGGGTAGGACGCTCGGCCTCTTTGGAGCAACGCGTTCCTCCCATGGGATGGGAGCTCGGCCTCTTTGGAGCAACGCGTTCATCCCATGGGATGGGTGCTCGGCCTCTTCGGAGCAACGCGTTCATCCCATGGGATGAAGGCTCGGCCTCTTCGAGGCCACGCGTTGCTCCGGCGGAAGGACGCGTTGCTCCGGCGAGGCCGAGGTGGGGACCGGCGCAAGAGGTCCTCCGCACGGCCTGGTGCCGGGGCGGTTTCCACTCGGGCTTGATGTCGTCCGACGCGTCCGGCTGCTTCATCCGGGCGATGGCCCCCTTGCTTCGACGAGTCCTCGAAGGCCTTCGCGCGAGACAGCAAGCCCACTGGGGGCTAGAGCCCCACGATCTGCCGCACCACCTGGAGCGCCGGGATCCCCGTCACCCCGCCTCCTCCGTGCGTCGCCGACGAGGCCTGGTACAGGCCCCGGATCGGCGTGCGGAAGTCCGCGTAGCCCGGCGCCGGGCGCATGTGGAAGAGCTGGTTCACCGACAGCTCGCCGTGGAAGATGTTGCCGCCGAGGAGGCCATACTTGGTCTCCATCTCGTGCGGCCCCACCACCTGCCGGTGCAGGATCGAGCTCTTGAAGCCGGGCGCCAGCTCCTCCACCCGCTCGATCACCCGGTCGGCGTAGGCCTCGAGCTCCTGGGCGTGCGGCGCCGCCGACCACTCGTGCGGCACCCACTGCGTGAACATCGACATCACGTGCTTGCCCTCGGGGGCGAGCGTGCGGTCGAACACCGACGGGATGCAGATGTCGGCGAAGGGAGTGCGTGCCGCGCGCCCCGCGACCGCGTCCTGGAACGCCCCTTCCAGATCATCGACCGACTCGGCCAGCACGATGGTCCCGCCGTGCACCTCGGGGTCGAACCCCGGCTTGCAGCGGAACTCGGGGAGCCGGTCGAGGGCGAGGTTCACCTTCACCGTGCCGCTCCGCGTCTTCCAGCGCTCGAGCGCGGTGACGAACTCCTCAGGCAGATGGCGGCGCTCCACGTGCTTCAGGAAGGCGATCTTCGGGTGCGTGGTGGTGACCACCGTCTCGGCGTGCAGCTCCTCGCCCCCCTCCAGGACCACGCCCGTCGCCCGGCCGGCGTGGACCAGGATCCGCTCGACCGCCGCGCCGGTGCGCACCACCGCGCCGAAGGACTCCGCCGCCCGCCGCATGGCCTGCGTGACCCCGCCCATGCCGCCCTCGGGGAACCCCCACGAGCCCATCTGCCCGTCGCCGACGTCGCCGATCTTGTGGTGGGCCATGACGTAGGCCGTGCCCGGCGAGCGCGGGCCGGCCCAGGTGCCGATGATGCCGCTGACCGACAGGGCGCCCTTCACCGCCGCCGACTCGAAGTGGTCGTCGAGCAGGTCGGCGATGCTCATGGTCATCAGCCGCGTCAGGTCCGCGATCCGCGGCGTGTCCAGGGAGCGTAGCTTCCACGCCAGGCCGAGCTGCTTCCACAGGTCGCCCGCGTTCCTGGAGCCGACCTTGGGAGGGACGGTGGCGAGCAGCGGCCCGAGCACGGCGCCGAGCTCGCCCAGCCACGCGTCCCACTTCGGCATCGCCTCGGCGTCGCGCCGCGAGAACTTCGCGAGCTCGTCGCGGCGGCGGCGCTCGTCCGCGTGCATCTGCAGGTACCGCCCGTCGCGGTGCGGGACGAAGTAGCCGTGCTGGGGATGGACCTTGTACCCGTGCTTCTCGAGCTGGAGCTCGCGCAGGACCGTCGGCGGCATCAGGCTGACCACGTAGGAGAGGGTGGTGACCTTGAAGTCCGGCCCGAAGGGCTGCTCGGTGATGGCGGCGCCGCCGACCTCGTCGCGCCGTTCGAGCACCACCACGCGGCGCCCGCGCTTGGCGAGCAGCCCGGCGGCCACCAGCCCGTTGTGACCTCCCCCGATGACGACGACGTCGAAGCGGCGTTCCGTGGCGGCCATGAGCGGTACATGCCACGCGCCGCGCCGCGCGCAAAGGCGACTACCTGGAGCGCGAGAGATCCAGGTCCCACCTCACCGGGCGGTCGCGCAGCTCGCGCGCGGCCGTGCTCTCGCACCACGTGGCGAAGGGCCCCGGCGGCACGCCCCGCCACGCGAGGTCGTCCAGGCTCTGGGGCAGCGGCACGTCGTCGACGAGGGTCGCCAGCTTGCGGTAGAGCAGCGCCTCGTCCCAGCGCGCGGCGAGCGCCGCGGCGAGCCGGTCGGCTCCCCGGATTGCGCTCGGCCAGGCCCCGGCCCGGCGCGGGATCTTCTCCAGGTGCCCGAACTCGCGCAGCAGCGCGGCGGCGGTCTTCTCGCCGAAGCCGGGGATGCCGGGGAACCCGTCGGCGGTGTCGCCGACGAGCGCGAGCCAGTCGGGGATGCTGGTGGGGGCGACGCCGCGCCGGCGCATCAGCTCGTCCTCGTCGATGAGCGCGCGCCGGAGACGGTCGACCTGCACCACGCGCTGCCCCCGGATCGACTGGCCGAGGTCCTTGTCGGGCGTGAGGATGCGCACCTGATCGACCTCGTCGCGCCACCGCGCGGCGGCCGTGGCCAGGGCGTCGTCGGCCTCGTAGCGCTCCATCGACCACACCACCATGCCCAGAGCGCGCGCGGCGTCCTCGGCCAGGTCGAACTGCGCGAGGAGATCCTCGGGGACGCCCTCTTCGGTCTTGTATCCGGGGTACCAGTCGTTGCGGACGGAGCGGATGGGGTTGTCGAAGGCGATGGCCACGTGCGACACGCGCTCTTCCTCGTCGTGCAGCAGGGCGAGCATCGACGCGGCGAGTCCGACGGTGGCCTTGACGTCGCGCCCGTCGGGCGCGGCGTGGGGAGGCCTCTTGGAGAAATACGCGCGAAAGAGCTCGTACGTCCCATCCACCACGTGAACGCGCATCGCTGGTAGGAGTCTACGCCACGGAGGCGGTTCGGTTTCAGGGTACCGGCGGCAGCACCCAGCAGTAGGCGGTGTAGCGGTACTCGCTCCACGCCTGCGCCGCGGGCGCGTCACCCGGACGCAGCGGCTGGCCGGCGGGCGCGAAGGCGATGCGCACCCGCACCGCGGAGCGCCCCTCGGTGAGCTGGCGCGGGACGAGAAAATCGTCGTCGCGCCAGCGGTGGCCGCTCGTCTCGATGGAGGGCGTCCCGTTGGTGAGCTCGCTCGACGAGTCCTCGAACAGGTAGGTGCTGGCCCCCGCCAGGTACCAGATGCCCGCGCCGACGAAGGGCGCACCGTCGCGGTCGTCCGCGACGCTCACCACGGCGCGCTGATCGGGGTAAGAATAGTCGAGCCGCCGCCGCAGGAGCACGCCGTAGTTCCTCGGCTCGAGCGCGAGGGTGAGCTGCGAGGTCCCGGCGGTGTGCCGGCCGGTGTCGGTGAGCGCGGGGTAGATCTCGGTCGCGCCCACGTGATCGACGCCCCACTCGTAGCGACTGGTGAGCGTGTCGACGCCGGACGCGTCGGGGGAGGCGTACGCGTGGCGCGCCTCGTCCGCCGTGTCGCTCACGTGCAGCGTGTCCGTCTGGAGCAGGCTGGCGCCGGGCAGGCCATACCAGAAGGCCACCGTCCGGTAGTGCTCCGTCGAATCGTCGGTCCCGCCGTGCTCGAGCTGGATGCGGGCGTTCTTGCCGAAGGCCATCAGGTCGGACAGGAGGAACCGGTAGGCCGACTCGACGGCGTCCTCCGCGTTGGCCGCGGCCGCCGCGTTCGGCGCCCCCACCGGGTGGCCGGCGAAGGGCAGCGTCGTCGTCTGTCCGCCGTTCCAGTAGTCGCCCCCCCCGCCCCACTCCTCGCTGCCGGTCCCCTGCGCCTGCGGCGTCTGGCTGTCGTCGAAGAAGAAGCGCGGGTCGCCCTCCAGCGTGCCGAGCGCCGCCTGGTCGGAGAACACGAACGAGGTCCCGACGAAGCTGCCGCTCCAGTCGCCGCCCCCTTCCTCCTGGGTCGTGTCGAGCAGCACCAGATCCTTGCCCGCCGTGGGCGCGCCCTGGTCACGGTACGTCGCGTGGAAGTAGCCGATCCAGTTGCCGGGGTCGGCGTAGGGCTGCGCGCGAATCTCCCAGGTGATGCCGGGTACCGCGTCGGCCGCCACGAGCTCGACGCGCGCTTCGCGCAGGAACGGCATCGGGAAGTACGTCGCGAGCTCGACGCTCGCCGGGTCGAAGCGGATGTGCACCGGCAGCGCCTGGACCAGGTACGTGCGCTGGTTGCGGTTGTAGAGCGAGCCGGCGCCGAAGAAGAGCGCGACCGGGGCGTCGACGGAGGGCGTGGCGCGGCCATCCCAGGTGATGCGGACGCGGGCCCGCCCGAAGGCCTGCTCCTCCCCGCGCGGGACGGTGAAGCGCAGCGCGCGCAGCGTGCTGGAGCCGGAGAGCGTGGCCACCGTCGCGGTGGCGCCGGCCGCGAGGTCGACCTGCCCGTGCTGGCTGGTGACGGAGGCGTCGGTCGGGGCGATGTCCTGCCCGGCCTTCGTCACGAGGTCGACGACGTCCTGCGCCGGTGGCTGCGCGGCCCAGGCCACGATCGGCTGCGACAGGTTGGTCGCGCCGGCGGGGTAGAGGTCGTAGACGTAGTAGCCGGTGCCGTAGTGGCTGCGCTCGTAGCCGAGCGTGAACGATCCGGTGAACGGGACCGGCACCCAGCTGAGGTCCGCGCCCTGGGTGGTCGACTCGGTGAGGGCGAGCGGGGCGGGGAAGGCGGCGGCCGGCAGGAAGGTCGCGCCGGCGACGGGGTTCTGCGGATCCTGCGTGTTGGTCTCGCTCACCACCGTGTCGTGCCCGTCGACGACGTAGTGCCAGGGGCTGCCGTGCCACCGGTTGGTGCGCACGAACATCAGCGCGCCTTGCCCTGCGAGGTCGAGCGTCACGTAGAAGGACGAGCCCTGACGCAGGAAGTGGCTGGCGTCGGCGGCCTCGTTGCCGCCCGCGCGATCGTAGGTGGAGCGCATCGCCGTCCGCATCCCGATGCGCTGGCTGGGCCAGCGCTCCCAGAGGCGAAGGGCGTCGTCCCCCACCGGCAGGACGGGGACGTCGAGCTGCGCGCCGGGATCGCCCGGTACGGCGGTCACGTCGACGAGCGCGGCGTCGTCGCCGGGAGCGCTCGAGCCGTCCGCTCCCCCGTCGGCGGTCGCGGGCAGGCCGGAGCTGCCGCAGGCTGCCACGGCGCCCGCGGGCAGCGCCAGCATCACCGGAAGAGGGCGCCAGATCCCGCGCACCGGTTCAAGGTGACACGAGCTTCGCGGCGCGCGCCACCTTACTCGGCCGTCCCGATACGGCCCCTCGCCGCCGCCACCAGGTCCACCCCCGTCGCGGCGCGCACCTGCTCGTTCGCCGTGACGATGGCCTTCACCGCCGAGGCGCCGCCGTGGCCGTTGCTCGCCCCGAGCACCACCAGCCGGTCGATCTTGATGTCTCGCAGCGTGCTCGCCAGGTGATCGAACACCGGGACGAGCTTCTGGAGGAGCAGCGCGTCGCGCCCGCGCGCGCCCGACGCGCGGTAGGCCTCCGCCAGCGCCGTCACCGCCGCCGCCGCCGCCCGCCCCTGCGCGATGACCTGCGAGGCCTGCGCCTTGGCCTGCGCCTCGGCCTTCTGTCGCTCCGCGTCGGCGGGGGCTACCACGTCGGCCTCCAGCTTGCGGCGCACCTGCTCGACGCGCGCGTTCCAGGCCTTCAGCTGCGCGCCCGCCTCGGCGACCTGCGCCTGGACCTGCCCGCGCACCTCGGCGATGACCGCCTCGCGCTTGGTGGTGGCGTCGACGATGCGGCGCTCGTTCTCCTTCTGCGCCACCTGGATGTCGGCCTCGATCTTGGCGATCTCGGCGTTCATCGTGTTCTGCGCCTTCTGCACCAGAGCCGTCGCGCGCGCGCGCACCTCGCCGATCGCCGCGTCCCGCCTCACCTTGGCGCCGCGCACGCGCCCCACCGAGG
>DATBQU010000009.1:0-9890 GCA_036560665.1 Polyangiaceae bacterium
ACGAGCTCGAGGGCCAGGTCGGAATAGCGCGTCTCGCCCGTGACGCGGGCGAGGGTCAGGCAGTTGCATACCGCGAACGCATCCGTCCACAGGTAGCGGCGCCCGGCCCGTGCGGAGCCGACCCCGGTGCGCTCCGCAAAGCGCATCATGAGTGCGGCGGCCTGGTCCAGACGGAAGCTGAGAGCGCGACCGATCAACGGCTCCCCGCCGAGCAAGGCGCGGACCACCGGGGGACGAGCCGCAGGCTTTGCGCCCCCGCATGTGTGCTCGCCATGAAGCGGTGCGTCCCTTCGGCGCGGATCTGGCATGCCTCCGGGGAATGGTCCCGCTCGAACGCAGCCGCATGGTCGATCTGCTCTCTCGACGTGGCATCCGGACGGCGAAGACGCTCGAGGCCCTCCGCTCGGTGCCGCGCGAAGCGTTCGTGGCCGAGGACCTGGCCGAGTTTGCGTACGAGGACTCGCCGCTGCCCATCGAGCAGGGGCAGACCATCTCGCAGCCGTACGTCGTTGCCCTCACGGTCGAGGCGCTCGGGCTCCAGGGAGGCGAGCGGGTGCTCGAGGTAGGGACCGGCTCGGGCTACGCCGCCGCGATCCTGGGCCGCGTCGCGCGCGAGGTGTACACGGTCGAGCGCATCGAGTCGCTCGCAGCGTCGGCGGCCGAGCGGCTCGCGCGCCTGGGGTTCGACAACGTCCACGTCCGCTGCGCGGATGGATCGCTCGGCTGGCCCGAGCACGCGCCCTACGATGCCATCGCCGTCGCAGCGGGCAGCCCGGGCGTGCCTCCGGCGCTCCTCGAGCAACTCGCCGTCGGCGGTCGCCTGGTGATCCCCGTCGGGCCGCAGGTGGACGACCAGAAGCTGGTGCGCGTCACGCGCGTGAGCGCCGGCGAGTACCGCGAGGAGCACGTCGACGACGTGCGCTTCGTCCCGCTCATCGGCGAGCAAGGCTGGCGAGAGCCGCCCGTCCTCCTGCGCGGACGCGGTCAGACGGGGGATTGCGGCGCGATCGCAACGCTGGTCCGCGAGGCGGCCGAGCCCCTGCGCGACATCGACGAGGATCCGGTCGACGGGCTCCTCGAGCGCATCGCCGACGCGCGGGTCGTGTTGCTCGGGGAGGCCACGCACGGCACGAGCGAGTTCTACCGGATGCGCGCCCGCATCACCAAGGAGCTCATCGCGCGGCGCGGCTTCCAGTTCGTCGCGGTCGAGGCCGATTGGCCCGACGCCGCGAGGATCGACGACTACGTGCTGGGCGGGCCGAGGCGATCATCACTCGAGTTCACGCCGTTCGAGCGCTTCCCGACGTGGATGTGGCGCAACGAGGAGGTCGCGACGTTCGTCGACTGGCTGCGCGCATACAACGCCGACCAGCAGGATGCTGCGCTCAGGGCCGGCTTTCACGGCCTGGACCTCTACAGCATGTTCACCTCGATCGCCGCCGTGCTCGCATACCTGGACGAAGTGGATCCGGAAGCAGGAAGGGTCGCGCGGCGACGCTACGGGCTGCTCACGCCATGGCAACGCGACCCTGCGGCCTACGGTGCCGCAGTCCTGGCGGGGCGCTACCAGAGCTCCGAGGCGGCTGTCGTGGCGATGCTCCGCGAGCTGGTCGCGCGGCGGCTCGACTACGCGGTGCGCGACGGGGCACGTTTCTTCGATGCCGCTCAGAATGCGCGCGTCGTGGCCGGCGCCGAGCGCTATTACCGCGCCATGTACTACGGCGGCGCCGCGTCGTGGAACCTGCGCGATCGCCACATGCAGGACACGCTCGAGTCGCTGCTGGCGTTCTACGGCTCCGGCTCGAAGGGCATCGTCTGGGCCCACAACTCGCACGTGGGCGACGCCTCGGCGACGGAGATGAGCGCGCGGGGTGAGCACAACATCGGACAGCTCTGTCGCCGGCGCTTCGGGCTGGACGCTTACATCATCGGGTTCGCGACCGACCACGGGACGGTGGCAGCCGCCTCGGACTGGGACGAGCCGATGCAGACGATGCGCGTGCGTCCGGCACACGCCGACAGCTACGAGCGCCTGATGCACGAGACGGGCGTCCCGGCCTTCGCGCTCCACCTGCGCGCCCCGGTACGCCGCGCGGTGCGCGACGGTCTCGCCGAGCCTCGTCTCGAACGGGCGATCGGCGTCGTCTACCGTCCCGAGACCGAGCTCGCGAGCCACTACTTCCAGGCGGACATCGTCGACCAGTTCGACGAGCTGCTCTGGTTCGACGAGACGCGGGCCGTGCGGCCGCTGCCCGCCGGGCGACCACGAAACGTCGAGCTGCCGGACACCTACCCGTTCGGCGTCTGATGCGCGTGGCGCGCCCTCTGGGCCGTCCTGTCCGTCCTGGTTCGCCACGGACGCCCGAGCCCCTAGGGTAGAGGCACCGACGACGAGGGCCGGCGCTTCGAGACGGAGGGCCCACGCATCCGATCGACGAGAAGCGCCATCGCGTCGAGCGGGAGCCTCATCTCGTCGAGGGAACGACGCTCCGAGTCGACGAGGAGCGGCTTCTCGAAGAGGGAACGCCGCTTCGCGTCGACGGGGAGCGTCACTCTCCGACGAGAACGCGGCTTCTCGCGACGACGGAGCGGCCTTCGTTCGACGAGGAGCCGCATTCCGAGACGAGGGCGCGGCTCCTCGTGAACGGAGCGCGGCTCCTAGCGAACGAGAAGCCGCTTCCTCGAGACAAGACGCCGTCCCTTCAGAACGACGGTCGACGTCCTCGAACCGAGAAGCGGAGGTCCCAGAGCACGAAGCGTCCTTCGTCGACCGAGACGACGCTTGCACACGACGCGATGAGGCTCCTTCAAGACGAGATGACGGTCCCCCAGACCGGGATGACGGTCCTTCGGACCGAGATGACGCTTTCCCAGGACACGAGGTGGCATCCCATGCCCACGACGACCAAATCCACCCATCGCACGCTCGCCTCTCTCGAGCTGCCGACGAAGGTGCCAGCGTGGATCACGGTGGTGGAGCTGACGAGAATCGAACTCGTGACCTCTTGCATGCCATGCAAGCGCTCTCCCAACTGAGCTACAGCCCCGGAACGAGACGGATGGGATGGACGTGACGTACGTGAGAGCGCACGTCTCTACCGAAAGACGGGCCGTGCCGCAACCCGATCCTCCCTAACCCTCGGTTATTCTGGCCTTCGGCAGGACGATCTTGGGCTTCTTGGGGTGCGCCTTGTAGAGGAGGAAGGTCCGGCCGAGGACCTGGGCCAGGACGGCGCCGGTGGCCTTGGCCAGCTCCTCGGCGGCGTCCTTCCGGTCGAGCGGGGCCTCGCCGAGGACGCGCACCTTGATGAGCTCGTGGCGCTCGAGCGCCTTCGAGGCCTCGGCGATCACGGCGTCGGTCACGCCGGCCTTGCCGACTGCGATGACCGGATCGAGCGCGTGGCCGAGGCCGCGCAGGTGGCGCAGGGCCTTGCCGCTCAGCGTCTTGGGGAGCATGTCCCCCGAAGCTACTACGCCGGCGCCTTGATCTTCAGCCGCTTCATCATCTTCTGGAGGCCGAAGCGCGACAGGCCCAGGAGCTGCGCTGCGCGGGTCTGGTTGCCGCGCGTCCTGGTCATGGCCTCGATGACCATCTCCGTCTCCAGCGCGTCGACCCGGGTGCGCATGTCGAGGCCCGCGCCGCGCGCCGCGCTCGCCCCGCCGCGCACGACGTCGGCCGACAGCTCGCCCACGTCGAGCGTGCCGTCGCCGAGCACGAGCGCGCGTCGCACCTCGTTCTCCAGCTGCCGCACGTTGCCTGGCCACGGGAAGGCCATCAGCTTGGCCATCGCCGCGCGGGTCACCTTCACGCTTCCCTCGGGGGCGTGCTTGCGGACGAAGTGGTCCACCAGCAGCGGGATGTCCTCGGGACGCTCGCGCAGCGCGGGGACGCGCAGCGTGATCACGTTCAGGCGGTAGAACAGGTCCTCGCGGAACGTGCCGGCGGCCACCATGGCCTCGAGGTCGCGGTTGGTGGCGCCGATGACGCGTACGTCGACCGTGCGCGCGCGTTCGCCGCCCACCGCCCGGACCTCGCCGTCCTGGAGCACGCGCAGCAGCTTGGCCTGCATGGCCAGCGACATCTCGCCGATCTCGTCGAGGAACAGCGTGCCGCCGTCGGCCACGTCGAAGAGGCCGGCGCGGGTGCTCGACGCGCCGGTGAAGGCGCCCTTCACGTGACCGAAGAGGGTGGACTCGAGCAGCGTCTCGGGGACGCTGGCGCAGTTCTCGCTCACGAAGGCGCGACGCGCGCGGGGGCCGTTGGCGTGCATGGCGCGCGCGACGAGCTCCTTGCCGGTGCCGCTCTCGCCGACCACCAGCACCGGGACGTCGCTCGCCGTCACGCGGTCGAGCAGGTGCAGCAGCACGCGCATGGGCTCGCTGCGGCCGGCGATCTCGTCGTAGGGGAAACGTGTCTCGCGCCCGTCGCGCGCGAGCTCGAGCTGCGTCCGCGTCACGTCGAGCTCGGCGTCCCGCTCACCGAGCATGGCCTCCACGCGGACGCGCGCCCGTTCGGCGCGGCGCACCGCACGCCGGAGCAGCACGGCGTCGCGGGCGTCGGCGATGGCCATCGCCGCCTGCGAGGCGACGACGCGCACCCAGGCCAGCTCGCGCGGACCGAAGGCGCCCCTGCGCACGCGATCGTCGAGGTAGACCACGCCGAGCGTCTCGCCGCGCGCGACGAGGGGCACGGCCAGCACGCTGCGAAGCTTGAGGGCGTGCACGCTGGCGTGGACGTCGCCCAGCGTCGAGAACGCGTCGGTCGCCACCACCGCGTCGCCCTCGTCGATGGCCCGGCGCGCGATGGTCTGCGACAGCGCCAGCTGCTCGCCGGCCAGGTCCCGTCGCGCCAGGTTGCGCGCGGCGCGCGGCACCAGCCGCCCGTCCGGCGCCCGCAGCAGGAGCAGGCCGCGCTCGACCCCCGTCCAGAGCACCATCGTGTCGAGCACCTGCTCGAGCAGCGGCCGCAGGCGGTCGCGCGCCGACAGCGCGCGCACGATGGCCTCCAGCTGCGCCACCTGCGCGGGGACGAAGCTCACGTCGCCCGCGTCCACCGCGGAGGACCGCGCCCAGGCCACGGAGGCGAGCGAGGAGCGGTGCTCGGCGGGTGTCCCGTCGCGCAGCGCCCGGGCCGCGAGCTGCCGCGCGTGCTCCAGCCGGCGGGCCGCCTCCCCGTCGCCGCGATCGGTGGCCAGGCGCACCGCCGCATCGAGCGCAGGCCCCCGAGACGACAGCGGCGCCGGCGTGTCCACCAGGGCCACCAGCGCGCCCAGGACCGCCGCGTCGCCGTCGGCCCGCCGCCCGGCCAGGATCGTCGCCGCCCGCGCTCCCCACCACTCCCACCGCCCCGGCGCGGGCAACGTGGCCGCCAGCGCGTCGACCGACGCGACCCGCGCGGCGTCGATGGAGTCCGGCGCCCAGACCAGGAGCCGCGCCGCAGAACGCGCCCGGTCGTCCGGGCTTCCCTCGCGCAGGAGCCCGTCGGCCTCGATCGCCCACGACCGAGCCGCGTCGTCGCCGGGCGGCCGGACCTCCACCTGGGCCCAGCGTGCGTACGCCGCCGCCTGGGCGTCACGCGACGCGAGGGCCCTCGACCGCGCCTGCTCCGCCGCCTCGTCGGCCGCGTGAGCGACGCCGATGGTGGAGAGCGAGCCAGCCCGCGCCAGCCAGGCGCGCGCTGCCCGCGAAGGATGCCCGAGGCGCTCCCACAGAAGCGCCGCGCGGGTCGCGCTGGCCAGGGCACGCGCGACGTCGCCCGCGTCGGTCGCCGCGGCGGCCTCGCTGGTGAGGTACGTGGCCTCCTCCACCACCGCCCCTGCCCGCGTCGCCAGCTCCACCGCTCGCCCGAAGGCGCGCAGCGCGGCGGCCGACGCGCCACGCGACATCTCGAGCAGCCCGCGCGCCGACTCCAGGCGCGCGAAGGCGTCCGGCTCGAGCGGCTCGGCCAGCGCGTGGTCGAGGGCACGCAGCGCGGGCTCGTACGTGCCGCGCCGCCACGCCACGAGCGCGCGGACCTCCGCCGCCGCCGGCCCGCGCGCACCGTCGAGGAGGCGCTCGGCCTCGTCGAGCTCGCCCGCGTCCCACGCCAGACGCGCCAGCGTCGCCTGCGCCGAGCCGCGCGTCGCCTGGTCGGTGGTGGCGAGCGCCCGCCCCGCCGCGAGCTTCGCCTGGGTCACGTCCCCACGCCGCCGCGCCACCTCGGCCCGGAGCGCGTCCGCTTCGGGACCGACCCCCGAGGCGAGCGCCGCCCACGCCCGTCCTGTCTCGCCAGCCCGGGTCAGCGCCGCGGCGAGCGGCACCGCGATGGCGGACGGCGCGCGCCCGCCCGCCAGCTCGTTCTCGGCGAGCGCCAGCGCCGCGGCATCGGGCGTCGGCCGTGCGAGCTCGCGCACGAGACGCACCAGGCGCTCGTCGTCGTCGCCCGGCGCCCACGCCGGCGTCGCCGCCACTCCGCTCCCTCGCAGATCGTCGAGCGTCCACCCGGACGGATCGTGCACGCCGGCCAGCTCCACCGCGCGGGCCACGAGGTCGCCCTCGCTCCGTTCGTCGCCGACCAGGGGCCACGCCGCTGCGCTCGGTCCCACCAGCGACACCATCCAGCGCGCGCGACGCACCGCGCTCAGCGGCTCGAGGATGCGCGCGGCGGGAGGCGCGCCCTGCGCGAGCCTGGCCGCCCAGGTCACCGCGTCCTCGAGCCACCCTCGCGCCGGCTCGCCCAGCGTGCGCGGCACCTGCGCGCCTGCCACGACGTCGACCGCACGCGCCGCCAGGTACGTCCGGCGCACCCGCTCGACCCGGGCCAGGCCCGCCTCGTGAGCTCCGGCGCGCAGCGCGAGGAAGCGCGCTGCCTGCGACGCCAGCCACGCCGCGCTCGGCCGGCCGCCGGGGGCGAGCGCGACGAGCGCCTCCGCCCAGCGCGCCGGCTCGCTGCGGGCGCGCGTCCACGCCGCGATCGCCGCCCGTGGATCGCCGGCCTTCGCCACGCGTGGATCCACGAGCTCCGCCAGGAGCAGCCCGAGCGCCCACAGGTCGGCCGCCGGCCCCGCCTCGCCGCGATCGCGCAGCTCGGGCGATGCGTAGCGCGGGGTCCCACCGAGCGCCTCGCGGTCGACGTCGGTCGCGAGGCCGAGATCGATGAGGGTGGCGCCGCGATCGTCCGCCGCGTCGCGCGAGGGCCGGTGCGCGCCGCGCAGCACGTTCCCGGGCTTCACGTCCCCGTGGCGCACGCCCGCCTGGTGAAGCTCCTCGAGGGCGCGCCCCACCGCGTGCGCGACCACCGCCGCCAGCTCGTCTCGGTCCTCGCCCGCCGCCACGGGCGCGCCCTCCACCCACTCGGTCGCGACGAATCCCGCGCCGGCGTCGACCAGCGCCGGCCCCCAGCGGCGGGCGACCCGCGCCAGGAGCATCGCCTCGCGCGCGATCGCGTCGTGCGCGGCCCCCTCCCCCTTCGCGAGCTTGAGCGCGACCAGCTGACCGCTCTCGGCGTGACGGGCCCTCCACACCACGGAGGTGGCTCCTTCGCCCACGCGATCGAGCGCTTCCCAGGGGCCTTTCGCCCGGGGCGGCGCCAACTTGCCTGACGTGCCCACTTGCCCTCCCATACCGCTTAACGCAAGCCTGACCGGTGTCATTCGTCAACTCCGGTGACTTCCACGTGAGACCCATGGCCAGGGGGTCGGTCGTCCGTCATCCACGCACTTCCGTGCAAACGCGCCGTCATCTTCCGCTGCCGACGATGGGGACGCTTTTGGGGCGTGGAGCCTGCTTGCCGCACCGGGTGTCGCGCCGCAGCATGGCTATCGCCCTTGCGGAGGGTCCTTTCGATGGACGGAGCCGTGCGAAAAGGGGGAGCCCCGGCGGAGGCCACCCAGGAGCTTCAGGCGATCGACGTCCTCGAGGTCGTCGAGACCGTCCGCGCACGGTCAGGAACGCGCAAGGCGCGGCCGTCGCCGTCGGCGTCGTCGATCGCCCCGGTAGGGCTCGATCTCGGCCCGGCCGTCGACATCCAGGACGAAGAGGTCAACGCGACCATGCAGATCCGCATCCCCGGGAAGCGGCGGAGCCTGCGCGGCGTCGTCATCGGGGCGCTGGCGGGATGCGCGCTCATCCTCGTTGCGGCGGCCATCGCGCGCGTCGGTCACGCGAGCAGCGAGGAGCCACTGGCACCGAAGCAAGCATCGACGACGGCACCCACGTCCACCTCCACGCCGGCGAAGGCCGCGGCTACGCCTCCCGTCCCGAACGCATTCGCGCCGTCGGCTCCCGGCTCCACCGATCCGAGCACGGGAACGCTGCGCCTCGACAAGCCCGCCGTGGCGGGCCGCGTGTGGCTCGACGGCAAGAAGCTGTCGTCCCCCTCGGCGCTCGTCACCTGCGGCACCCACAAGATCAAGGTCGGCCGCGGGCGCACGCACTCCGTCGACGTCCCCTGCGGCGGCGAAATCGGCGTCTCCCGCTAGAGCTCATCGAGTTCTTTCTCGTGGTTTCGCCGGAGAGGCCGCAGAGAACGCGTCCCAGAACCGTGCGAGACCGAGCGAGGCCGACGCCGGCATCGCGAAGGGATCGCGCGGTCATGGGATGCGTTCTAGAACTTGATGCCGTTCTTGGCGCGGTGCTTCCACCAGCGCCAGCCGAGGAGCGCCGTCGGCACCGCCGCCACCGCCGCCACGGGAAACCCGATGGTGGCGCCCAGCGCGACTGTGGCCACCGCGGCCGCTCCGGCCACGAAGCCCTTGCGGCGCGACTCTTCCAGCACTTCGCCTCGCGTCTTGCTCATGGCTCACAAAGTGGGGCTTCCCCCGCTTGCGCGCAAGACGTGCGGCTCAGCCGCTACCTCGACCCCGGGGTCAGGGGAACGGGACCCCGCGGGCGTGCGCGCGGGTCCAGCGCGCCACGAGATCGACGTCGGCCAGCGACAGATCCTTGTCGAAGCGCGGCATGTGCTTCTTCATCTTCTCGTCGAGCGCGTTCTCGCGGTACGTCGCCGGGGTGGCGGGGTTGCCGATCTGGGCCCGCGTCCACGCGATCGACCCGTAGCCCGCGAGCTCCGGCGCGATGCCCGAGCTGTCGTCGTCCCCTTCGCCCTTGTAGAGGTGGCAGGCGGTGCAACGCTCGGCGAAGATGCGCTCGCCGAGCGCGCGCGCCGGCGCGTCCGTCGCCCGCGGCGGATCGCCCGGCTCGTCGCCCAGCGACGCCAGGAACAGCGCGACCGCGCTCCTCTCGGCGTCGCTCTTGACCATCGGCGTCCACGGCTTGTCCTGCTTGTCCGCCGGCCGCACGTCCACGCTGGGCATCTGCGTCTTGTAGGGCCCGCGCCCGAAGAACTCCGGCGCGTCCGGATCGTGGATCATCTTGGTGATCCAGTCGGTCGTCCCCCAGCCGTCGAGCTTGGTCCCCGTCGCCTTCTTCGGGTCGCCGAGATCTCCGAGGACGTGGCAGCTCGCGCAGTGCTCGTCGAACAGATCGCGCCCGCGCAGCTCGGGATCCTGCCGCACCATCGCCAGGGCCCCCGCCGGCGGGACCCCCTGCATCGCCAGCTTCACCGCCGCAGCCGCGCGCACGTCGGCGCTGGCGCGCTGCTTGGCGTACTGCTCGTCGCGCGCGTCCTTGCGGAGCGCCGCCGCCCCCAGCGCGACCGCGCCGCCGAAGACGAGGACCACCGGGGCCACGACCACCAGCGCCCGCGGGCGTCCCCGCCGATCGAGCCAGGGCAGCAGCGCCAGGCAAAGCCCCGCGACGCCGGGCACCACCGTGGTCCCCCAGAACTCCCCGGAGCCGCTGAAGAGCTTGCGCAGCTCGAACAGCGACAGCAGAAACCACTCGGGACGGGCCGGGTAGTTGCTCATCGGATCGGCCGGCGCGTCGAGCGGCGCCCCGTGCGTCGAGCCCGT
>DATBQU010000010.1:0-9375 GCA_036560665.1 Polyangiaceae bacterium
ATCCTCTCGATGGACGTCAACGAGCTGCAGAAGATGATGGCGGGGGTTCCCCTGGTGGGGGCGCCCGCGGTCCCCACCGGCCCCGATCGCAGCAAGGAGCAGCTCGCGACCCTCCAGCCAGCGTACGCGGAGTACCGCGCGAGCTGGGCGAAGCTCTACCGCGAGCTCTTCGCCATGGTGAACTCTCTCGACCCTGCGTCGCGCGATCGCCTGCTGCAGCAGATGACCACCGAGATGGGGACCGTCCAGAACGAGGGGGACTTCCAGCGGCTGGCCGCCCATTTCGGCCGCCCCGGGGGCGCCCCCGGCAGCCCCGCCTCGCAGCAGCACCAGGACGCTACGCGCGAGGAGACGGTGGCCCTGCAGGTCCTGCGCGACCTCGCCGCGTCGTTCGTGCCCCAGCGCGGGCCGCTGGAGCGGATGGTCGACGTGGTGGCCTTCGCCCAGAAGGTGCAAGACCTGCTCGACGTCTTCTTCAAGTGCTTTCTCCCCCTGCGCGACGGGCACAAGCAGTTCCAGACGCAGATGGACATCAAGAAGACGCGCTCGCCCAAGGAGCACCTCAACGCCGCGCGCGCGGTGGAGACGGCGCGCGAGCCCCGCGAGCTCGCGGCGCGCCTGCTCGACTGGACCGATCCCTCCAACGAGGGACCGCGCGCCATCGAGTCGACCTTCGCCGAGGTGATGGTGCACCAGGTGGCGATGCTGAGCGGCGTGATGAAGGGCGTCCGCTCGCTGCTCTCCAAGCTCGCGCCCACCACCATCGAGGCGGAGCTCGGCAACCCGCGGCGCCGCGCGGCGGGCGGCAGCCAGCTCGGTCCTTTCCGCTACAAGACGCTCTGGGAGGTCTACGCCGAGGTGTACGGCGACTTCGCCGAGGACGAGAAGCAGACCTTCATGCTCATCTTCGGGCCCGAGTTCGTGCACGCGTACTCGCAGCTCGCCGACGAGGCCGCGGCTGCCGCCCCGCCCGGGGTGAGCCCCCCGCGGCATGCCTTCGGGCAAGGCCAGGGCGGCCAGCCCCCGCCGGGCGCGTTCCCGGCCCAGGTGGCCCCGCCCAAGGGCGCGCCCGTCCCTCCCCCGCCGATGGTCGGTCATCCCCAGGGCCCGCACCAGCCTCCCGGGGTGTCCCAGCCCCCTGTCGTCTCGCAGCCGCCGGCCGCAGGACCCTGGCCGGGCGGGCCCGGGGGACAGTGGCCGGGCGGCGGCCCGCCCAGAAGATAGGCGTCCCCCAATCAAGTCTCTTGGCCCCGGGTACCGGAATGGGCGAGGCTTGGCCCCGCACGAGGGAGACTTCTTTCGATGACGTGTCGCAAGGCTTGTCTGCTGCTCGCACCGGCGCTGTTGGTCCTCGCGGTCAGCTCCCCGGCAGGGGCGCAGGTGTCACCGCCCCCCAATCGGGATCAGGGCTGGGGTACCGCCACCACCGTGACGATGGCGACGGCAGGGGCTCTCGAGCTCCTGATGCCGCGCATCTTCTACTCGGACCCGGAGGTCACCGTCGGCTTCAAGGCACGCTGGCATGTCTCGCAGCTGGCGCCGGTCATGACGCTGACCGTGCTGACGCTCACCAACGAGCTGCTGCTCAAGGGCGCCATCAAGGATCCGCGCCCCGGCTGCGACGACACCAACGCCGGCGGCCCGCACTGCGACACCTACGGGTCGCCGTCGACGCACGCGTTCGGGTCCTTCGCGGCGCTCGGCAACGGCGCGGCCATCTGGCTCTTCGACATGACCAAGTGGAGCGACGGCCGCTTCAACGCCGGCTCGTTCGTCGGCAACCTGGTGATGCCCCTCGTGCTCGGCGTCGTCACCGACGTCGGCCGCGGCGTCGGCAACTGGGAGGGCGGCGGGCAGATTCTCGCCGGCAGCCTGGCGGGCGTCGGCCTGGGCTTCCTCACCGGGATGACCTACTCGCTGATGTCACGTCCGGAGTGCGGGTACACCGGAAGCCTGATCTGCTGGTGACGGCACGCGCGCCGGGGTGCTGACCCGCCAGCGCTTGTTGCCGCGCCCCGGTGGCGGTACTCCTGCGCCATGGCGGAAGATCGCGCCGGGGGCATCGCGTCGTTCGGCATCGGGTTCGGTGACAAGAAGCAGGGGGATCCCCCTGCGGAGCGGGGCGAGACTAGCCCGTTCCGGGTCGTCGTCGTGGCGGAGCTCGTGGCCGGCCCCGACTGGTCGACTGCGCGCACGCCGCCGCTCGAGGCCATCCCCATCGACGCCGAGACCTTCGATCGCGTCATGGGCCAGCTGGCCCCTTCGCTCGCCATCGAGGTGAGCGATCCGTTCGAGGCCACCGAGCCAGCGCTGCGCATCGACCTCTTGTGGCGCGAGCGCAAGTCGATGCGGCCCGGCGAGATCGTGGAGCAGGTCCCGGCGTTGCGGGCGCTGGCGGATGCGCGGCGCGTGGTGCAGGACGTCGCCACCCGCAAGATCACGGTCGATGCGGCGCGCGCGCAGCTGACGCGCATCCTGCCCCGTGCATCGTGGGCGGACGCGCTGGTGCGCGAGGTGCGCGCGGCCCCGGAGCCGGTGCCCGCCCCGAAGGCGGAGGCTGCGCAGGCGCCTGCGCCCTCGCCGGCCAGGCCGGCTTCGAGCAACGGCGGGCTGGGCTCGCTGCTCGACATGGTCGACGTCGCGGCGCCGGCGGAGGCCGAGCCCCTGGGGGACGCCGCCGGGCCGGAGAGCAGCGAGATGTCCCGCGTGATCACCGCCGTGGCGCGCAGCGCGCGACCGGCGCGCGCTCCCCGCGCCGTGGTGGGCACGGCGCCGCAGCGTCTCGAGCGCGCCTTCCGCAACCTGCTCGACTCCATCCTGCGTCATCCCGAGGTGCGGCGGCTCGAGGCGACCTGGCGCGGCCTGCGCTTGCTGGTCGACCACTGCGCCAAGCGCTCCGGCGTGGAGATCGACGTGGTGAACGCCGGCCGCGAGGCGGTGGTCGACGTGCTCGGCCGCCTGTCGGCGGAGGACGCGTCGCGCGCTCCTGTGGATCTGCTGATCGTCGATCAGGCCATCGAGCCGGTGGCGGTCGATCTGGCGCGCCTCGAGAAGTGGGCGGGGCTCGCGGCGGGGCTCCTCGCGCCGCTGGTGGTGAGCGGCCATCCCTCGATGCTGGGCGTCGAATCACTCGGGCAGCTGGCGCGGTCGACGAGCGCGCTGTCGACCAGCGACGACGGTCGCGCCGTCGTCGTGCGCGCGGTGGCTTCGCGCGAAGCGGCGCGGTGGGTCACCATCATGCTCAACGATCCGCTCGTCCGGGCCGCCTACACCGCGTCGACGTCGCGCCAGCAAGACCCGCCGTTCGACGAGGACCCCCAGGACGAGGGCGCCAACGTCTTCGCCCCCGGCGGCTACGTCGTGGCCGCGCTCTGCGCGCGCAGCTACGCCCGCCTCGGCTGGCCGACCGCGATCACCGGGGCGCGCGACGGCGCCATCGGCGACCTGCCCGTCCACACGTCGCGCGAGCAGGGCCACGAGGCTGCCATCCCGCTGCAGGTCGTCCCCACCGAGGACGCGGTGCGCGAAGTGGCGCGCGGAGGGCTGACGATGCTCACCTGCGCACCCAACAGCGACGCCGCCTTGCTGGTGCGCGCCCCGGTGCTCCATCGCTCGGGCGGAGGCAGCGGCCCGACCACGTCGACCCTGGCCGACCAGCTCTTCGTGGGGCGGTTCGCCCGCGCCGTGCAGCAGGTCGCGGCGGCCATCCCCGCGGACACCGAGCCGCGCAAGGCCGAGGAGGTGGCGCGCATCGCCCTCGCCGAGCTGTTCGAGAACGCGCCGCCGAGCGGTCCGGAGATCCTGGCCAAGGTGGATCCGGCGCGAGGGGCGCTGACCATCACCGTGAGGCCGCGGCGGTTCGCGGGGGTGAGCATGGAGGAGCTGACGCTGGGGGCCGCGCTCGGCTAGGAGTCGCTCGCATGCAGGAAGTGCGCGCCTCCCGTCGGCTCGCCGGTCGCTACCTCCTCGAACGCCGCGTCGGCCGCGGCGGCCAGGCGGAGGTCTGGTGCGCGACCGACCGCATCACGGGCGGCACGGTGGCCGTCAAGATCCTCGGCGAAGGCGCCGGTGCCCCGGCCGCGCGGGCGCGGCGCGAGGTGGCGACGCTGCGCGTGCTGAGGCTGCCCGGCGTGGTTCGGCTGCTCGACGAAGGAGTCGACGAGGGACGCTCGTTCGTCGTGATGGATCTCGTCGAGGGGACTCCGTTCCCCGGCATCCCCGCGCCGTGCGGCTGGTCGGATCTCGGCCCGGTCGCGCTGAGGCTCCTCGAGACGCTCGCGCGCGTTCATGCGGCGGGCGTCCTTCATCGCGATCTGAAGCCGGCCAACGTGCTCGTCACCCCCCGGGGCGCTCCGGTGCTGCTCGACTTCGGTCTCGCCCATACCAGCGAGGTGCTCTCGGCCGATCTCACGCTCGACGGCCAGCTCCTGGGAACGCCCGCGTACCTGTCGCCGGAGCAGATCGAGGGCGAACGCGTCACCGAGCGGACGGACCTGTACGCGGTGGGACTGATGCTCTTCGAGGCGCTGTCGGGGCGGCGACCGCACGGGGGGAACCTCCGCGAGCTCCTCGTGGCCCGCACGAGCGCTCCCGCGCCGTCGCTCCGTGACCTCGCACAAGACGCGCCCGCGGCCGTCGCTTCCCTCGTCGACGCCCTGCTCCGTGTTCGGCCGGCCGAACGCCCGGGCTCCGCCCTGGAAGTGGTTCGCCTCCTCGCCGACGGGGTCGAGCGCCGGCCCCTGCCACTCGACGACGCGTGTTTGCGATCGCTCCTCGAGGCCCGTGACGCGCGGCCCGACCAGCCGATCCCCCGAGAGACCCTGCGCGCGCTGTTCGCGGCGCCTGATCGGCTGCTGCACCTGGGCGAGGACGCGGCACATGCCCTGTGGCGCCGCACGGGCGGCCTGCCGGGACGGGTCGTCGACGAGCTCTCGGCGTGGGTCGAGGCGGGTCTGTGCCGCAGCGGCCCGGACGGGCTCCACATCGAGCGCGAGGCGATCGACTGCCTGGACGTGGTGCCGTCGCTCGTCGTCGCCGTCACGGGGCCGCGCGGGCGACCCGAGATCCCCTGTCCCCTTCCGGAGCTCGCCGACACCGTCCCGGCCGAGAGCGCCGAGCGCCTGCGACGTCTGGTGATCATGCATCGTGACGGCGACGAGGTCGGGCAGGCGCTCGCCATCGCTACCGAGTCGTGCGCGCTCGCGCTCGAGCACGCGCGGGGCGGGAAGCTGGGGCACGCCGTGGTGGCGCTCGCCGAGGGCGTACGGGCGGTGCGCGAGCAGGCGCCTTCGGCCCTGGACGCGCTCGCGTCGCTGCTCGAGCAGTGGGCGGCGGTGGCCATCACGGAGGACTTTCCCCAGGCCATCGACCGCGCTCTCTACGAGATCTGCCGCACCACGCCGCGCGCCGGGGAGCTCGACGCGGTGGAGCACCTCCTGCGCGCGGCCCTCGCCATCGGCGAGTGGAGCGATCGGGCCCTCGACATGCTGGAGACCCTGTCACCCTTCGGGGACGCGCGCCTCGAGCGCCTTCGCCACCGCCTGCGCGTCTCCGCGTCGCGACGCTGCGCCCCCGACCGGGCAGAACGGACGCTGGAGGAGGTGACGACCTGGGCGCGTAGCTCGCCGGACCCCGAGGCGAGGGCGGAGCTCGCGTGGTGGTCGGGGCGACTGCGTTACCGAGAGGGGCGCTTCGAGGAGGCCGCGAGGCTGTGCGCCGAGGCGGCGGAGCGACTGACGTGGACCACGGAGCGCGTCGCCGCGCGCATCCACGCCGCCACCGCGGCCATGGAGGCTTTCCAGTACGAGGTCGCCGCGGCATGGGCGCTCGAGGCGCGCGAGGTAGCGTGCGCGTGCAGGAACGCGTTGCTCGAGGGGCGCGCCGCGTGGATCGAACGCAGCCTCGCGTACCGCCTGGGCCGCGCCGCCGCGCCGGACCTCGAGCTGGTGGAGGCGGCCTCGCGCATCGGCTCGCTCGAGCTGCTGGAGGCTCCGGTTCGCCGCAACGAGGCCGCCGTGGCCTGGCGGCTGGGCGAGCACGCCGTCGCCCGTGAGCTGGCGGTCGCGGCGCGTGACATCGGTCGGCGGCTGGGCGAGTCGATGGGCGCCCGCCTGCTCGCCGCGGGGCTCGCCGTCGCATGCGGGGACCCGGCGACGGAGGCCGAGCTCGAGGCGCTGTCGCGCAGCGCGATCGAGTGCGACACGCCCGGCGTCGGGCTCCAGGTGCTGGCGCTGATGGCCGGACCTGGCGCCGCCCGTTGCGATCCGGCGACTGCCTTGCGCCTCGCCGCGCAGGTGCCCGCGACGCGCTGGGACGAACGCCTGGACGTGATGTCGATACGCGAGGCCCTCGCGCTGTGCGGCGTCTTTCCCTAGCATCGGCCCCCGTCGACGACCAAGGAGGGGACATGGCTGGAGTCGCGCAGGACGGAATCTATTCGCTCTGGCAGGAGGGCGCCCAGGTCGGGCAGCTCGTGGCGCAGGCGGGCAAGGAGTACTGGTGGCTCTACCCGGCCTACCGGTACCCGCGCCTCGAAGCCCTTCCCGACGTCCCCGGGTTCGTCGTCGTCTCGTACAAGCTCGAGTCGGTGGACCTGTCGGCGTTCGATGCCTCGAACCCCACCGCGCCGCTGGCCGGGGCTCCGGCCGCGTCGACGCTGGTCACGGCGAGCGCGACGCCCGATTCGGCCGGGCGGGACTACCCCTTCGTGATCGTGAAGAGGCATCACCTGACGTTGCAGGTCGATCCCATGATGCGCCCCGGGTTCATCGGCATCTTCACGGGGACCGTGGACCCGAAGGCCCCGCCGCTGGCCAGCCTGATCGGCAGAGTCGTGTCGCTGCTCAAGAAGGCGCCCCCCGAGTCACGCCTCCCGAACCCGCCGCCGTTGCCGAGCATCGCCGAGGAGCACTGGTTCCTCTCGCCCGGCAAGAGCCTGTACCCCACGACGGTGGGGGCCATCACGACCATCAGCTTCCTCGGCGTCATCGTGGATCCGACGCCGCCGTGGTGGACCCTTCCCAGGGTCACGGTGCCCCCCGAGAAGCCGGTGCCGGCCACGTTTCACTCCGGCGCCTTCGAAGCCGCCGTCGGTCCGAAGGGACACCACGTCTACGTCGAATGCGACTACCAGCCGGGGACCCTGGTTAGGTCCGCTGCGCCCGCCAGTGCCCCTTGAACTGCTCGAGGTGGCGCTCGAACTCGGCGCGCTCCTCGGGGTACTGCTGGAACTGGGTTCGCCAGGCGCTGTGCTCTGCCTCGATGGCCGCGCCCGCCAGGCCGTACTTTGCCCAGGCCGCGTCGGCGCGCTCCGGACGCACGGCGGCCTCGGCGCAGGCCGAGGCGTAGGAGATGAGCCCGAGTTTGGCGCCCATGTCCTCGGCAGGCGGGGGCGGGACGGACGAGGCCCCGAGCGCGTCTCTACGCGACAGCGGCGGCGGGGCGGTCGAGGCGGCAGGGGCGGGCTGGGACCGAGGCCTGGCGGAGGGGACCGGGACGGCGGCCGGCGCTGACGACTCGTTCGCCAGCAGGACGCCGCCGCGATGAACACCGAAGCTACTGCCGATGATGAGGCTGTTGTCCGCCGGTGGGTCACCACGAAGAAACGACTCGACCGCGAGGACAGCGGCCGTCGGCATGGTGGCGGCGCCCAGATCACCGAGGAAGGCCGGTAGGAACTGCATCGTGGAGCGGGGCCCCGAGACGCCGGCGGAGGCTCGCGGGAACGCCAGCATCCACTCCTGGGTGCGGTAGTTCTCGTTGGTCAGGTCGCCCAGCCAGAGGTCGATGTTGCGGTGCTCCTCCTGCATTCTGTCCGCGATGGCTCGCAGGGGACGCGAGAGCCCCAGCCCCAGGCACGGCAAGTCCGTCCCCATGTGGGACGGCTCCTCGTTGCTCGCGGCGGACTCGATGCGCGCGAGGACCGGCCACTTGTAGCGGCTGGCGATGTCGCTGCGCGCGACCAGGCAGAAGGCGCCGCCCTCCCCGGGGATGAAGGTATCGAGGTTCTCGCCGTCGAAGATGCGCCGGACGTCCAGCAGGAGCTCCACCACGTCCGGATCGTAGTAGGTGTCGACGCCCCCCACGATCGCCGCGTCGATGACGCGCGCTGCCAGGGCCGCGTTGGCCTCGATCAGCGCATGGGCGAACGCCGCGTGCCCGCGAGGCACGACCGTGTAGACGACGTCGCGGTCGCGCGCCTTCAGCAGCTCCAAGAGAGCGGCTTCGAGCTCGCCGCGGCCCTTGCGCAGGTGTGGCGGCGCGGTGTCGGCGAATCGCTCGGCGAGGCAGAGGACCAGACCGACCTTGGACGTCTGCGGGAGGGCCCCGAGGCGAGAGAGCAGCGGCTCGAGCAGAGTCTCTGCGATCACCCGCAGTCGCTCCGTGCCCTTGGCGCGAACTGGAAGTGTCCGGATGAAGGCCATCGTGGCTCGGGCGCCGTTGGTGCAGAGGAACGGCGATTCGGCCAGCGCGTTCATCTCTGCCCGCCGCCACGCCCAGATCTGGTGGGGCGTGAAGCCCATGCCGTTCCACGCCGAGGTGGCGACGATGGTGGGAGCCGGGCCCCACCGGCCGCCCCAGTGGACGACATCGAGCGCCATCAGAGGATGGTCTTCTCGAAGACCTGGATGTCGCGAAGCTTTCTCGCCGGTCGCGGGACCAGCAACGCCGCGCGCCAGGTGAGCTCGACGCGGCGATCGGACGGCGTGAGAAGGACGGTGTCGAGCATCGACCGATACTCCTTCTTGCTCCGGTCGTCGTAGGTGGCGCCCACGTGGAATGCGATGCGTGGAAGCGGGAACTTCATGGACCCGTCCGCGCACATGTTGACCACCTCGACCGGCTCGTCCCCTTGAAGCGGGGAGGGCGTGATGAGGTCCGGGGCCGCCAGCTGATTGTACCGCTCGTCGAAATCCAGCGGGGAGAGCGGCATGCGCTCCCTCTTCCAGAGCTCGTCGGTGGTGCCGACGTACTGGCGCCTCGGCATCCAGTGGCGCCCCAGGGCGCCGACGCCCGCAGGTACGGGACGCGATTTCTCGCTGGTGATGAGATCCGTAGGGTCCTCGACGCAGGGCGCCAGCTGGTCGACGAGCGACGCCCGGTCGCGAGCGATGCCGCGACCGACAGGGTTGCGCGGCTCCTCGAGCGGCTTCTCCGGATCCGTGCCGTCGAATCCGCCGAAGGCGTACTCCCAGCGTATGGCCTGTCTCTCGAACGGCTCGGGCGGGCTGAGCGCCAGGCCAGTCAGGCCCCTGTACCAGACGCGTGCGCCGAACACGCGAAGCAGCTTCTTCACCGGACCGACGTGCACCAGCACGTCGAGCTGCTTCACGCGAGGCGAGTAGACCCCCTCGGCGTTTCCGACCACCACGACGT
>DATBQU010000011.1:0-4137 GCA_036560665.1 Polyangiaceae bacterium
GTCCGGGAAGAGGCGGGCGAGCGGGGCCTGTTCGACATGGCGCGCAAGCGCGCGGTCGATCTCAACATGAAGGAGATCGAGTACCGCCGCCTCGACCGGGCGCGCGAGCAGAACGAGAAGATGTACGCGATGCTGATCGAGCGCGAGAAGGAGGCCGACCTCGCGCGCATGATGCACGTGAACAACATCCTGCTCATCGACGACGCCATGGAGCCGGCGGCGCCGGTCCGCCCGCGGACGTCGCTGAACCTGATGTTCGGCCTGGTGGCGGGGCTGCTGCTGGGCGTGGGGCTGTCGTGGGGGCGCGAGCGCCTGGACAGCTCGCTCAAGACGCCGGACGACCTCGAGGAGAAGCTCGGCATCACCTTCCTCGGCCTGCTCCCCGAGCTGCAGGACGACGAGGGGCCGCGCTACGGCCGGCGCTCGCGTCGTCGCACGACGGCGACGGAGGCGGCGCACCCGCACGAGCTCATCGTCCACCACCGGCCGCTGTCGGGCGTGGCCGAGGCCGCGCGCGCCATCCGCACCAACCTGATGTTCATGAACCCGGACCGGCCGTACCGGAAGCTGCTGGTCACCAGCGCCGCGCCGTCCGAGGGCAAGACGACGGTGGCGTGCAGCATCGCCATCGCCCTGGCGCAGGGCGGGCAGCGGGTCTGCATCATCGACTGCGACCTGCGGCGCCCGCGGCTGCACCGCATCTTCGGCCGGGCGGGCGACTCGGGCGTCACCAACGTCCTCGTGGGCGACGCGACCATCGACGACGTGGCCAAGCCGACCGGCATCGACAACCTGTGGTCGATCCCCGCCGGGCCGACGCCGCCCAACCCCGCGGACATGCTGCACTCGGAGCGGTTCCGGAAGTTCATCCAGGACCTGTCCGACCGCTTCGACCGGGTCATCATCGACAGCCCGCCGCTCGTGGCGGTGACCGACTCGGCCATCATCTCGACGCTGACCGACGGCACCGTCTTCGTCGTGCGCGCGTTCAAGACCAGCAGCCACCTGAGCTCGCAGGGCCTGCGCGCTCTTCGCGACGTGGACGCCAAGGTGGTCGGCGCGGTGCTCAACGCCGTGAACCTCAACCGGCACGAGTACTCGTATTACTACCACTACTATTACTACAAGCGCGAAGGGTACGCCTCGACGCCGGCCGCGGCCGGTGAGTCGCACGACCCTGGCGCCGCCGACGACGCGAGCTCGGCGCCGCCCCACTAGCGGAAGGGCTGAGGGTCCACGCGCCATGAGCTGGCAAGAGACGTGGGTCACGCGGTTCTACGGATCGCGTCCCGGGTGGACCGACGGCACCACGGAGTTCCACGAGCTGTGCCGCGCGCGCGCGGGGCGAGGCGGCAAGATCCTGGAGGTCGGCGCGGGGCCCACCAACGCGACGTCGGCGTTCCTGGCCACGCTCGGCGAGCTTCACGGCCTCGACGTGAGCGACGAGGTCCACGGCAACGCCGACCTCACCTCGAGCGGCGTCATCGAGGGGGATCGCTATCCGTTCGGCGACGCCACCTTCGATCTCGTGGTCTCCAACTACGTGGTCGAGCACGTCCAGGACGCGGCCGCGCACCTGGCGGAGATCGCGCGCGTGCTGCGCGACGGCGGCTGCTACGTCTTCCGCACACCGAACCTGGTGCACTACGTGGCGCTCGTCTCGCGGCTGGCGCCCCACTCCGCGCACAGGCGGTTCGCCAATCGCCTGCGCGAGCTGCCGGCCGGGCACCACGAGCCGTGGCCGACGGTCTACGCCATGAACACGCCCGCGTCCGTGAGGAGGCACGCCGCGCAGGCGGGCTTCGACGTGGATCGGCTGGATCTGGTGGAGAAGGAGCCGTCGTACGGGATGGTGGCCCGGCCGCTGTTCCTCGCGTTCATGGCCTACGAGCGCCTGGTCAACGCCTCCGGCTGGCTGGCCCCCTTTCGCGCCAACATGTTCGTCGTGCTCCGCAAGCGCCCCCCTGCCCTTGCCGCCGGTGGCGAGGTTGTCTACGGATCCTCCGCGTGAACGTGAGAGCGCTCGTACGACGGGGCCTGGACAGGCTCGATCGCAACGCGACCGTGCGGGACGCGGCGGTCGCGCGCTGGGCCGCCACGCTGGCTCCCGGCAGCGTCGTCCTCGACGTGGGCGCCGGCACGCTGCGCTACCGGAGTCTCTTCGCGCACTGCCGCTACATCGCGCAGGACCACCCCGACGTCGACTACGCCGGCGAGGGCGTCGAGCTCGTGCGCAGCGACATCACCGCCATCCCGCTGGAGAAGGGCTCGGTCGACGCCATCCTGTGCACCGAGGTCCTCGAGCACGTGGAGCAGCCGCTGGTCGCCATCGACGAGTTCGCGCGGCTGCTGCGGCCCGGCGGGCGGCTCTTTCTCTCCGTCCCCGCCGCGTGCCGCGTGCACCGCGTGCCCACCCACTACTACGGCGGGTACGCGCCGGACTTCTTCGAGCGGTCGATCCCGGCGCGGGGCTTCGAGCTCAACGCGCTCGATCCGGTCGGCAACTGGAGCGAGTTCATGGCGCAGGAGCTGGGGCGCGTGCCGGAGATGATCCGCGAGCACACCAGCCTGCCCGCCGTGGCCCGCAGGATCCTCGGCGCGGCGGCGTGGCCGGTGTTCCGCGTCGGCGTGCCGCTGGTGCTCCTGCGTCTGGCCAAGATCGACACCTCGACCGATCTGCCGCTCGGATGGATCGGCTACGCGACGCGCCTGCCGACGGCCTGACCGCGGGAGCTGCCGCGCGCTACAGCCGGATGGCGGCCCGCATCGCCGCGTCGTGCTCGCGCTTCGCGGCCTCGGTCCACGCCGGGGCCGGGTGCTTGCGGGCGAGCCGGTCGTAGTCCTCCGCCGCCTCGGCGTGGAGGCCGGCGGCGGCGGCGAGCACGGCGATGTGCTCGAGGAGCGCGTCGTCGTCGGGCGTCCGCTCGTAGGCACGCTTGAACATGGCCAGCGCCTTGCGCGGGTGCCCGGACCCCTCCTCCTCGCTCCCCACCCAGCGCAGGTTGCGCGCGCACTCGACGGCGTCGGCGCACCCCGCGTTCACCACGCTCTCCAGCGTGACCTCGGCGCGCGCCTCGTCCCCCGCCCGCCGGGCGACGGTGGCCAGCTGCTCGAGGCAGGTCACGCGATCGGCCACCACGTCCGCCGCCTGCTGCAGGTCCGCCAGCCCGGCCGCCACCTCGCCGCCGGCGACGCGGGTCCGCGCGCGCAAGGCGTACCCGTCGCACTGCCGCGGCGCGGCCTGCTGGACGCGCAGGGCCCGGTCGAGCGCGAGGCGCACGCACGCCGCACGTCCGGCCCCCTCGCACCAGGGCTCGGGCGCCTCCACGTCCTCCACCGCGGCGCGTGCGGCGCGCAGCTGGGGCCCCAGGGCGGCGGGCGCGCGCGCGGCGTACTCGGCGTCGAGCATGGCGCGGGTGGCGGGCAGGGCGTCGGGGACGGCCGGGACCAGGTGCTCGAGCACGATGACGCCGTCGGGCCCCGACGGCACCATCTCCATCGCGTCGTCGAATCCGCCGATGAGGTGGGTGGCGACGTCCATCACGTACGGCGTGAGGTAGATGCCCTGCTCCATCGCCAGCCGGCACTCGAGCCGCCCCTGCGACGGAGAGCGCCGGGCCACGACCCGCGCGAGCACCAGGTGGGCCTGCGGGTAGACGTTGGCCCGCTCCAGCGTGGCGCCGATCCAGGGGATGGCGTTGTCGTCGCGCTGGTAGGACGCCCGCAGCGCGGCGGCGAAGGGCAGGTACGGCTCGGCGGGATGCCGCAGCATCGCCGCGCGCGCCATGGAGTGCATGGCGTCGACCGAGGTGCGACGGTCGAGGGCCGCGTCGCGCATGGCGCGCTGGTCGTCCTGCAACCCCACGCCCAGCGCCGTCCCGGCCAGGGCGAGCGCCACCACCGCCGCCGCACCCGCCGTCCACGCCACGCGGGTGGGCCGGACGCCCCACCGCTCGACGCGCCAGCGGGACGAGCTCCCCGCCGTGCCCCCCACGACGATCGCCGCGCAGGTCACGCCCGCCAGCATCACCCCGGGGACCTCGGTGCCGAGGTCCACCAGGTTCTGCAGCGCGAGGGCCACGAGACCCGCCCAGGCGCCCGCGGCGGTGGTCGAGCGCGCGAGGGCGGCGTTCGGAC
>DATBQU010000012.1:0-3750 GCA_036560665.1 Polyangiaceae bacterium
TTCGTGGGCGGGTACGGCGGGCTGGGGCGCCACGCGCTGCTCACCCTGCTGAGGATGTTCCCCGGGCACTTCAAGGGGGTCGTCTTCTGCTCGGTCGCCGTCATCGACTCCGGCGTCTTCAAGGGGGTCGACGAGGTGCACCAGCTCGAGCAGCGCACGCAGCAGGCGCTCGACAAGTACGTGCAGTACGCGGCCTGGCTGGGCGTGCCGGCCGAGAGCACCTTCTCGACGGGGATCGAGGTGGCGGTGGAGGCCGAGAAGATCGGCACCGACCTGATCCAGAAGTACCCCAAGGCCCTCTTCGTGGCGGGGCAGCTCATCTTCGAGGAGGACACCTTCGTCACGCGCATCCTGCACAACGAGACGGCGTTCATGATCCAGCGACGCCTGCAGCACGCGGGGGTGCCGATGATCGTGCTGCCGGTGCGCCTGAACCTGAAGGCGGGGCCGCGCCTGGCGGCCCCCAGCCTGACGGAGGAGCGGACGGCATAGCGGGAGGGTGGTGTATCCTCGCTTCTCGTGACGGCGCGCCGCCTCCCTTGCCTTGCGCTGCTGGCGTGGCTGGCCGCGTGCCGGCCGAGCACCATCGTCGAGGCCGAGCGCAAGGGCGACGTGGCCTGGCTCGATCAGAACGGGACGCCCGACGCCGTCGCCGCGCTGGGGCGGCTGGCGGACACGCGGCCCGACGCCGTCGCCGCGCTCGAGGCCCGCTCGTCGTTCGACGTCCAGGCCTTCCGCGCCGGCTGGTCGGCGGTGCAGCGCAAGGCCCCGTGGGGCACCACCATGTTCCAGCACGGCCTGGGGGACCCGGGGCGCGCCGATCTGGCGGCGAGCGCGATGGACCGCCACGACTCGCGGCTGGTGCCCTTCGTGCCCGACCTCGAGCACGCCCTGGCACGACTGTCGGCGAGCCTGCAGAACTTCAACGTGTCGAGCGCGCTGGCCAGCATCGGCCCGCCCGCGCACGACGCCATCGTGCGCCTGCTGGTCGACGGCTCGACGCGCGGCGCCATCTGCCGCGGGATCGCGTCGAAGGACGGCGAGCCGGATGCGCGCAAGGTGCTGCTGTCCGTGCCGCCGGCGGCGCGCGACGCTCCGGCGTGCGTCGACGCCGTGGTCAGCATCGCGGGAGACGACGACGCGACGCTGGCGTGGCTGGCGGAGCAGGGCGAGACGGGGCTGCTCGGCGCGGCGGGCAAGGGCGAGACGCTGTCGTGCCCCCGCCTGCACGTGGCGTGGACCAAGGCGCTGACCACGCGCCCGGCGGAGGTGTACTCGGCGCTGACGGTGCCGCTCGGCTACGCGGTGAAGCGCTGCACCGCGGACATGGACGGCGTGCTGGCCGACGCCATCGTGCACCTGCCGGCGACGCACGCCATCGTGGTGCAGTCGATCGACCCCTTCGAGGGCTACGGCTCGAAGCTCCACGCGACGTGCGCCGCCCTTCCGCTCGTCGCCGGCGGCAGGGACAGCGCCATCATCAAGGAGCGCGCCTCCGACGCCCTGAATCACGCGTGCAGGGCACCGTAGCCCGCGATCGACCCAGGAAGCGCCGGCACCTGCTAGTCGTCCGGGTGGCCCCAGGGATAGTAGAGCGTGGCGGTGTCGCCGAAGTCGCGGCGCAGGACGACGATCCCCCCCTTTCGTGCGGGTCCGGCGGGCGCACGGGAAGGGCCACCCGGCTCGCGGGCCCACGCGTCGCGAATGCCTCGCTCGAGGCGGGAGCCGCGCCTGTCCCGGACAGGCACGCGCATGTCCGGGGACACCCGACGACTCGACGGGGGCGAGCGGTACCGGCTAGTCGCCCAGGTGCACCTCGTCCTCGCGGGGCGCGTGAATCGCAGCCCGCAGCGACGGGTGATTCGCCAGCAGGCGCACGCAGCGGTTCCAGCGCAGCACGGGGTCGGGCAGGTCGGCGCGCATGGCCTCGGCCTGCTCGAAGAGGCGCAGCGCGTGCTCGAACGCCGTCACGGCGCTGTGCGCCTCGTTGCGCTCGAGGTGCGCCTTGGCCGCGCGCTCCCAGGCCACGCCGAGGTGATAGACGCGCTCGTAGGGGTCCGACAGCCGCTCGAAGGCCTCGATGGCCTCCTCCAGCAGCCCCACCTGGCGGGAGACGAAGCGGTCGGTCAGGGCGAGCCCCAGGAGCTTCCATGCCTGCTGGTGGGCCGGCTCGACGTCGAGGACGTCGCGGCAGATGCTCTCCGCCTCCTCGGGCTGGTTCAGATCGCGGTAGTGCGCCGCCTTGGCGATGGCCGCCTCGAGGTTCGTTCGCGTGAGCCGCTTGAGCGTGTACGTCATCCCACCCTCCCTCGCCTTGCGCGGCGGCTACTCGTCGTCTCCGGTGCGCTTGGCCAGCGGCGTCGCCGCGGCGGTCCGCGACAGCGCGTCGTTGATCACCGGCAGGCGCGCCTTGGGCTTCGGCTGGCCGCCTCCGACCTTGCGCAGCAGCCAGCGGACCGGATCGTAGTGGTCGTCGGCCACGCGCTCCTTGAGCGGGATGATGCCGTTGTCGGTGATGTGGATGCTCTCGGGGCACACCTCGGTGCAGCACTTGGTGATGTTGCACAGGCCGATCTTGAACTCGTCCTTCACGAGCTCGCGCCGGTCGAGCGTGTCCAGGGGGTGCATGTCGAGCCCGGCCAGGTGGATGAGGAAGCGCGGCCCCGCGAAGTTGGTCCGCTGGTGGTCGCGGATGACGTGGCACACGTCCTGGCAGAGGAAGCACTCGATGCACTTGCGGAACTCCTGGATGCGATCGATGTCCCGCTGCTGCATGCGGTGCGTCCCGTCGGCCTCGCGGGGGCGAGGCTTGAGGGGCGGGATCTTCTTGGCCATCTCGAAGTTGAAGGAGACGTCGGTCACCAGGTCCTTGATGACCGGGAAGGAGCGCATCGGCGTGACGGTGATCTCCTCGCCCTCCGCGTAGTGCGTCATGCGCGTCATGCACATCAGGCGCGGCTTGCCGTTGATCTCGGCGCTGCACGAGCCGCAGCGGCCGGCCTTGCAGTTCCAGCGCACGGCGAGGTTGGGCTCCTGCCTGGCCTGGATGTCGTGGATGGCGTCGAGGACCACCATCCCCGGGTACGTCTCCACGTCGTACGGCTGGAGCTTGCCGCCCTGGGCGTCGCCCCGGAAGACGTTCAGCCTGACCTTCTTCTCAGCCATCGCTCATTCCTTCTCGTCGAGGACGGCCTGGATCTCGGCGGGCGGATCGGGGTGCGTCACCTCCTCGACCACCATCCCCGTGGGCGAGGCGCGCAGGACCACGTTGACCTTCGAGAAGTGGCCCTTGTCCATCTCGGGGAAGTCCTCGCGCGCGTGCCCGCCCCGGCTCTCCTTGCGGGCCAGCGCCGCGCGCGCCATCGCCTCGCTCACGACGAGCATGTTGCGCATGTCGACCGCCTGGTGCCACGCCGAGTTGAAGTGGCGGTTGCCGTCCACCTTCACGCGGCCGGCCGCCTCCTTGATGCGCTCGAGGTTCTCGACGCCCTTCTGGAGATCTTCCGCCGTGCGCAGGATGCCGACGTAGGTCTGCATCTTGTCCTTGAGGTCCTCGTGGAGCAGAAACGGGTTCGGCCCCTCCTCGCGCGCGAACGGCGCCAGCGCCTCGCGCGTGGCCTCGGCGATCTCGTCCTTGTCGAGCGCCGGCGGGTCGACGCGGCCCTTGGCGTACTTGGCGGCATGAAGCCCCGCGATGCGCCCGAAGACCAGCAGGTCGGACAGCGAGTTGCCGCCCAGGCGGTTGGCGCC
>DATBQU010000013.1:0-2458 GCA_036560665.1 Polyangiaceae bacterium
TCGTGCACGCCGAGGCGAGTGAGCCGCTTCGCGCGCAAGAACTACTTCTATCCGGATCTGCCCAAGGGCTACCAGATCAGCCAGTACGACGAGCCGCTGAGCGAGCGCGGGAAGCTCGAGATCGACGTCGACGGCGTGCGGAAGACCATCGGGATCACGCGCGTCCACATGGAAGAGGACGCCGGCAAGAACGTGCACCACGCGCAGGTCTCGGTGGTCGACCTCAACCGCTCCGGCGTGCCCCTGGTCGAGATCGTGGGCGAGCCCGATCTGCGCAGCGCCGCGGACGCGGCGGAGTACCTGCGCACCCTGCGCGACGTGCTCGTCTTCATCGGCGTCAACGACGGCAACCTCGAGGAGGGCAGCTTCCGCTGCGACGCCAACGTGAGCATCCGGCCCGAGGGCGAGGCGCGCCTGGGCACGCGCGTCGAGCTCAAGAACATCAACTCGTTCCGCTTCGTCGAGAAGGCCATCGCCCACGAGATCGTCCGCCAGTCGGCCGCGCTCGACGCGGGCGGGCGCGTCGTGCAGGAGACGCGCGGCTGGAACGAGGACGAGGGGACCACCTTCAGCCTCCGCAGCAAGGAGGAGGCGCAGGACTACCGCTACTTCCCCGACCCCGATCTGCCGCCGCTGGTGCTCGACGACGCCTTCGTGGAGGAGCTCCGCGCGCGCATCCCGGAGCTTCCCCGCGCCAAGCGCGAGCGCTTCGTCGGCGAGCTCGGGCTCAGCCCGTACGCGGCGCAGGTGCTGACCGGGCACCCGCGCGTGGCGGCGTTCTTCGAGGAGGCGGCGACGCTGCACGGCAACCCCACCCGCGTCGCGAACTTCATCCAGGGCGAGGTGCTGCGCGACGTGCAGGCGCACGGCCTGAGCGCCACCCTCCCCGTCTCGCCGGCGCAGCTCGCGCAGCTCCTGCGCCTGGTCGACCAGGGAACCATCAGCGGCAAGCAGGCCAAGGAGGTCTACGTCCGCATCGCCGGCAGCGACCGCATGCCCGCGGCGGTGGTGGCGGAGCTCGGCATGCAGCAGGTGAGCGACGCCGCCGCCATCGAGGCCGTCTGCCGTCGCGTCGTCGAGGGCAACCCCAGGCAAGCGGAGCAGCTCCGCGCCGGCAAGACGGCGCTGCTCGGCTTCTTCGTGGGGCAGGTGATGAAGGAGACCAAGGGGAGCGCCAATCCGCAGATGGTCAACGACGTCCTGCGGAGGGTGCTCGGCCTCGCCGGGTGAGCCGCGTCCTCGCGGACCCTACGGCGCGAGGTGGCTGACGAGCGCCCGCGACATGCGCGCGGCGGTGTCGGGCTCGCGCGCGACGAGATCCCCGGGGTCCATCGCGTCGAGATCGTCCAGCGGCGAGAGCTCCGTCGCGTTCTCGCCCGGCGTGAAGCGAAGGAGGCGCGGCCCCAGCGCGAGGGCGCTCTGCAGGGTGTCCTGCATGACGACCGGACGCGGCGCGACGCCGTCCGGTGGCGTGGCCCCGGCCATCAGCGGCACCAGGGACGCCTCGGCGCCGTCTTGCCGCGCGGCGATCTGCATCAGGTCGAGCAGGGTGGGGGTCATCGCGGCCGTCGGGACCACCGTGGGGATGCTCCGCGGGGGCACGCCGGGGACGAGGACGCTCATGGGGACGTGCACGAGCTCCGGGTAGAGGTAGAAGCCGTGCGTCCGCAGCCCGTGGTCGCCGAGGGACTCGCCATGATCGGCCAGCAGGACGACCACCGTGCTCTGCCCGAGGCCGCGCGCCTCCAGGCCGTCGAGCAGCGCGCCCACCGCGCGGTCGTCCTCGGCGAGGGCCGCGTCGTAGCGCCGCGGCATGCCCGGGATGGACCGCAGCCCGTCGATGGCGTCCCACTGGTGCGCGTCGAAGTAGTGCACCCAGAGCAGCCACGGCGCGCGCTGTCCCGCCGCGGGCGCCGCCGGTCCGGCATCGACCCAGCGCAACGCGGCGTCGGTGACGGCGGCGCCGGTGAAGACGTGGACGCCGCCGCCCCACACGCTCCGCTCGCCCTCGGTGGGAATGCCCACCAGGTCCACCTCGCCGCCCAGCGTGTCCGCCAGGTGCAGCTGGTCGAGCACCACGTCGATGGAGACGAAGCCCGCGCGCGCCCCCGCCGCGTGGAACGCATGAAAGAGCGTGTTGCCCGGTCCTCCCCGCCGCCCGTCGAGCAGGGCGGGGACCGAGAGCGGCGTCCGCGCCGCGGGAGACAGCGCGCGCGCGAAGGAGACGCTCCGCCGCGACAGCCCGGCGAGGCGGGGGCTCGTGGCCGCGAGCGGGTCCTCCAGCCGGTCGAAGCGCAGCGCGTCGACCAGGACGACGAGCACGTTCTTGGCGTGCGCCCGCGCCCGCAGCTCGGCCATGGCCAGGACGTCGGACGCGCCCGGCGCGGGCTCGGGGTCCGCGGGCTCCTCCGTCCAGCCGTCGACGCCGTCGCAGTCCTGGTCGATGCCGTCGCCGGGG
>DATBQU010000014.1:0-37527 GCA_036560665.1 Polyangiaceae bacterium
CAAGGTGTGCCCCGGCGGCACGTTGGGGCCGTGCTGGCCTGGCAGGCAGGCGCAGAGCAGCACGAGGGTGGCGAGCAGGAGGGCGGGAACGGAGGGAACGACGCGAAAAAGAGGTCTGTGCATGGCTGGGCTGGGCGATGGCCGGGCGTGTCGGTGGCGTGCCGAGACGACCACGGAACGCCGCCGGACGGGTGCTCTCTTCCGCGACTTCCTTGCGGAAGTGCCCCAGGGAAGCTAGATGAGCGCGCCCCCGATGAGCAGCGCACGCCCCTACGAGCTCCGAAACGTCGCCATCGTCGCGCACGTCGACCACGGCAAGACCACGCTGGTCGACCACATGCTCCGCCAGGCCGGGACGTTCCGGGCCAACGAGGTCCTCGTCGAGTGCGTGATGGACTCGAACGACCTCGAGCGCGAGCGCGGCATCACCATCCTGGCGAAGAACACCAGCGTCCGCTGGCGCGCCGCCGACGGGACCGTCAGCAAGATCAACGTCATCGACACGCCCGGCCACTCCGACTTCGGCGGCGAGGTCGAGCGCACGCTGCTCATGGCGGACGGGGCGCTGCTGCTGGTGGACGCGGCCGAGGGCCCCTTGCCGCAGACGCGGTTCGTCCTTCGCAAGTGCCTCGAGCTCGGCTTCCCGGTCATCGTCGTCATCAACAAGATCGACCGCTCCGACGCGCGCCCGGAGGAGGTCCACGAGGAGATCTTCGACCTCTTCTGCGATCTCGACGCCACGGACGCTCAGCTCGACTTCCCCCTGCTCTACGCCGTCGGCCGCGAGGGCATCGCCAAGGTGAAGCTCGACGACCCGTCGACCACGCTCGAGCCGCTGTTCGAGATGATCCTGGCCAAGATCCCGCCGGCGCCCGGCGATCCCGACGGACCGCTCCAGATCCTGATGGCCAACATCGACCACGACGAGTACGTCGGGCGCCTGGGCATCGGCCGCATCGTCTCCGGGACGGTGCGCGCCAATCAGCCGGTGGGCGTCGTCAAGGACGGACGCACGGTGAAGTCGACGGTCAAGGTCCTCTCCACCTTCGAAGGACTCAAGCGCACGCCCGCGCCCGAGGCCCTGGCCGGCGAGATCATCGCCATCGCCGGGATCGAGGACGTCGACGTCGGCGACACCATCGTCGACCAGGAGCTCGGCTGGGAGACGCGCGCGCTGCCGCGCATCCTGGTCGAGCAGCCGACCATCAAGATGCGGGTCGGGGTCAACACCTCGCCCTTCGCGGGCAAGAGCAAGGCGACCAAGTACCTGACCAGCCGCCACCTGCGCGAGCGCCTGATGCGCGAGACCAAGAAGAACCTCGCCATCCGCGTCGAGGAGACGGAGACCCCGGACACCTTCCAGGTGCTGGGTCGCGGCGAGCTCCAGCTCGCCATCCTCATCGAGACCATGCGCCGCGAAGGGTACGAGCTTCAGCTCGGCAACCCCGAGGTGGTGACGCAGACCGTCGAGGGCGTCCTGTGCGAGCCGATGGAGCTGGTGGTGATCGACGTGCCCGAGCAGTTCATCGGCGTCGTCACCGAGCGCCTCGGCGAGCGCCGCGGGCGGATGGTCAAGATGGCCAACCCCGGCTTCGGCCGCGCGCGCATCGAGTACCGCGTGCCCAGCCGCGCCATGATCGGCTTCCGCGGCGAGATCCTCACGGCGACGCGCGGTACGGCCCTGCTCAACTCGATGTTCGAGGGCTGGGAGCCGTGGGGCGGGCCGATGACCAAGCGCGACACCGGCGCCATCGTGTCCGACCGCCAGGGCGTGGCCACCCCCTATGCCCTCCACCACCTGCAGCCGCGCGGCAACTTCTTCATCGCCCCGGGCGCCGAGGTCTACGAAGGGATGATCGTGGGCGAGCACAACCGCCCCAACGACACCGACGTCAACGTCATCAAGGAGAAGAAGCTGTCCAACGTGCGTAACCACGGCAAGGACGAGAACGTGATGCTCGCCCCGCCGCGCGCGCTCACCATCGAGACCGCCATGGAGTGGATCGACGCGGACGAGCTGGTCGAGGTGACGCCGGACGGAGTGCGGGTACGAAAGCAGATCCTCCAGATCAACCTGCGGCCGAGGCGGAGCGAGGCGATCGAGGACGCGCAGAGCGTCTGATAGCCTGGAGGGGTGCGTGGGCGTCTGGCTTGCGTGGCCGCGGCGGTCGCCGCGCTGACGGTGCGGGCGGCGGCGGCGACCCCGTCGTCGGACGAGCTGGTGCGGCAGGCGCGCGCCCACGAGGCGGTGCACGAGGACGACCTGGCCGTCCGCCGCTACATGGAGGCGCTCACCCTCGACCCTACCAGCGGCGACGCCTGGCTGGGCCTGGGCGCGCTGCGAATGAGGCTCGGCGAGGCCGCGGAGGCGGTGAGGGTCTACGAGGCGGCCCTGGCGCGCGTGCCGACGCTGGCGCGCGCGATCGAGGGGCGTGCCCGCGCGCGCTGGGCCCTGGGGCGCCACGGAGAGGCCGAGACCGACCTCGAGGCCTACGCCGCGCTCGCGGGCGGGGCCGCGTCGCTGCGCGAGCTCGCGACCTGGTACGGCGCCGACGGCAGGACGCCGGCGCAGCTCGCCGTGTGGAGGCGCCTGCTGGCGACCGCGGCGCAGGCGGAGGACGCCGCGCTCGAGCACGAGGCGCGGCGGATGGTGCGGGCGCTGGTCATCCTGGTCGACGGAGCGGACCCGGCGTCGTCTCCGGCGGCGATGGACGCGACGCGGCGGGCGCTGGCGGCCATCGCGAAGCGTGGCGGGTAGGCCCGCGCCGGGCGACTAGAGCGCCTGCCCCGACACGTTGTCCACCGCGACGGCCCCGCACGCGAAGGTGCATGCCGGGGTAGCCGAGAGCGTCGCCGTCTTGTTGCCGGGCCCGCCCGTGGCCGGTGGCGAGAACTGCGCCTGCACCGTGCACGTGTCCCCCGCCTGCCCGAAGGCCGCGAGCGACTGCCCGTTGCACGTCTGACCCGCGAGGACGATGAACGCGTTGGAGTCCTTCCCGGAGAAGGCGAAGAAGCTCGGGGCCCCCGTCGCCTTCGTCCCGTGGTTGGTCACCGTGAACGTCATGGGGCCGCTCGACGTCCCGGCCGTCGTCGACGGGAAGACGCCCGGGTTGGGCGAAAACACCAGACCGTAGAACCAGTCCAGCGACGCCTGGACCTGGTCGACGGTGGTGTCGGTCACGGTCAGCGTCCCCTTGTCCTCCTCGCCCGGCACGGGCCCCGCCGTGTAGGTGACGATGGCCGTGCACGTCGCCAGGCCGGCCAGGTTCTGGCCGAACGTACAGCTGCCGCCCTGGAGCGAGTAGCGCGCGCCCGACACCGAGGACAGCACCTTGCCGAAGGTCGTCTGCGGGCTGGGGTTCTTCACCGTGAAGGTCTGCGACGCCGAGCCGCCGGGATCGGTGTTCCCGGTCCAGCTCGTGAGGTCGATGACCAGCGTCACGCCGGTGGCGTTCAGCGGCGCGGTCGTCCCGTTGCCGATCGTCGTGGCCGCCGTCAGCGTGGCCGACTCGGCCCGGGCCGGCGCCGAGGGCGTGAAGGCGACGCTGAAGGTGCACGGCGAGCCGTTGACGACGGGTCCCGTGCACGTGCCGGCGTTGACGACGAAGTCGGCGTCCCCGGTGGACAGCGCCGGCGTCGAGGACGCCTGCTGCCCCGAGTTCGAGAGCGTGAACGACACCGTCACCGTGTGCCCCATGAGCACGCTGCCGAACGCGCCTTGCGGCGTCACGACGAGCTGCGCCGCCGTGTCGGCCGTTCCGCTCAGCGCGAACGACGGGGTCCCGCCCGGGCTGCCGCTCACGTCGAGCGACGCCGTCTCCGTGCCCGACATGCCCGCCGGAGGCGAGAAATGGACATTCACGGTGCAGGAGAGCCCCGGCCCCAGCACGACGTTCTGACACCCGTTGGGCAGGGTGATGCCGTAGTCGCCCGCCGGCGACGCGGCGCCGAGGCTGACGCTCAGCGGCCCGCTGTCGACGCCCCCGGTGTTGCTCACCGTGAACGCGAAGTCCGGGCCGGTGGTGCCCGAAACCAGCGTGCCGAAGTCGGTGAAGCCCGTCGGCGGCGTGATGGCGAGAGTCGCCTGCGTCGCTGCGGTGCCGGAGATGGAGTAAGTCGCCGGCCCGCCGGGCGACGCCGCGACCTGGAGCTGCGTGTTTGCAGGTCCCGACGCCGATGCGGTGAAGACGACGCCGACGGTGCAGCTGGCCGCCGGCGCCAGCGTCGCGCCCGTGCACGTGTCGGCCGTGAGCGCGTACTCCGCCGAGCCCGTGGCGGCGAGGGTCATGGTGATGGGGCCGCTGGCCTGCCCGCCGCCGTTGGACACGGTGAACACCGCGCTCGCCGTGTTGGGGATGATCACCGTGCCGAAGCCGTTGAAGCCCACCGGCGGGGAGATGGCCAGCACGGCGGGCTGCACCGACGCCCCCGACAGCGGCGCCGACACGGTCGCCGCCCCATCCGACACCGTCAGGCTGGTGGACGCCGGGGTCGGCGCGTTGAGCGGCGGCGCGAAGCGCGCGCTGACCAGGCAGGTCGCGTTGGGCGCGAGGGTCGTGTTGGTGCAGCTGTCCGTGTTGCCCGGAAGGAACTGCGACCCGAGGGGAATGGTCGACGCCAGCGTGCCGGTCGCCACGCCGCCCGTGTTCTTGACGGTGAAGGTGGTGTCCGGGCTGCTCGTGCCCCATGCCCAGGTGCCGAAGTCCTTGCTGGTCGGAGTGATGGTCAGCGAGGCCGGAGCGATGGCCGTGCCCGAGAGCTGGGCCGCCGTGGTGCCGCCGGGCGTCCCGGTCGCCGTCAGCGTCGCCTGCACCGCCCCCACCGTCCCGGTGGTGGGCGCGAAGTGCACGTTGACGGTGCACGTGCCGCCGCTCGCCGCGAGCGTCGCGCCGGTGCACGTATCCGCGGTGGTGCCGAACTGGCCGGCGCTTGTACCGCCGAGGGTCACCGCAAGCGCGCCCGTGACGACGCCGCCGTTGTTGGTGACGGTGAAGGTCGTGTCGGGGCTGGTCTGCCCGGTGATCCAGCTGCCGAAGGGCTGACTGGTGGGGCTGAGCGCGATGGCCGCCGGCGCGAGCCCCGTGCCCTGAAGCGCCGCGGTCCCGCTCGCCGTCGCCGTGGCGCTCACCGTCACCGTCGCCGCCTCCGCAGCCGCCGTGGACGGCTTGAAGACGAGGGCGAAGGTGCAGCTCGAGCCCGCCGACAGCGCCGTGCCGCACTGGTTGGACGTCACGGTGAAGTCGGCGGCGTTGGTCCCGTTGGCGAACACGGTGGGGGTGCCGGTGGGGACGCCGCCCGTGTTCTTCACGGTGAAGGTCTGCGGGGCCGTGGGCGACGACTCCAGGATCGAGCCGAAGTCGTACGTCGCCGGGGTGACGGCGAACGCGGCCGGCTTGGCCCCGGTCCCGGTCAACGCAGCCGAGGCCGCCCCGGCGCCCGGGGCCATCCCGCTGAGGGTGGCCGCCTTCGCTCCGGTCGAACCGGGCGCGAAGGCCACGGTGACGCTGCACTGCCCACCTGCTGCGAGCGGCTTGCCCGAGCAAGGGTCGATCAGCTTGAACTGGGCAGCGTCGGTGCCGGTGAGGCTCACCGCGAGCGGCCCGCTGGCCGACTTGCCGGGATTGGCGAAGACGAACGGCACCGCTCCCGACGTGACCCCGGTGGCGACGATCGAGAAGTCTTGCTGCGCGGGCGACACCGCGAGCGGACCGGCCGCCGCGCCGTTGCCCGCCAGCGCCACCACGATGGTGCCTCCCGGCTGGCCGGTGATGGTCAGGGTGGCGGCGCGCGCCCCGGCGGACTTCGGCGCGAAGTGCACCTTGACGTCGCACTGCGCGCCGCCCGCCACGCTCTGGCCGGAGCACGTGTCCACGTCGATCCCGAACGAGCTCGCGTCCGGACCCCCGAGCGCGATGGAGAGCGGCCCGGTCGCCGTGGTGCCGGGGTTGGACACCGACACGTCGGCCGGCGCGCTCTGCGCTCCGACCGCCACCGTCCCGAAGTCCTCCCCCGGAGGCGCCACCAGCGTGGCGATGCCCGACGCCGACGACTCGCCGAAGCCAGCGTCGCCGCCGTTGTTGCTGCTGTCGCCGAAGTTGCAGCCCGTCACCGCCGCCGTCGCCAGCAGCGAGAGTCCGAGAAGCCAGGTCCGAGTCATCGCCAAGGTCGTCTCCTGAGGTGCGTTCCGCGGGCACCGTAGCAGCGCAGCCGTGCGTTCGCCGCTCGTCCGACGTCACTCGATTGGACGACAACGATTCTTCTATGGCACGAACGCGGCGTGCAGTGCCCGCTGCACGTCCGCCAGGTGTGCGGCCTCGATCGTCGCGCCGAGACGCAGCGGGCCAGCGTGGACCGCGCGCGGCGGCGCGCGGAGCTCGTCCAGCACGGCGAGCATTCGCGGCAGGGCGCGCGCGCCCGTGGTCAACCCGTCGCCCACCACGCTCACGACGGCGCAGCCCGCCTCGAGCGAGAGCGCCCCGCGCAGCTTCTCCTCGAGTCTCCCGCGGCACCGCTCCCAGTCGGGGACGTTGAGCAGCGGGATGGCGCAGCTCGCCGCGTCGCCCCAGGCCGCGACATCAAGCAGCGGAAGGTCGAGCTGCCCGCACAGGTCGGCGAAGGCGCGCAGCTCGCCCGCCGTCACGCGCGCGTGCACCACGCGGTCGAGGCCCACCACCGCGCGCACGTGTCGTGGCTCGGGGACCACCTCTTGCCCGCCGCGCGCGACCTCGCGCTCTGCGCACACCGTCTCGCGGCCGCCGCCCACGGGATCGCTCGTCCGGCGCGCATGGATGGCGATCCCGGCGCGCCGCGCCCACTCCACCGCCTGCGCGTTCAGCACCTTGGCGCCGGCCTCGGACATCTCCTGCAGCGAGGCCAGATCGAGCTCCGGGAGGTGTCTCGCATCGGGCACGACGCGCGGGTCGGCGGAGTAGACCCCGTCCACGTCGCTGTAGATCTCGCAGCGCTCGGCGCCCAGCGCCGCCGCCAGCGCCACCGCCGTGGTGTCGCTGCCGCCCCGGCCGAGCGTGGTGATCTCGCGCCGGGTGCTCATGCCCTGGTACCCGGCCACGATGACGATCTTGCCGCGGGCGAGCTCTTCCTCGATGCGGTGCGGGCGCACCTCGAGGATCCGCGCGTCGAAGTGGCGGTCGCTGGTGATGATGCCGCTCTGCGAGCCGGTGAAGCTGATGGCGTCGCCGCCACGCGCGTGGATGGCGATGGACAGGAGCGCCATGCTGACGCGCTCGCCGGTCGACACCAGCATGTCCAGCTCGCGCCGCGGGGGATCGGCGGCGACGCGCTTGGCCAGCGCGAGCAGCTCGTCGGTCGTCTTGCCCATGGCGCTGACGACCACCACCACGTCGTGCCCGGCTCGCTTGGCGGCCACGATCCGGTCGGCCACCTGCCCGACCTTCTCGACGTCCGCCACGGACGACCCGCCGTACTTCTGAACCAGGACTGCCATCGCGACCTACAACGCTCCACCCGCAGGTACCACGTCCCGCCGAGACACCACAAGAAACGGTGGCGGCGTCCGAGCGTGCGAGCTCAGGGCTTCCACACCATCAACGCCACGGTGGCGACGAGCGGCATCAGGGCGAGCGCGGCCACGAGCGGGTTCCGGCGGCCCTCCTTGCCCACTGCGTAGAGGACGACCTGAAGAGAGAACAGCGACAGGACCATCGCTCCGATGACCCACGTCGTCAGGAGCGGCATCTCCATCGCCGCGGCGAGGCCGAAGCCGCACGCCCAGGCCACGCCGAAGCCGGGGCCGGCGAGCGCGTAAGCGAAGAGGCGGCGCTCGCGAAGCTCGCGCGTGAGGACGGCGCCGATGGTGCCCGCGAAGAGAGCGGCGACCGCGAGGACCTTGGCGAAGCGAAGGAGCGGCAGCACGGCTCGGCGGGTTCTTCAGGTCACCGCGAAGGCCGCGACGCCGAAGCCGCCGGCGACCCAGACCACCCCGCGCGCGTCGTCGTGAACCAGCGCGAGGACGCGGCCGTCGACCTCGGGCTCGCCGTGCGCGGCACCGATGCGGGCGACGACAGCGGCGCCGCCGGCAGCGTCGAGTCGGACGAGGGCCGTCGTGTCGTCGGCGTCGGAGTAGGTCGCGGCGACGAGGGCCCCCGCGTCGTCGAGGAACGCGAGCGCCGTGACGCTCCCTTCCCAGGCGTGCTCCACCCAGGCTCCTTCGGGCGTGCGACGCACGACACCCCCGCGCCGCGCGGCGTAGGCCACGTGCCCTCCCCGCGCCGCCAGCAGCGCAGGCGACCGCGCCTCGGCGCCGTCGATGGCCTCGCGCGCAGCCCCGCCGTCCACCATCACGCGCACCAGCGCCGCCGGGGTCCCCGCGTCGTCCAGCGCGAGCGCCGCCATCCCGCCGCCCGCGGCCGCGTCACGGGCCATCGCCGCCACTGCGCCCGCCGCCACGTGCTTCGCGAAGGTCGCCTCGCCCGCACGCGCCACCAGCAGTGCGCCGGCCCGGGTTCGCACCCATAGCTCGCCGGCAGCGAGCGCCACGCCGGCCGCCACCATGGCCTCGCCGGTCGCGACGAAGCGCGCGCCCCCGTCGCGCGAAACGCGCAACCCCCCGCCCTCGACCAGTGCCGCCACCACGTCGCCTTCGACGGCGAGCGCGCGTACGTCGGCCACCTCGAGCCCGTCGCTCGGAACGCTCTGCGACGTCCCCTCCAGATCCACGCGTACGAGCTCCGCCGTGCCCCCTTCCGAGCGGCCCGCCACGAGCGCGCCCCGTCCAGCGCACGCCACCGCCGTCGCCGCCGCCAGCGCGACCGGCGCGCCCACGCGCGACCACGGCTCGGTCGCCCACGCCAGGCCGAGCGGCTCGTCCGCCGCGAACCCCGCGTCGACCAGCGCCGCGTCCTCGAGGTCGCCCTCCTCGTCGGCGTCGAGCGCCGGCAGATCCTGCTCGCGCAGCTCCTCGTCCGCGGCGAGCGGCCCCTCGTCGCCACCGTCGAGCCCACCGCGCTCGGGCGCGTTGCCGAAGCCGAAGTCCTCGTCGCCGACGCCGGGGGCTTCCACGTCCTCGGTCGCCGGGACGTTGCCGCCGAAGTCGATCAGCGCCACCTCGCCCATGTCGAGATCGGGGGTCTCTGCGGGCTCGCCGACCCATCCCTCCTCGCCCTCGTCGAGGTCGAGCTCGGCCGTGTCGACCGGGTCGGCCTCGCCCGTCGAGTCGTCGAGGCTCGCCTCCCCGCCGACGTCGTCGACGTCGTCCGGCTGGGCTTCGGGCGGAGGCTTCTCGCCCTCGTCGCCGTCGAGGGGCGGCAGCTCCTCGAGCTCGTCGTCGTCGCGGACGTCCGGCGTGGTCATGGCTCCCACGAAGTGACTACCCGCGTGGGGGGTCCTGTCAAATGCGCTACGGTCGCGTCGCGAGCCATGCCGGCCGACCTCGCCATCCGCACCCGCGCCCTCTCGCGCACCTTCGGCACGCTGCGCGCGCTCGACTCGCTCGATCTCGACGTCCCGCGCGGGGCGCTGTTCGCGCTTCTCGGCCCCAACGGCGCGGGCAAGAGCACGACCATCGCCATCCTCACCACGCTTCTGGCGCCGACCTCGGGCGAGGCGGCGGTGGCCGGGTTCGACGTGGCCACGCGACCACGCGACGTGCGGCGCGCCATGGGCGTGGTCTTCCAGGAGATCTCGCTCGACGACCGCCTGACGGCGCGCGAGAACCTCGAGCTGCACGCGGCGATCTACGGCGTGCCGTCGCGCGACCGGGCGGGACGGGTGGCGGCGGGCCTGGCCTCGGTCGGCCTGGGCTCTACCGCCGGTCAGCGGGTGCGGACCTTCTCCGGCGGGATGAAGCGGCGGCTCGAGATCGCGCGCGCGATGCTGCACGAGCCGGCGGTGCTCGTGCTCGACGAGCCGACGGTGGGCCTCGACCCGCAGACGCGCCGGACGGTGTGGGACAAGCTGGGCGAGATCGCGGCGACGCGCGAGCGCACCGTGTTCGTGACCACCCATTACATGGACGAGGCGGAGCGCTGCGACGACGTGGCCGTGGTCGACCACGGCAAGCTCGTCGCCCGCGGCTCACCGGCAGAGCTCGTGACCCGCGCCGGGGGCGAGCGCCTCGAGGTGCGCTGCGACGACGAGACGAGGACCTCCGACCTGGCGCGGGGGCTGGGCTGGACCGCGAGGAGCGCCGACGGCAAGCTCGTCGTCGAGGGCGCGCGCCCCGAGGCGATGCTGGCCCGCCTGGCCGAGGGCGGCGCCGGGATCCGCGAGGCGACGATCGTACGGCCGACGCTGGAGGACGCCTTCGTTGCGCTGACCGGGCGGGGGCTGCGCGACGTCCACGACGAGGACGCCGGGCGGCACGCGGCGATGGCCACGAACCTCCGGGCACGCGGGCGCCGTTGAGGAAGACCGAGCCGCCGTTTGCCGTAGACTGCGGGTATGAGGCTCTGGCTACCCTCCGCAGGCGCATGGATGGGGTGGATCGGTCTGGCCGCCGCCGTGGCGTGCGGAGGCTCGTCGAACGGCAACGGCACGTTCTCCAACCCCGATGGCTCGGTGAGCGACGACGGAGGCATCGGGGCCGACGGCTCGGGCGACGACGTGGGGCAGTTCGGGGGCGACACCGCCCCGCCCATCACGTACGGCTGCAGCGCCGACCTCCACGACGTCATCGACTCCAACGGCGTGCTCGTCAAGCACTGCCCCGCCGACCAGGGCTGCGACGCCGGGACCTGTGTCCCTGCCTGCCAGGCGGCGGGCGACGGCCACGGCAACATCGGGTGCGACTTCATGGTGGCCACGCCCTCGTTCTTCGCCGGTGAGGCCAGCTACTTCTCGCCGTGCTTCGCGGTGTTCCTCGCCAACAACTGGGGTACGCCGATGACCATCGCCGTCTCCCGGGCGGGGGTGACCTACGACGCCACCAAGTTCGGCAGGATCCCTGTGGCGGGACAGCCGGAGTCGAGCTGGGCGCCCGTCCCGGCGGCCGGCGTTCCGCCCGGGCAGGTGGCAGTCCTGTTCCTCGATCAGGCCCCCTCCACGAACTTCGCGTGCCCCGTCACCCCGGCCCTCTCGACCGCGACGGCCGTGGCGGGGACGGGCCGAGGTCTGGCCTGGCACATCGTGACCGGCGCGCCCGTCAGCGCCTACGACATCCTGCCGTACGGCGGCGCGGCGTCGCTGCTGCCCAGCGCCGAGCTGCTCTTCCCGACCAGCGCATGGGGGACCAACTACATCGCCGTCGTCCCCAAGATGGCGAGCGGCAGCAACACCAGCGCGCCGGGCCCGCAGTGGGGGCAGATCCTGGCCGTGCAGGACAACACGCAGGTGCAGGTCGTCTCCACCGTGGCGCTCCCTGGCGGGACCAACGTGGTCGCCGCTCCGGCCAATGCGGTGACGACCTACACGCTGGCGGCCGGCGAGTTCGTCCAGTGGCAGAACCCGTACACCTACCCGTCGCCCGGCGCGGCGCCGATGGAGATGAGCGGGAGCATCCTTCAGAGCAATCACCCCATCGCCTTCATGGGGGGCAACGGCTACCTCTGCCTCGGGTCGCAGACGTCGACCGGCGGCGGCTGCGACTCGGGGCACCAGCAGATCGCGCCGGTGGCGGCGCTCGGAAGCGAGTACGCGGTGGGGCCCTACACGACACGGCGCGCAGACCTCCAGGAGGAGTCGATCCCGTACCGCATCGTGGGCATGGTCAAGGGCACCACGCTCACGTACGACCCGCCGGTGACCGGCGCGCCGGCGACGCTCGACCTCGGCAAGTGGACCGACTTCGAGGCGACCGGCGCGTTCGTGGTCAAGAGCCAGGACGCGCAGCACCCCTTCTACATCGGCCAGATGATGAGCGGCTGCCAGGTGACCAGCGGCTCGCGGCCCCCCGGCAGCGCCGGCTCGGGCGACCTCGGCGACGAGGAGTTCGTGAACGTGATGCCGTCGCAGCAGTTCCTGTCGTCGTACGTGTTCTTCACCGACGGGACCTACCCGACCACGACGTTCACCTTCGTGCGCTCCAAGACGAGCACCGGCTTCTCGGACGTGACTCTGGACTGCCTCACCGGGCCCCTCACGGGCTGGAAGCCGGTGGGCGCGTCGGGCAACTACGAGTGGACGACGGTGGATCTCGTGCGCGGCGGCGTGGGTCCGGGGACGTGCAAGAACGGCCCGCACTCGTCCAAGAGCGCCGGGCCTTTCGGGCTCACGGTGTGGGGACTGTCCACGTACGCGTCGTACGGATACCCGGCAGGAACCAACATCGCGCCCATCAACACGGTGGTCATCCCGCCCACGCCGCAATGAGACAGCGCCCGCGGACGGGTGTGTGACGCCAGCCCACACAAATGATCCGGAGACGCGGTGGGGGCTGCAAACTCGCGGCTGAGCGAGGAAACTCCCGCGCGCAAGGGGATGGTGCCATGACGACGCGTGAAAGCATGCGGCGGGAGCTCAAGGATCTGGCCAAGATGGCGGCAGTGATGCCGAAGGAGCGCCCGAGCGCGCCCCCGCCGTCGCAGCGACCGAGCGCGCCGCCCTCGATGCGGCCCTCGAGCCCGAGCATCTCGAAGCTCACCGTGCCGCCCTCGGTCATCTCGTCCCCGGTGGCGTCGGTGGCGCAGACGAAGGCAGACCGGAAGAAGAGCCGGCGTGGCGGGCTGACTGCCTTCGCCGCGGTCGCCCTCATCGCGGCGATCGCCGGAGGCGTCGGCCTCGGACGGACGCTGGCGAACCGCGCGTCGGCGTCGCGGGGGCCGGCAAGCGCGCCCGTGGCCGCAGCCGCACCCGCGACCCCCGCGGCGACCGCGACCGCGATCCCGACCGCCACCCCGACCGAACCCGTGACCACGACCGCACCCGCGACCCCGCCCCCCCCGGCCGCCGTCGCCGCGACTCCGCCCCCTCGGCCCGCCGTTGCCCCCATCGGCGGCGCCCGGCGCGCCCCGACCCCCAAGCCGGCGACCAAGCCCAGCCTCGTCGCCAACGTGCCCACCGGCGCCAGCGGCGCCATGGACCCGCTCGAGGCGGCCATCCGCAAAGCGGTCGCGGCCCCCGCGAAGAACTAGGTAGTCTCGCGCGCGGTGTCCCCGCTCGCGACCGATCTGGCCGCCATCCGCGCGCTGACGCGGCGCGATCTCCTGCGCTTCTCGCGCGATCGCAGCCAGCTGCTCGGCGCCGTCGGGCGTCCGGCCATCTGGATGCTCCTCTTCGCGACCGGCCTGCACCACGCCTTCACCGGGCTCGACGCGCGCCTCGGGTACCGTCAGTTCGCCTACGCGGGCGCCATCGCCATGACCATCCTCTTCGGCGGGATGTTCCAGGGCGTGACCATCGTCTGGGACCGCGAGTTCGGGATGCTCCGGGCCGTTCTCGTGGCCCCCGTCTCCCGGACGGCCATCGTCGTCGGCAAGACGATGGCGGGCGCGTGCGTCACCATGCTCCAGGGGCTCGTCGCCGCCGCCTTCGCGCCCCTGGTCGACGTCCACTTCGGCCCGCTCGACGCGGTGCGGCTGGCGCTGGCGATGGCGACGATGTCGCTGGCCGTGACGGCGCTCGGCGTCACGGTCGGCAGCCGGATGCGCACCTTCGAAGGCTTCGGCGTCATCTCGAACTTCGTCGTCCTGCCGCTCTACTTCCTGTCCGGCGGCGTCTTCCCCCCCGAGGGGCTGCCCCGTTGGATGCGCGCGCTGGTCATGGCCAACCCGGTCAGCTACGGCGTCGACCTCATGCGCGCAGCGATCGAGCAGCCGCATGCGTTCTCGGTGGTGCTCGACGTGGGCGTGCAGGCGGCGTTCACGACGGCGATGTGCGTCGCCGCGCTGGCCGCGTTTCGACGCGCCGCCGGGTGACGCCCCGACGCGGCGGCGTGTGTCGTCCTTGCGACGCGTGTGGCAAGTGCGACGCCGGAGTCATGGCCGACCCCACCGCCGGGCGCCGCTCCGCCGTGTTTCGGGGCCGGCACGCCCCGTGCTTCAGGCACGCCCTCGTAGAGCAGCACCATGACCCAGCGCGCGCATTTCTGGCTCCGCATCGTCGGCCTCAGCGTCATCCTCCTCGCGGAATTCGGCCCGCGAATCTGGTCGAGCCCGGACGCGCCGCAGCCGGCCCGCGTGGCAGCGGCAGCCCGCTGAGCGGCGCGGCCATCGGGTGAGGACGCGGCGGCTCACCGAGCCGCGGCCCGCCCAGCGGCTACCACGGTTGCATCCGCCGCCGCGCCGCGTAGCCTCCCCCCGACGCGCGATGCGGCTCCTTCTGCTCTCACGAAACGCGACGCTGTACTCGACGAGCCGCCTGGTGCTCGCCGCGCGCTCGCGCGGGCACGAGGTGCAGGTGGTCGACCCGCTCGACCTGCGCATCGTCATCTCGCGCGGTCGCCCGTCGCTCTTCCTGGGCGACAGGGCCGTGCCGCGCGCCGACCTCGTCCTGCCGCGCATCGGGGCGTCGATCACCAACTACGGCCTGGCGGTGGTGCGTCAGTTCGACCTGATGGGGGTCCCGGTGCTCAATACCGCGCTCGCCATCGCGCGGTCGCGCGACAAGCTGCGGGCGATGCAGCTTCTCACCAAGAAGAACATCGACGTGCCGGTGACGGTGTGTGCGCGCACGCCGGACTCCATCGAGCAGGCGCTGTCGCACGTGGGCGGCGCGCCCTGCATCGTCAAGCTCCAGCAGGGGGCGCAGGGGATCGGGACGATGATCGCCGAGACCCCGCAGGCGGTGACGTCGCTGCTGGAGACCTTGTGGGCGATGGGCCAGGACATCATCCTGCAGCAGTACATCGGCGAGGCGAAGGGTCGCGACCTTCGGGTTCTCGTCGTGGGCGGGCGCGTGGTGGCGTCGATGCGGCGGCAGGCCAAGGCGGGCGAGTTCCGCTCCAACCTGCACCGCGGAGGCCTGGGAGTACGCGCCCACCTCGATCCCCGCTACCGGCGCGCAGCCATCGCGGCGACGCGGGTGATGGGGCTGGAGGTCGCGGGCGTCGACATGCTCGAGACGCGCGAGGGTCCGAAGATCCTCGAGATCAACAGCTCGCCCGGGCTGGAGGGGATCGAACGCGCCAGCGGCATCGACGTGGCCGGGGCGATCATCGCCCACGCCGAACGTTACCTGGCCAAGCGCAAGCACCGCCGGCGGACGACGCTCGACGACGAGCGCCGTAGCTCGCGCATCCGGGAGGGAGCGCCGCCGTCGTCGCGGCGAGGCGCCCTCGGCAGCGGAAGCTGAAGCGCATGCTCGTCGAACGCCAGGGCGAGATCGCGGTGTGGACGCTGGCGCGCCCCGACGCCAAGAACGCGCTCGACACCTCGACCTTCCTCGATCTGCAGCGCGCCATCGCCGAGGCCTCGGCCGATCGGACGCTGCGGGCCGTGGTGCTGACGGGCGAGGGCGACACGTTCGCCTCGGGGGGCGACCTGCGCGAGCTTCGCTCGGCGACGACCCGCGAGCACGCGGCGCGGCTCGCGGACATGGGTCGTCAGGTGTGCGACGGTCTGGGCGCGCTGCCCGTCCCGGTCATCGCGGCCCTTCCGGGACCGGCCATCGGGGGGGGCGCGGAGCTGGCGATGGCGTGCGACGTGCGCGTGGCGGACGCGCGGGCGATGCTTTGCTTCAAGCACGCGCGCATGGCGGTGACGACGGCCTGGGGCGTGCTCCCGAGGTTGGTCGGGCTCGTCGGTCACGGGACGGCGTCACGGCTGCTTCTGATGGGACACGAGATCGACGCGTACGAGGCGCTGCGCCTGGGGCTCGTGGACACGGTGACGGAGAAGGGGGCGTGCGTCGCCCGCGCGATCGCGTGGGCCCTCGACGCCACGCAGGGCGCGCCCGGCGCCGTGGCGGAGCTCAAGAGCCTGCTGCGCGACGCGATCGGGGCCACCAACGAGCTACGCGCGCGCGAGCGCGATCGCTTCGTGACCACGTGGACGAGCGACGACCACCGTGAAGCGGTCGAGGCGTTCTTCGCCAGCCGCGCCCCGAGGTGGCAGAGGTAGCGGGGGTCGGCCCCTCAGGTCCGTCGGCGCTCGCCCAGCTCGGCGAGGAGGAAGGCGTTGGGCACCTCGTCGAGGCGGGCCGTACCCCAGCGCTCGTTGGCGCGCGTGGTGACCACGATCTGCCCGTCTTCGGCGTCGATCTCGGCGAGCTCGTCCCAGGGCAGCACGCGCGCTCCGAGGGCCAGCCCCTCGGTCCGCGCCTCGAAAGCGCCGAAGCGCACCACGTCACCCTCCGCGATTCGCGTCCGGAGGGCCGGCGCCTGCTGCTCGATCATGCGCAGCCGCAGCTCGTCCACCAGATCGTCGACTCCGCCGATGGACCGTCCGAGCGAGAGGGTGGCCCCACCCGTCGTGCGCAGCAGGTGTCGCTCGACTCCCGATCCGTCCTCCGCCCACACCGCCGTCAGCGAGTGCATCTCGTCCCACGGTACGGCGCGCGGGCCGGCCCGCAGATCGAGCAGCCCGTTGACGTGGACGCGCACGAGCTCGCCGCCCCCCACGGCGGCCGTGTACACGATGAGCGCGACGCTCAGGACGAACAGCGTGGTGACGGCGACGACGGAGAACGTCGAGTTGAACCAGTGCGTCAGCAGACCCTCGCGAGCCAGCCACACGCCGTAGGCGAGCAGCAGCACGAACGGCGCCGCGGCCCAGACGACGTGTCGGTTGGCGGCTCCGTAGTAGGAGCGCACCGCGGGGCCGAGCAGCTCGCTGGCCGATGCGGACGAGGCGGGGCGAGAGGCGCGGAGGCGGTACGGTTCGGACATGACGGCCCCTCAGTATGACGCACGCCCTGCGTCGGCGGGTGGACGCGCGCGCACGTCGTCCAGCGCGTCGACGAAGGCACGAAGCTCGTCGTCGGTGGTGTAGAAGTGCGGGCTGACGCGCAGACCGCAGCGTGGCCGGTAGTCGTGGAAGAAGCGGCGGCGGACGAGCTCGCGCGACACGGCGTCGGCGCCCGGGAAGTCGAAGCAGACGGTGCCGCCGCGCGCGGCGTCGTCACGCGGCGTGTTCACGGTGAAGCCGCGGGCCTCGACGAGCTCGCGCAGCAGACTCGTCTGCCGCAGGGACTTGGCGCGGATGCGGGACACCCCGAGGCGCGCCACCGTCTCCCAGCCTGCGCGCGCCGTGTACATGGCCGGGACGGGCATGGTGCCGCCGATCATGCGCCATACGTCCGGGGCGTAGCGCATGGGGCCCATGTCGAACGCAAACGGCTCGGCGTGTGCGAACCACCCGGTGGCCATCGGCTCGAGCTTTCCGATCAGGTCGGGCCGCACGTAGACGTAGGCGGCGCCGGGCCCGCCGCACGCCCACTTCACCGAGCCCCCGCAGGCGATGTCGCAGCCCCACTCGGCGAGGCTCAGCGGGACGGTGCCCGCGGACTGGTACACGTCGAGCAGCACCATCGCGCCGACGGCGTGCGCGCGCTCGATGACGCGCCGGGCGTCGTACATCCCGCTGGAGCGGAAGAGGACGTGGCTGATGGGGACGAGCAGTGTGCGCTCGTCGATGGCGGCGAGGAGCTTCTCGATCGGCGGGTGGATGCCGTCGTCGCTCTCGACGACGACGACCTCCGCGCCGCGCCGCGCCTGCGCCTGCCATACGTAGTGCACCGTGGAAAAGTTGAGATCGTCGTACACGACCCGGTTGCGCTTGCCCTCGAAGGTGAAGCACGAGGCGATGATGGCCTGCACGGTCGACACGTTGGGCAGCATGCAGACCGAGCCGGGCGCGGCGCCGAGGACACCGGCCACGAGATCGCCCAGCGAGCGGATGGCGGGCAGCCAGTGCTCGCCCCACGAGGCGATGGAGTCGTTCTCCCACTCGTCGACGAAGCGGTTGGCGTACTCGCGGGCGCGACCGGGCATGGCGCCGAGCGAGTGACTGATGAGGTGCACGCCCTTGCTCAGCGTAGGGAACTCCGCGCGCGTCGCGAGCAGATCGGCTTCGGGGGTCATCCGTCGTGGCTCCTGGCGGGCGGAGCTTCGCCCGCAGCACGCACGCGCGCAAGGTCCGGGACTGCGCTATAGCGGGAGCGCCATGGTCTCCCCCTCCCCGTCCCGTCCCGGCTACTACGGCCCCTACGGCGGCCGCTTCGTCGCCGAGACGCTGGTCCCGGCGCTCGACGAGCTGGCGCGCGCGTGCTCGGAGATCGTGGCGGGCGAGGCGTTCCAGCACGAGTGGCGCGCGCTCCTCGCCAGCTACGTGGGCCGCCCGACGCCGCTCGGGGAGGCGAAGCGCCTGGCCCGCGCGCTCGATCCGGAAGGCCACGCCATCGGCCGACTCTGGCTGAAGCGGGAAGACCTCTGCCACACCGGCGCTCACAAGATCAACAACGCCCTCGGGCAGGTGTTGCTGGCCAGGAAGATGGGCAAGGCGCGCATCATCGCCGAGACGGGCGCGGGGCAGCACGGCGTGGCCACGGCGACGGCGTGCGCGCTCTTCGGGCTCCCGTGCGAGGTCTACATGGGCGCCGAGGACGTGCAGCGGCAAGCACCCAACGTCGGACGCATGAAGCTCCTGGGCGCGCGGGTGGTGCCGGTCGAGAGCGGCTCGCGCACCCTCAAGGACGCGATGAACGAGGCGCTCCGCGACTGGGTGACGAACGTGCGGACGACGCACTACTGCATCGGGAGCGCCGCCGGCCCCCACCCTTACCCCGAGCTCGTGGCGTCGCTGCAGGCCGTCATCGGCGAAGAGGCGCGCGCCCAGGTGCTGGCCTCGCAGGGCGCGCTGCCCGACGGGGTGATCGCCTGCGTCGGCGGCGGATCGAACGCCATCGGCCTGTTCCGGGGGTTCGTGGCGGATGCGGAGGTCGCGCTGGTGGGCGTGGAGGCGGCCGGTGAGGGCGTGGCCAGCGGCCGGCACGCGGCGACGCTGGGCGCCGGACGCGTCGGCGTGCTGCACGGGTCGAAGAGCTACGTCCTGTGCGACGACGGCGGGCAGATCCAGGAGGCGCACTCCATCAGCGCCGGGCTCGACTACCCGGGTGTCGGCCCCGAGCACGCGTGGCTGAAGGAGAACGGGCGCGCGAGGTACGTCTCGGCCACGGACGACGAGGCCCTGGCGGCGGTGCTGCTCGTCGCACGCCGGGAAGGGATCATCCCGGCGCTGGAGACGGCGCATGCGTTCGCGCGCGTGGCGGACGTCGCGCGCGAGCTGGCGACGAGGCGCGGCCGTCCCGTATCGCTCGTGCTCGGCCTCTCGGGCCGCGGCGACAAGGACCTGGCTACGCTCCTGGCGAGGCTGACATGAAGCGACTCGCCGACGTGTTCGCGCGCCGGGGTCGGGGCAAGGTCCTGGTCGCCTACCTGTGCGTGGGCGACCCGAGCGTCGAGGAGAGCGTGGAGCTCGCACGGGCGTGCGTGAAGGCGGGGGCCGACGTGCTGGAGCTCGGCGTTCCGTTCAGCGATCCCACCGCGGACGGCCCGGCCATCGCGCGCGCGAGCCAGCGCGCCATCGCGGCCGGCGGCGGCCTGGAGGCGACGCTGCGGGCGGCGCGGGCGTTGCGCGCGGCCGAGCCGGACGTGGGGATCGTCCTCTTCGGGTACTACAACCCACTGTACGTGCGTGGCGAGGCGCGCGCGGTGCGAGAGGCCGCCGAGGCGGGAGCCGACGCGCTGCTGGTGGTCGACCTGCCGATCGAGGAGGGCGCCGCGCTTCGCGAGGCGGCGACGGCGCACGGGCTGGGCGTGATCCCGCTGCTGGCGCCGACGAGCAGCGCCGAGCGCGTCGCGGCCGTGCGGGCCGCGGCGGCGGGTGGGTCGACGCCGTTCGTGTACTACGTGTCGGTCACCGGGGTGACCGGAGCCGGCGCGGTCGACGCCCAGGGGGCCGGCGATCGCGCGGCGACGCTGCGCGCCGAGCTCGGACTGCCGGTCGTCGTCGGCTTCGGGATCGACTCGCGCGAGCGGGCGCGCGTGGCGGCCGCGCACACCGACGGCGTCGTGGTGGGAACGGCGCTCGTGCGCGCGGTGGAGGACGGCAAGGACGCCGCCACGCGGCGGGCGTCGGTGGAGCGGCTCGTTCGCGAGCTGCGCGCCGGAATCGACGGGGCCGCGGAGTAGCCGGCGTCCTATCCGCTTTCCACGGCCCGCCGCCGCGCTATCCTCCCCTCGGTTACCCGATGCTGCTCCTCTGCATTTCAGACGTTCACGGACACCTCGACGCGCTGCGGGCCGTGCTGGCGACGGCCGAGCGCCGGGCTTTCCACAAGCTACTGGTGGCTGGCGATATCGTCTTCCCGGGCCCCGAGCCGCTGGAGACGTGGCGCCGGCTGGCGAGCGCGGGCGCAGTCATGGTGCAGGGGCTGACGGACCGCGCCGTGGCCACGCTCGATCCGTCGACGCTGAACGCCCGCAGCGAGCACGAGCGGGAGCGGATCGATCGCATGCGCGCGACGCGCGACGCCCTGGGCGACCTCATTCTTCAGCGCATCCGCCGCCTGCCGACGCACCAGCGCATGCCGCTCGAGGACGGCGGCGAGCTGCTGCTCGTGCACGGCTCCCCGGCCGACCCCGGCGAGGCCCTCACCCACGACATGACCGACCAGGAGATCAACGCGCTCCTCGGCGACGATCCGGCCGACGTCGTGGTGTGCGGCGCCAGCCACGTCCCCTTCGATCGCATGGTCGGCGGTGTTCGCGTCGTCAACGTGGGCAGCGTCGGCGAGGCGCCCGGGACGGGCGCGCGCGTCGCGCACGCAACCTGGATCGAGTCGACGCCGCGCGGCGTGCTGATCGAGGCGATGGTGGTGCCCCTGGAGGGCACGGCGGAGCTGGAAGCGCGCGCCTGAGTCGGCTCATTGCGGGGCGCAGGTCGACACGCCGGCGCCGACGACGATGCTCGGCGACGTCGCGACCGTCGTGAGCGAGCCGTCGGCGGGGCGCCAGCGCGACACCGTGGTGGGCGGAAGGCCGCCGGCGCCGGACAGGAAGACGTAGAAGTCGCCGCCCCAGTAGGCAAAGGCAAACCCCGCGCTGGGCGAGCCCACGGGCAGCGAGGTGGAGGAAAGGACGCGCGCGCCGGCGGGGTCGACCTCGACCAGGTGAGAGCCGGGTCCCGGCGAGTCGACGGAGAACGCGAAGAGACGCCCGTCGCCCGTCCCGCTCAGCTCGACGGCGCTCCCCAGCGCGGGAGAGAAGGCCCCGACGAAGCCGAAGGCGTACGACCTCACGTCGATGGTGGCCAGGCCGCGCGACGGCTGGGCGTACGAAGACTCCGCCACGTAGAGCGTCTCCGCAGGTCCTGCGCCCTGCGTGGTGAAGCCCATGCCGTAGGAGCGCCAGCCTCCCTGCCCCGGGACGAACCCCGTCGGCGAGCAGCCGGCGGTCCGTGTGTCGACCCGGAAGAGACTACCGTCGTGGTAGCTGACGTAGGCGGTGCCCTGACGGTCGACGGCCATCGAGTTCGGCGAGTCGCCGGGCGCTGCCGGGCAATCGAGAGGCGCGATGGGGTTGAACGTGTCCGAGGCCGGGTCGAAGTAGGCCAGGTGCGAGTCGGCCATGATCACGTAGACGTAGGTGACGCCAGCCTCGGCGCAGTCCTGGCGGTGCACGTCCGGGACGGCGTCGGGCAACGCGTCGGGAGCGGACGCGTCGGCCAGGGCGTCCTCGGGCGTCACCTCGAGCTGGGTCCGGGCTCCGCAGGCGACGGCGAGCACGAGACCGGCGCACGGGAAGACGCGCATCGCAGCGCGCCCATTCTCACACAAAGTGGATCCGGGGCGCGCCGGCCTGCGACGATCGCGTTCGTGAACCGCCCTGGCCTCGCCAAGGCGCGCGGGTTGCCGCTCGTCCATTCACGGCGAGCGGTCCTCGTGCGCGCGCCCGATCCCCGCTGGCGCGAGCTGTTCGAGCGCGCCGACATCGTGAGCGAGGGGTGCGCCCGCGACGAGGCCGGGGGGCGCGTCTGGTACGGGTCGACGAGCCTCATCCTGCGGATCGAGCCGGACGCAGCGCCCGGCGGCGCCCCATTCCTGGCCGGCCTGGCCGCGCGCGACGTGCACATCCGCCTGCGCGCCGTGAGGACCGCCCACCGGGAGGCCTCGCTGCGGGCGCCCGGTCGGCTGGGCCGCTTCGCCTGCGAAATCCGGGTCGAACCGGACGCCCGAGGGGTGAGGATTGACGTCGACGTCCAGGCGCCGTTGATAGAGAGACGCGCCAGCCCACGGGCGGCGCGTTGAGCGACCTCTCGAACATGCCCAGCACCACGGACGAACGCCCCGGCGACGGCGGCGGCAAGAAGAAACGACGCAAGGGTGGCACGGTCATCCATGTGGCCTTCGGCTCCGGCGGAGGCCGCCTGGGGGACTCCGCCACCGGGACCACCGGGGCCGCCGCCGCCAGCATCCCTCCGCCTCCGGACGGCCGCGAGCCGGTGAGCGACGTCTTCACGCGCCGCGAGGTCGCCAAGCTCCTCGGCGTGCCCGAAGCGCGGCTCAAGTCCCTCGACCGGGCGAAGATCGTCTCCCCCTCGGGTCAGCGCGGCAAGCAGCGCGCCTACACCTTCCAGGACCTCATCGCCCTCCGGGCCACGCGCGAGCTACTCGAGCACCGCGTCCGCCTGCGCGACGTGGCGCGCGCCATCGGCGCGCTGCGCCAGGCCCTGCCCCGCGTGACGCGCCCGCTCCAGGAGCTGCGGATCGTGGGCGACGGGCGCCGCGTCCTGGTGCGCGCCGAGGACGGGACCTACGAGCCGGTGACGGGCCAGATGGTGCTCGACTTCCAGGTGCAGTCGCTTCGCGACGACGTCGTCCGCGTCCTGCGCCCGGAGACGAGCCCCGGGCGTGCGCGAACGGCCTACGATCTCTACGTCCAGGCCAGCGCGCTCGACGAGGATCCGAGCACCTACGACCAGGCCGAGGAGCTCTACGGCCGCGCCGTGCGCCTCGATCCCACCCTGGCCATCGCCTACACCAACCTCGGCAACATCCGCTTTCGTCGCGGCGACGAGCCGGGCGCCGAGGCGCTCTACCGGCGCGCGATCGAGGTCGACGCGCGGCAGCCCGAGGCGCACTACAACCTGGGCTACGTGATGCTCGAGCGCGGCGACGCGCGCGGCGCCACGGCCTACTTCGAGCGAGCGCTGGAGGGGGACCCGCGCTTCGCCGACGCCCACTTCAACCTGGCGATGGCCTGGGAGCAGGTCGGCGAACGGGGACGCGCGCGACCGCACTGGCGCAAGTACCTCGAGATCGAGCCGAGCGGCACCTGGGCCGACGTGGCCCGCGAGCACCTGAAGACCTAGGCCCGACTCCGGCGACGCACCTGGCAGCCCGGACAGAAGGTCGTCCCGCGCCCGCCGAGGACCACGCGCTTCAGCGTCACGCCGCACCGCGTGCACGCCTCGCCCGCCCGCCCGTACACACGGAATGGATTGCCGGCCCCGGCATCTTGCACGTAGGCCGCCTCGTCGCCGTCTTGCATGGCCAGGCCGTGGGCGATGGCCGCCCGCAGCCCGCGCGCGACAGCGCGCACCTCGGTCCGCGACAGGGCGTCGGTGCGCGAGCGCGGATCGAGCCGTGCGTTCCAGAGCGCCTCGGTCGCGAGGATGTTGCCGACTCCAGCGAGGAGCCCCTGGTCCATCAGCGCCTCCTTGATCGTGCGCGAGCGCCGGGCGAGCTCGCCGGCGAGCCATCCGGCGTCGAGGCCGCCCTCCAGAGCGTCCGGCCCGAGCTGCCGCCAGGCCGGGATGTCCCGGCGTGCGACCACCAGCTTCCCGAACCGCCGCGGATCCACGTAGCGCGCGCTGACGTCGCCGGCGTCGATGCGACCGCGCTCCCAGCGCTCGCGGGGGGCGCTGCTCGGGCGACGCACCCAGCGCCCGGTCATCCCCAGGTGCGAAAAGAGCAAGACGCCCTCGCTGAGGGCGACGCGCACCCACTTGCCCCGCCGGGTCACCTCCAGCACCCGTCGCCCCACCAGCGGGCGGGCGAAGGCGCGGGTGACCTCGGCGTCCAGCAGCCACCGCTGGAGGCAGCGCCGCGCGTGCTCGACCTCGGGAAGCTCGGGCATGTGCGAGAGACAGCTTACGCCCGCCTCCGTCAGCCGAAGAAGGCGGTCACCTGGTCGATGACGTGCGACTGCTGCTCGTCGCTCATCGTCGTGAAGATGGGCAGCGCCAGGGCGGTGCGGCACGCCTCCTCGGCGACGGGCAGCGGCGGCTCGTCGAGCGCGGCGAAGCACGCCTGGCGGTGCAAGGGGACGGGGTAGTAGACGCGCGACTCGACGCCGCGCTCGCGGAGCCACGCCTGAAGCGCGTCGCGGCGCGGGGTGCGCACCACGAAGGCGTGCCAGGAGTGCGCGGCAGGCGCCTCCGGGGCGCCGGGGAGGATCAGGGCGAGGCGCGACAGCTCACGGAGATAGCGCGAGGCCAGGCTGGCGCGCGCTCGCTGCCACGTGTCGAGGTGGCGGGCCTTGACCAGCAGGACGGCCGCCTGCAGCGCGTCGAGGCGGCTGTTGCGCCCGAGCTCAGCGTGCTCGTACGGCGCCACCGCCCCGTGCGCGCGCAGCCGCCGCACGCGCGCGGCGACGTCGGGCGACGAGGTGACGACCGCGCCGCCGTCCCCCCACCCGCCCAGGTTCTTGGTGGGAAAGAAGCTCAGGCAGCCAGCCTCGCCCACGCCGCCGGCGGCGCGCCCATGCGCGTCGCGCGCTCCCAGAGCCTGCGCGGCGTCCTCCACCATCGCGACGCCCTCGCGCCGGGCCAGATCGGACAGCTCGGCGAGCGGCGCGCATCGGCCGAAGAGGTGCACCGGGACGATGGCGCGCACCCGGTGGCCGCCGGCCCGAGCGCGCCCGATGGCCTCGGCCACCGTGCGCCCGCCGGCGTTCAGCGTGCCCTCCTCCACGTCGCAGAACACGGGCCGCGCGCCCGTCGACGCGATGGCCTCGGCCGCCGCGACGAACGAGAACGCCGAGGTCACCACGGCATCGCCGCGTCCCACCCCGAGCGCGCGCAACGCGAGCTCGATGGCGTCGGTGCCCGACGCGACGCCGACCGCGTGCGTCGCCCCGCACGCCTGCGCCAGCCACGCCTCGAAGGCCTCCACCCGCGGTCCGAGGACGAACTTCGCCTCGCGCGCCACGTCCGCCACCGCCGCCAGCGCCTCGTCAGCCACCGTCGCCTCCTGCGCCGCGAGGTCGACGAGCGGGACCTTCATTTCCACTTGCGGTGCAGCAGCGACGGCAGCGAAGTGCGCACCCGATCCTGGTAGGCGAAGTCGAGGCGCGCGAGCGCGAACCCCTCGCCCTCGGAGCACTGCGCGACGACCTCGCCCCAGGGGTCGATCACCACCGACTTCCCGTAGGTCTGCCGTCCGCGCGGGTGCTTGCCGTGCTGCGCCGGCGCCAGGACGTACACCTGGTTCTCGATCGCGCGCGCACGAAGCAGGGCGTGCCAGTGGTCCTTGCCCGTGGTGAGCGTGAACGCGGAGGGCACGGTGACGACGCGCGCCCCCTGGTCGACCAGGCGCCGGTAGAGCTCCGGAAAGCGAACGTCGTAGCAGACGCTCAGCCCCACGCGGACCCCGAGCACCTCCGCCGTCACGGCGTCGACGCCCGCGCTCGTCGCCGCGCTCTCGCGGTGCGACGTCCCGTCGGGCAGGCTCACGTCGAACAGGTGCACCTTGCGGTAGGTGGCCGCGATCGTCCCGCGGGGATCGAGCAGCACCGAGGTGTTGTAGGGGCGGGCGGGGTCGTCGCTCTTCCCGGGCATGCCGCCCCCCAGCACCCAGACGCCCCGCGCGGCGGCGGCCTCACCCAGCGCGGTGAGGATGGGGCCCGGGAAGGCGCCGTCGAGTCGCTCCGCCAGCTCGCGCTTGTGCGCCTCTTCGCCCATGAAGGCGAAGTTCTCGGGCAGGGTGACGAGCTGCGCCCCGGCCGCGGCCGCCTCGTCGATCCAGCCGCGTACGCGCGACAGGTTGAGGGCCAGATCGTCTTGCGTGTTGAGCTGGACGACCGCGACGCGCATGGGCGATGGGGGGAAACTACCGGGCGCGAGCGCGGAGTCAACCCCGGCAGGGTATGCTCTCGCCCGTGCTGCTCCCGGTCCGCGACCTGGTCCGGCGGTGGCGCGAGCCCCGCTCGCGCACCGTGGAGGTCGAGTCGGTCAAGCGCCGGCTGGCGCGCGCCGCGCAGGCCGAGGCCAGGCCCGAGGCGGTGGAGCTCGCGCGCGAGCTGCGCGAGCTGCGGCCGGTGGTCCTGGCGGCGTTCGAAGGGGTCAGCGCGTGCACGGGCTGCGGAGAGGGGCGCTCGCTCCCGCACGGGCGCTGGGACGGCGGCTTCTGCTGCGGCGGGCGGACCGAGGGCGTGTTCGACGACGACGAGATCGCTGCCCTCGCGCTCGCCGGCACGGCGCCCGGCGCGATGAGGACCCCGCAGGGCGACCACGCCGGATGCGCCTTCCGTGGACCCACCGGGTGCTCGCTCGATGCACGCGACCGCCCCAACCTGTGCGTGCGCTTCGCGTGCCGCGAGCTCGAAGCCGAGCTGCGGAAGCGCGGAGACTGGGAGCGCGTGCGCGCGCTGACCCGCCGCCTGGAGCAGACCTTCGCGCGATTCGTGAGGGCCCGGGAGATCTAGAAGGTCACGAGCTTGCCGGCGACGTCGAAGCCTGCGCCGTCCGCCTGCGTCCAGATCACGGCGGCGTGGCCGGCGCTCGACCAGCCGGAGAGGAAGCGGCGCGCGGCCGGCGTGCCCTCGAGCGTCGTCCACGGGCCCCAGCTGGCGCCGTTCCACACCGCCTGTCGCACGCTGTTCGCGGCGTCGCCCGCGATGGTGAACGCCGCGACGCGGGGGGCGCTGCCCAGGAGCACGACTCCCGACCCCGCCAGGCCCGGATCGCCGGTCGGAGCGGCCAGCGCGCTCCAGGTGCTGCCGTCGAAGCGGACGTCGTCGAAGCCTCCCGCGAGCGCGCGACGGACGACGCGCACGTTGGTGTCGGTCAGGTGCACGACGTCCCAGTCGTTGGCGCTCTGGGCGGTGGTGCCCGAGAACAGCGGGGCGCCGGCTGTCCACGAGAGCCCGCCGAACGTGCTGAAGGCCACGTTGGTGGGATCGGGCTCGGCATCGGCGAGCTCCCAGAGCGCGAGGACGTGCCCGGCCGCCAGCGGCACCAAGGCGCGCGCGTTCACGGTGTGCTGGGCCGTCGCCAGGTTCTGCTGGGGCCCCAGGATGCCGTCCCAGAAGGTCCCGTAGTCGACGCCGGCCGAGTCCCAGGCGCACATGTTGCCCGTCCCCTGGTAATAGGCCCAGCCGGAGGCGTCCCAGACGTGCCCGTCGGAGGCCACGAGCGTCGCCGGGCCGTCGGGATCGACCAGGGCGGGATCGGTGACCGTGGTCATCTGGGCGGGCGCCTGGAAGGTGATGGTGACGCCGGAGAGGGTCGCGCGCGCGTGGAAGTGGCGGCGGTCGTTCTGCGCCGGGAAGTGCAGCCCGAACGACAGGTGCACGACGTCGGCGCCGCCGAGATCGGCATAGGCGACGGTGAAGTTCCCGCCCTCGCCGGCGTGCGACGCAGGCAAGGTCAGGGAGGCGGCGGGCGACCAGGTGACGAAGTCCGTCGAGGACCGTACCTGGAGCAACATCGGGTGCGCGTCGTCGACGAAGAAGAGCCACCAGCGCGCGGAGTGCGTCGCGTAGACGAGGTGGGTCTGCTGCGCCAGGCCGGTGGCCGAGGCGATCGCCCCGGCGGGGGCGATCACCACCGCGCCTCCATCGCCGGCGGCGGCCTCGCCGGTCGCGCCCTCTCCGGAGCCCCCGTCGTCGCTCCCCACGTCGCCGGCCTCGACCGCGTCGTCGCCGTCGTCGCCGAGCCCCGCGTCATCGCCCGAGGCGTCGACGTCCGCGCCCAGCCCGGTCACGCCGAGCCCGCACCCGGCCACGAGGAGCACTCCGGCGGCCAGCGCCACGGCGCGTACGACCCCACCCATGGCACACAGGATACGCCCTTACAGCGCGTGCCCCATCTTGCTCGCCTTCACGGCGAGGTACTCCGCGTTGTGCAGGTTGGGCTCGGCCTTGATGGCGACGCGCTCGGCGACCTCGATCCCGCCGCCCTCCAGGCCCTGCACCTTGCCCGGGTTGTTGGTCATCAGCGCGACGCGCCGGACGCCGAGGTCGCGCAGGATGGCGGCGGCGACGTCGTAGCGGCGCGCGTCGTCGGCGAAGCCCAGGATGCGGTTGGCGTCGACCGTGTCGACCCCCTCCTGCTGCAGCGCGTAGGCGCGCACCTTGTTGCCCAGGCCGATGCCCCGCCCCTCCTGCCGCAGGTACACGACCACCCCGCGCCCGGCCGCGGCCACGGCGCGCAGCGACTGGTCGAGCTGGTCGCGGCAATCGCACTTCTGCGAGCGCATCACCTCGCCCGTCCAGCACTCGGAGTGGACGCGGGCGAGCACCGGCGCCTCGCCCGAGGCGACGTCGCCCACGACCAGCGCGACGTGCTCCTCGGGCGGCGTCCCCTCGCCGACCCGGTAGACGACGGTGTGGAGGACGCCGTACTCGCTCGGCACGTCGGCTTCGGCATAGCGGGTGACGACGTCGGTCAACTTGGGCAAACCGTAGTGTCATCGCGCGGTGTGTCAATCAATCGCGCTACGATCGACGGCGATGCACGGGCCGCCGCCCCCCCTGGACGCCCACGCGCTCGTCGTTCGCGCCGACGTCTCGTACGACGAGCCCGGCCTCGGCGCGGAGCCGGTGACCACGGCGGAGCTGGCCTTGCCCGACGGACGCGTTCGAGTGGTCCGCATCGTCGGAGGCCCCGGCAGGCACGGCGGCGCCGTCCGCATCGCCGGGCGCGTCGTGCCCGAGGTGGGGCAGGTGGTGCGCCTGGACCTCGCGCAGGAGGCCGCGCTCCCCGCGAGCGGCGGGCATGCCTGGACCCCCAACAGCCCTGCCGGGCCGTGGGACCCCTCCGCCCTCCCCGTCCCTTTCACGCTGGCCCTCGGCGCCGGCGGGACCGCGAGCCGCGACCTGGCCGCGGCGGACGCCGCCGCGGAGGTGGACGTCGCGCTGCGCGCGTGGACGCTGCCGGCGTGCACGGCGTGGCGCTCGACGTTCGCCGGCACCACGCCGGGGCTGACGCCGGGCGACGACGGGATCAACGGCGTCTTCTGGCACGACAGCGCCTGGCCGGCGGCGCTCGTCGCCGGCGTGGTCGGCCAGACGGTGCTGCACGTCGACGCGGCGGGCCGCTACCACGACGCGGACGTGCACCTGAACGGCGCGGACTACACGTGGTCGCTCGACGGCCACGGCGCCACCGTCGACGCGCGCAGCGTGCTCACGCACGAGCTCGGGCACGCCCTCGGGCTGGGCCACTCGAGCGTCCCGGGGGCGACCATGGACGCCTCGGTGTCCGCCGGCATCGCCGCGCGCTCGCTCGAGCAGGACGACCGCGACGGCGTGTGCGCGGTCTACCCCGGGACGGGCGCCGCGGGCTGCGAGGGGGGGCCCGCCTGCCCCGCCGGGTTCGCCTGCGTCGCACGGTACTGCGAGCGCGACGGTGCGCGGGGCGAGACGTGCGCTCCCTGCGCCCGCGTGGTCGGCGCGTGCGCCGGCTCCGGGGACGACGCGCGGTGCATCGACGTCGGCGGCGGCGCCACCGCCGGGCGCGTGTGCGGCCGCGCCTGCGCGGGCGACGCCGACTGCGGTCCTCGCTTCCGCTGTCTGCCCACGACCACGAGCGGCGACCTGCAGTGCGTGTCGAACGACGCCTGCGCCAGCGGGCCCGACCCCTGCGCGACCGACGGCGACTGCGGCGGGGACTCGGTGTGCCGCGCGGGCGCCTGCGTCGGCGCCGTGCCTGCGGCCGACGACGCAGGCGCGGACGCGCAGGCCGGCACGGAAGCGGGCAACGGCCCCGCCGGCGCTGCAACCGCCGCGGGAGGCGGATGCGCCGCCGGTGGGCCGCCGTCGCCACCGTGGTCTGCCGTCGCCGTCGCCACGGCCCTCGCGCTGGGCGCGACGACGCGGCGACGACGTCGCCCCTCGTCCTAGTGGCAGATGCCGGCGTCCTGCAGGCCGGCCAGCGTCTGCGTGCAGGCCGACTGGTTGTTCAGGTTGGCGACCGCGGTGCACCCCTGCTGCTCGCTCGAGTTGGTGATCGACGCGCAGCACGTGGCGAGCGTGGCGCACGTCCCGGTCGGCGTTCCCCCGCCGGTGTCGAACCCGGTGTTGCCGTCGTTGCCGCCGCCCCCGTCCCCGCCGCTGATCCCGCATTCGCTGGCGCAGTGCTGCTGCTCGCACGACGAGATGCCGCTGGTGCAGCTCTGGCAGGTGGCGTCGTTCTTGGACCCGCACCCCTGGTAGCAGGCGGTGTCGCCCTGCGCGCAGGCGCAGAAGCAGGTGTAGTACGCGTTGCACGCCGACGAGACGCACCCCGTCTGGCTCGAGCAGTTGCTCTGCACGCAGCTGCTGCACGCCTGGTTGCTACCCCCTCCCGGCGCGGTCCCTCCCTGGCACGACGGACCGCTGAAGGGAAAGCTGCCGTTGCCGTTGTTCCCGTTGCCGTTGCTGCTGCTGCTGCACGCGAACAGGGCGCAGACGGCCACGACGGCGGCCCATCCAGCGGCTTTGATGCTGACGATCTTCCTCATGGTCCAGGACCTCCGGGTGCGAATCGTCGATTAGACGACGGCCGACCGGGGCTCCGGCTTGACACTTTCGGACATCGACCCCGCGCGGGTCAGAGAAGCCCGCGCACGACGCCGGGAACGGCGGACGGAGAGGGCAGCCCGGCCTGGGCCAGGGCGCGGCAGAACGCCGTCGCCGAGCCGTACCCCATGGCCAGCGCCGTGCGCTCCGTCGTCGCCCCCGGGGCGGTCATCATGGCCACGCCCAGCAGCAGGCGGCGCCGGTTCAGGGCGTCCCGCCACGTCGTGGCGTTGAAGCCGTAGTGCTCGTGGAAGGCCGTCACCAGCCGCTGCATGTGCCTGGGCGTCACCCCCAGCGCGCGGTGCAGGTCGACCATCATCGGCTGCGCGGCCAGATCGCTCAGCGTGGCGTCCAGGGCGCGCGCGACCGCCGCCATGTGCTGGAGGGGGGGCTCGACCAGCATCCCCGCGTCGACGGAGTCGAAAGGCGCGCCGCTGCCCCGCAGCAGCCCCACGATCGCGGCGAAGCGCGACGCCTCGCGCCGCACATCGCTCGTCCCCACCGTCCCCGCCAGCGCGCGCAGGCGCTCGAACACCGGCGCGGGCAGGCGCCCGGTCTGCCACCCCGTCGGGCGCGCGCCGAGCGTCCCCGGCTCCCACTCGATGGCGAGGCTCTCGAAGCTCTCCCCGTCCTGGCGCATCACCACCGCGTCCTTGTGGTGCAAGAGCGAGACGTCGCCCGCCTCCAGCCAGCGCTCCGCCCCTTCGCACTCGATCCGGGCCCGCCCCTCGAGGACCACCGTGAGCACGGGTCGCCCGAGGTGGCCCTTGCGGTCGAACGCGCGCAAGGACAGCCGGTCCTCGGACACCACGTTGCGGTTGCGCACGACGTGGAGCCGGAAGGACGAGTGCAGCAAGGCCACCGTCGCCAGGCTCGCGTGGAGCGACGGGACGGCGGTGGTTCGGCCCGAGACGATCATCCCCTCGCCCCCAGGATGCCCTGCGGGGGCTCCCCCGCCAACCCCGCGTGCGGTCTAGTGCGCCCGCGCGCTCCCCGCGCCCGCGAAGCGCAGCCACACGTGGCCTCGCCCGGCGTCGACGGCCCAGGCCGCGCCGGGCGCTCCCCGCACCGCCGCCTCGTCGGCCACGGCCGCCAGCGCCGCGCCGGACAGCGTGTCCACGGTCGACGCGGCGCCGGTCGCCCCCGTGCGCGCGCGCGTGTCGACGTCGACGGTCAGGTCGCGCGCCGCGCTCCCCGGCTTCCACGTGACCGTCACACCGCTCGCGTCGTCGGCGACGTCGATCTCCGAGCCGTCGTCGACCACCACGCTCGACGCGCCCCGCGCCCAGGCGCGCGCCTCGAGCTCGGACGCCCGCGACGCCAGCGTGACCACCCCGGGCGCGGTGGCGTCGACCAGCGTGTCGATCCCGGACGGCAGCATCGGCACCAGTCCTCCCGCGCGCGCGAACAGCGGCGGGCTGCCGAGCGGCGCGTCGACGGTCACCTCCGCCGGCCCCACGAAGAGCTGGTCGCTCCACCAGTGCACCCACGCTCCGGGAGGCAGGTGGACGCTGCGGTTGCCGGCGCCGGCGGCGACGACGGGCGCCACCAGCAGGTCCGGGCCCAGCAGGTACTCGTCGTCGGCGTGGGCGGGGGCGGCGTCGTCCTGCGGGAAGGCCAGCGGCAGCGGGCGGATGGGCGGCGCGCCGGCCCGCTGCGCCTGGCGCATGAGCACCGCGTTGTACGGCTCGAGCTGCTGGTGGAGCTCCGCCATCGCCGCGTACTCGGCGCCCGCGGCCTCGTCGATGGCCCACGGCAGGCGCTGGTTGCCGTCCTCGTACACCTGCATGATCACCGTCAGCGCCGTGTGCTCCATCCAGCGCAGCATCGACTCGCGCGTGGGCTCGCCGCGGTACCCCGCCGTGTCCGAGCCGAAGGCCGGAAAGCCGCTCGTGGACAGCGTCTGCGCCGCCACCACCACCGCCGGCAACCCGCCCACCGCGCGCCCGCTGGCGGGCGGCGGCAGCGGATCGCCCTGGTGCTCGAACCCGGCCTCCAGATCCCCCGGCCAGATGATGTCGGCCTGCGCCGCCCCGCCCCACGACGACGCGCGCACGATGAGCACGCCGTCGCCGGGGAAGGCCTGGTCGAGCGCCGCGTGGTAGGTGGCGTGCTCCTGGATCGGGTAGAGCCGGGCGGTGCGCGCCGTCGTCCCGTCGGAGAAGAGCACGTCGTCGCGGGCGTTGAGCAGGTTGGGGATGAGCTCCTCGCCGTAGTCGCACTTGAAGCCGTGGATGCCCGCGGCCGTGGCCCGCCCCACCAGCGACTCCCAGAAGGCGTTCGCCCCGGCGCTGGTGAAGTCGACGATCCCGGCCCCGCCCTTCACCGGCGTCGCCGGCGAGACGTAGGTCCGGCCCTGCCCGTCGAGGACGAACCACTTGTTCGCCGCCGCCTGCTGGTAGAGCTGCTGCGCCTCGTCCGCCGGCGCGCCGTGCGGCTGCTCGAGGTACGGCGTCGTCCAGGCCAGCACGCGGTAGCCGAGGGCCTGCAGCTGGCTCATGGTGGAGGTCGCGGCGGCGAAGACCGACGGCGAGATGACGAACGTGTTCAGGCCGGTCTGCCACCCGTCGTCGAACCACAGCGCGCTGGAGGGGATGTGGCGCGTGCGGTACTGCGCGGCGATGTCGAGCACGTCCGCGTCGCCGGCCCAGTGCCGCCAGTGAATCGGCGACAGCGCCCAGCGCGGCAGCGGCCGCGGCAGCCCCGCCAGGCGGTTGAAGCGGGCCACCACCGCCAGCGGATCGGGATCGACGAAGAAGGTGACGTCGAGGGCGCGCCCCTCGAAGGTCGCCCGCGCCAGCGCCGGATCGGTGACACCCACGTCGAAGGCCCCCGCCTCGCGCGTCGCCACGAAGAGGCCCCACCCGCGCGACGACACGAGGAACGGCACCGGCACGTGGGCCTCGTTGGTGTCCGACTCCCAGGGGCTGCCCAGCGTGAGGTGCATGGGCGTGACGCGGCCGCGCGCCGAGACGTGGTCGAACTGCTCGCCCAGGCCGGTGACGAAGCTGCCGTCGTCGGCCAGCGTGAGCGACATCAGCGCCGTGTCGCCCGGCTGCGCGGGCACCACCAGACGCAGCGCCTTGGTGCTCGACGCGTCTCCCATCGCCGTGCCGGTGACGGTGGTGGCGTCGATGGGCAGCGCCGTCAGATCGTCGTGCGCCTTGGTGGGATCGTGCCAGGCGTCCGGGTTGTCCGGATCGCTCGTGCGCGACAGCAGCGGCACCCCCGGCGCGGTGGCCACCAGCGTCGTGCCCTGGCTGACGATGGCGAAGCTCCCGTCGCTCCCCAGCGTCGCCACCACGCCGTCGCCCAGATCGAAGGTCTGCGCCGTCGGGGGCCGCGGCAGCTGCGTCCCGCCCTCGTCGCACGAGGCCAGCGCGCCGAGCGCGGCGGCCAGCGTCACCATCACGAAGAAAGGGAACGGAAGGTGGCCTCGCCTCATCGTCTCCCCTTTCCCTCGCGCGGTTCCCGCCTCATATTCAGGGCCACGCTCATGGAGCTCAAGAACCTCATCGAGACCCACCTGGATCTTCCGCGTCTCAAGAAAGACCTCGACGAGCTGGGGCACCCCGGCCGCGTGTGGGCCGTCCGCCAGTGGACCCGCGAGAACATGATGACGCTGTGGGAGGCCACCAAGGGCTTCCAGCCCGTCACCCTCGACGACTTCGTGCCCCCGTCGGTCGGGCCCGCCATCGAGGTCATCCACCACGGCAAGAACTCGCTGCCCTCGTTCACCCACTTCCAGAAGCGCTTCGCCCGGCCCCGGGACCCCGACTCCAAGGACATGCTGGTGGGCTTCAACTACCAGTCGAACGCCGTCTTCACCGGCCCGGGATACTACGTCGCCCACCCCTCCACCGAGGCCGGCGAGGTCGACATCGACTACACCATGCTCCCCCACGAGAAGCCCGAGGGCTGGCCGGAGATCGTCCCCAACTCGCAGCGCCTGGGGCGCTTCGTCTACTACGGGATGATCGACGTCATGCGCGGCATCTCGTCGCACGTCACCATCGGCCGCGCCAGGAAGAAGCACGGCTGGATGGACGCCTGGTTCGTGCTCGTGCGGGAAGACCCCCAGCTCCCCTCGTGAGCGCGCGGAAGACCGACGCGGACGAGACGTACACGCTGCGCGTCCTCGAGGGCGTGAAGGAAGTCCCGCGCCAGACCTGGGACGCCCTGCTCGGCCCGGACAGCTCGCCCTTCATGGAGTGGGCGTGGCTCGACATGCTGGAGGAGACGGGCTGCGTCGGGCCGGACACCGGCTGGATGCCGGCCCACCTGTCCCTGTGGCGCGGCGACGCGATGGTGGCCGTCGCGCCCTCGTACGTGAAGGGCAACAGCGAGGGCGAGTTCATCTTCGACTGGAGCTGGGCCGAGGCCGCGCACCGCATGGGGCTCGCCTACTACCCCAAGGTCGTCGTGGCGGTGCCCTTCACGCCGGCCACCGGCGATCGCGTGCTGGTGTCGCCGGGCGAGGACCGCGCGCGGGCCACGCAGCTCGTGGCAGGCGCGGCGCGCGAGTGGTGCAAGCAGATCGACGCGTCGAGCGTGCACGTCCTCTTCCCGCGCGAGGACGAGGCGCGCGCGTGGACCGAGGCCGGGTACCTGCGCCGCGACAGCTTCCAGTTCCACTGGTTCCGCCAGGGGGCGCGCACCTTCGACGAGTACCTGGGGCGCTTCACCTCCAAGCAGCGCAACCAGATCAAGCGCGAGCTGCGCGGCGTGAGCGAGCGCGGGATCGTGGTGGAGACGCTGCCGCCGGAGGCGCACACCCGCGAGCTCGCGCGGACGATGCACGGCTTCTACCGGTCGACCGTGGAAAACCACGGCATGTGGGGGCGCTTCTACCTCAACGCCGCCTTCTTCGACGCGGTGGTCGAGCGCTTCCGCGACCGCCTGGCCTGGGTCGTCGCCCGCGACGGCAAGACGGGCGAGCCCCTGGCCGGCGCGTTCAACGTGGCGCGGGGCACGCGCCTGTACGGCCGCTACTGGGGGGCGCGCGTCGAGGTGCCGTACCTGCACTTCGTCGTCTGCTACTACGCCGGCATCCGGCACTGCCTCGAGCAGGGGCTCGACGTCTTCGAGCCGGGCGCGGGGGGCGAGCACAAGCGCGCGCGCGGCTTCGTCCCCACCCTGACCCGCTCCGCCCACTGGGTGGCCGACCGGCGGCTGCGCGGCGCCCTGGCCCCCTGGCTCGAGCGCGAGCGGGCGCGCGTCGCGTCGATCCTTACGCACCCGGGCGGCGACGACCTGACCGATTCGTGACAATCGTCCCGGCCGGATGACCGAATCGTGGCGGCGGTGGGAGCGCGGCTCACCTACCTAAAAGACGTGGTCGCCATCGTCCTGTTCTTCATCCTCCACTGGCAGCTCTCGGTGTTCTTCCAGAGCTTCTTCCACCATCGCTACGGCGCGCACCGCCAGTTCACCATGAGCAAGGGCTGGGAGCGCGTCTTCCACTTCCTGTCCTGGCTGGTGGGCGGCGCCAGCTACCTCAGCCCGCGCGCGTACGCGATCATGCACCGCATGCACCACGCGTACAGCGACACGCCGAAGGACCCGCACTCGCCGGTGCAGCAGCCGAACTTCTTCCGGATGATGTGGCGCACCAAGGTCATCTACGAGGGCATCCGCACGCGGCGCCCCGGCTTCGAGGTCGACCCCAGGTTCGAGGGCGGCTACCCGGAGTGGAAGATCTTCGACGAGACGCTGTCCAACTGGCCGGTCTCCATCGCCTGGGGCACGCTCTACACGCTCTTCTACCTCGCCTTCGCGCCCTACTGGTGGCTGGTCTTCCTCGCGCCCATCCACTGGTTCATGGGGCCCATCCACGGCGCCATCGTCAACTGGTTCGGCCACAAGTCGGGCTACCGGAACTACGACAGCGACGACAGCTCCAAGAACACGCTGGTGTTCGACGTCCTGACCATGGGCGAGCTCTTCCAGAACAACCACCACAAGTGGGGCCAGTCGCCGAACTTCGCCGTGCGCTGGTTCGAGATCGACCCGGCCTACCAGGCCATCCGCGTCTTCGGCTGGCTCGGCATCATCGACATGTCCAGGTCGCAGATCGCGCGCTGGGAGCGCCCGGCGTCTGCGCGGGTGCGCGAGGTCGCCGCGTCGCCCAAGGTCGTCGCGCCGCTGCTGCCCATGCCGTCGCCGATGGACGGCGAGTAGCGCGGGCGCGGTCGCGGTCGCGGTCGCGGGCGCGGGCGCGGGAGAATGTGGCGCCCACCACCGCCCTGGCAAGACCAGAGCGGCGATGGGCGCGCTCCCCTACCGCACGATCTTCACCAGCGTCGCCCGCACCTTGTCGAGCGCATCGAGCAGCCCCGCGTCGACCGCATCGACATACCCGAGCGCCATCGCGGCATCGATGCACGCCCCCGTCTCCCGCGCCGACCCGAGGGCGTTACGGTACCGCTCCGTGCGCGTCCCGCCGCTGGACCCGCTCCCCTCGCTCACGTTCAGAGCGACGCTCGTCGACGCCCGCCTCAGCTGCCTCGCCAGATCCCTGTCGTGCGCCTCGATCTGCGCCACCACCGGCCGCAGCATCCCCAGCACCTGCATCACCGTCGAATAGATGCGCAACATGTTCATCTCCCTTTCGCCCCGCGCTCGCGAGGCGAAGCCCGCACGCCGCCGAGCGGAGGTCGAGTCAAGGTTGCGTAGCGGCCGCCAGGCCGCGCAGCACCGCCGCCTCCTCGGCGGCGGCGCGAAGCGACCTTGACGCGACCGAGCACGGCGGCACGATCGAAAGCCCGAGCGAGTCGTCAGTCTGTCGTGCCGTCGGCGTCCGCGTGCGCGTCGAGAGTGGCGCCTGAGTTGCCTGCGCCAGCTTCGGGGCAGTAGGCGCTGCAGAGGATACTGGAGTCGGCCCAATCGCACCC
>DATBQU010000015.1:0-3777 GCA_036560665.1 Polyangiaceae bacterium
TCGTACCTCAACGGGATGCACAACCGCATCCACCCCATCTTCGCCGACTCGTTCCTGGAGTCGCTCGACGGGCTGCCGCCGAGTCACCCGATGAACGAGAAGAACCTGGTCACGCGCCTCGAGATCGTCCTGACCAAGGACGGCCACCTGAAGAAGATGGGCATCGTGAAGACCAGCGGCATCACCGCCTTCGACATCGCGGCGCTCGACGCGGTCGATCGCGCGCAGCCCTTCGGCCCGGCGCCGACGGCGATCGTGTCACCCGACGGCAACGTGTACCTGCACTGGGAGTTCCACCGCGACGAGATCTACGCGTGCTCGACCATGGGCGCGCGGCCCTTCATCCTCAACACGCCGGCGCCCGGCAACGTCGAGCCCACGCAGCCGCCCGCGCAGCCCGGCCCGAGGAGCCCGACGCAGGAGCGAGGGGCGCCACCGGGGAGTCCGAACGACGCGCGCGAGGGGGCGCTGCCGCCGGACCTGCTGCCCGCCGTCGCGCGGCGCGGCACGTGATGCGCTAGGCTGCGCGGCCCGAGCATGAGCACGGCTGACGTCACGCGGGAGGACGCCCCGCCGCCCGAGGACCATCGCGCGCAGCCGGCGTCGCGGTCGCGCGTGCCGCCGTCGTCGCCCGGGCTCGCCGCGGGCTGGCTCCTGCGTACGGCGGCGCTGGCGGCGTTCGCGGCGGGCGCGCTGGGCGTCATCGTCGCGCCGGGCATCCACGGGAACGCGAGCGAACGCGTGGTCAACTGGGTGGACGGCGCGTCGGGGACGGTCGCGGTCTTCCTCCTGATCGCGCTGCTGGGGCTCATCTTCTGGGGAGCGGTCGAGCTCGTGCGCGAGCAGGGCGTCGAGTCGGTGGCGCGCTTCGCGCTGGTCGGCGGTGGAACCGGCGCCGTCGCCATCGTCATGGTCGGCATGGTCCTTCGCGACCGGCACACGGACATCGCCGTGTACACGGCCGCCACCACCGCGGTCACCGTTTTTGCCGGGGCGTACGCGTCGGCGCGCGCGCCGCACACCCGCGCGGTCGCGGCCGTCCTGGTCGCCTTCGGCTTCGCCGCGGTGGCGCGTCTCGCCGCGTGGGAGCTGGCGATGCAGGCGAGCGACCGCGCGAGCGTCCAGCTCTACGGGGTGAGCCGCGGCCTGGCGACTGCGGGGGTGGTCTTCGAGGCGATGGGGCAGCTCGTGGCGGTGACGTGGCTGGGCACGCGCAGCAAGCTCGCCGGCCAGGTCGGCTCGACGCTCGCGCTCGTCGCCGCCTTCGCCGTCACCTGGGGGGTCGCGCGCGGCGTTCACTCGGAGGCAGCGCCCTGGCAGTCCATGCTGCACACGGCGCTCGCCGACGCGCCGGGAGTGCCTCCGCCCTACGGCCTCGACGCGGTGGCGACGTTCCTGGTGCCGGCCTCGCTGCTGCTCGCGCTCGTCTCCGCATCGCAGCCGAGACAGGTGGCGGTGGTGGTGGCCACGGTGGCCCTCGCGCTCGTCTCGCGCGGCGCCTTCGACGCCCCGCTGCGCGCCCTCTGCGCCGTCGCCGCGGCGCAGTGGGCGGTGCTCGCCCGCGCCGACGAGCGCGCCATGTGGCGCACCCTCATCGACGACCGCAACCGCAAGCTGGCGGAGGACGCGCCACCCCCCGAGCGCCGCGCCTAGCGGATCGACCCGTCGTCGCGCAGCGTGAGAGAGCGCACCACGTCGCGGTCGCTCACCTTCACTTCGAGCCGCGCGCGCAGCGGCTCGCCCTCGGTCACCGTGTCCCCCTTCTTGGCGTCGAGCGCCTCGTGCCACACCGACACGTGCCACGTCCCCGGCGGCACCTTCTCGAGCCGCGCCACCCCGCCTCGCGTGACCGCGAAGTAGGGATGATCGAAGAAGTGCACCCACGCCAGCATCCAGGGGTGGATGGGGCAGGTGACCCGCCCGACGTGCCCGGCCCACACGCCGCGGGTGGCGATGGTGTCGGCGCCGCCCGGTGGAAGCATCTTCACCACGCTCTCGGCGTCCACATCGAGCCGCACCGCGTGATTGCCCGGGTCGCCGTTGGTGAGGTGCAGCCTCGCGCCGGCGGGCATGGCCAGGACGTGCGGGAGGAAGGCGCACCCCTTCTCGTCCTGCACCGCGTCGCCCACGGGCAGCGGCTCGCCCTCGTGCACGTCGTCGAGCCACACCACGGCGCCGGTGACGGCTCCCTTCGCGTCCACCTCGAGCGACGGATCGGGCACCTCGGTCGCGGCGCCGCAGTGGGTGGCGTAGGTGCCGGGGATGCTCCACGCGGCGTGCGGCTTCCCCGCATACGTCAGCCGCACCTCGATCGCGTGCCCGTCGATGACGGGACGCGCCAGGTACGCGGGCGCGGACCCGGTCGCGGTCACGGACCCGGTCGCGGTCGCAGTCGCGGTCGCGGTCGCGGTCGCGGTCGCGGTCGCGGTCGCAGTCGCAGTCGCAGTCGCGGACCCCGTCCCGGTCTCCCCCGACCGGCAAGCCGTCAGGATCCCCAGGATCACCCCCGCGCGACGCATCGGCCCCCCGGTCCTACCCTCGACTGTCCGGCTTGCCAACCCGGTCGCCGCGCTCTACATGACAGGCCCCCCCAGCCGAGGATCTGCGAGCGTGGCCAACAGCGAGCTCTACGTCGAAACGCGGGCCGAGGTGCGCCCGCGTTCCCGCGTCGTGCCGTTCGCGCGGGACCTGGTCGCGCTCACCAAGCCGCGGATCACCTCGCTGGTCCTGCTCACCGGCGCCGCCGGGTTGGTCCTCGCGCCCGGCCGCGTCGCGCCCCGCCCGCTGCTCCTCTCGCTCCTCGGCACCGCCCTCATCGTCGGCTCGGCCAACGCGCTCAACATGTGGTGGGAGCGCGACGTCGACGGGCTGATGGCCCGTACGCGCAACCGCCCGCTGCCCGCCGGCCGCATGTCGCCCGACGTGGCGCTTGCCTTCGGCCTGGGGCTGGCCGCCGTCGCAGCGCCGATGCTCTTCCTGGTCAACCTCGCCACCGGCTTGCTCGGCATGGTGGCGCTCGTCAGCTACGTCGCCGTGTACACCCCCCTCAAGCGCCACACCTCTCTTGCGCTCCTCGTCGGCGCGGTGCCGGGCGCCATCCCGCCGCTGCTCGGGTGGTCCACCGCGACGGGCACGGTAGGGCTGGGCGGGCTGCTGCTCTTCGGCGTCCTCTTCCTCTGGCAGGTACCGCACTTCGCCGCCATCACCATCTTCCGCGCACCGGACTACGCGCGCGCGGGCCTCCAGGTGGTGAGCGTGCAGCACGGCGAGCGCGCCGCGCGCCACACCGTGGCGCTCTACACCGTCCTCCTCGTGGCCACCTCGCTCCTCTTCGTTCCCTTCGGCCTGGCGGGGCGCGTCTACCTCGGCGTGGCGACGGCGCTCGGCGCGGGCTTCCTGGCCCTGGCGTTCCGCGGGCTGCGCGTCGGCGGGCGGTTCGACGTGGCGCGCTGGGCCAAGGGCGTCTTCGCTTACTCGATCCCCTACCTCTGCCTCTTGCTGATCGCGCTCCTGCTCGATCGCGCCTGAGCCATGGCCCGGGTGCGGCGGCTGGTGGTCACGGCAGGCGCGCTGGCGGCGGCGGTCGCGCTCGCGCTCGTGGCGCGATCGATGCGCCCCCGCCCACCCCTGCCCGTCCTCGGCCAGATCCCGGGCTTCCACCTCGTCGACGAGCGCGGCGCCCCCTACACCACCGGGTCGATGCTCGGGCACGTCACCGTGGTCGACTTCGTCTTCACGCGCTGCTCGTCGTCGTGCCCGCGGCTGACGGCGCGAATG
>DATBQU010000016.1:0-2901 GCA_036560665.1 Polyangiaceae bacterium
GACCGTCGGGCGCTCCGGGGGCCGAGCGACTGCTCATCCAGCACAACAGCGCCAGCTCGACGGCGCTGTTGTGCTGGATGAGCAGACGCTCGGCGACCGCGCGGACCGTCGGGCGCTCCGGGGGCCGCAGGCCCTTGAGCACGAGCAGGAGCTGGTGCTGTTGCGGCTCGATGTCGGCCTCGCGCGCGGCGGCCTCGCTGAAGGCGAGGAAGCATCGGATGCGGTAGCGAAGCTCGGCGAGAGCAAGGTAGTCGGCGGCAGTGACGTCGCGCTTCTGGGTCATGGGATGTATCGTTACACGACATATCGCACGACGGGCCGGCGCGCCAGCGCCGTATCGACCATCGCCCCCTTCGCCCGGTGTGTGCCCGTGGCGCCTTCAGGCGAACGCGTACGCGTTCCAGCCGTCGACCAGCGTGATCTCCTTCTGGCGGTGCAGCCTCGCCGTCTCGAGCATCACGCGCGCGCGGTCGAGGCGCGGCGCCGCGTCGAACGAGACCTCGACGCACCCGTCGGCGCTCGGAGAACCCTCGAAGTACACGACCTCGTCGGCGCCGCTCACCGTCACCCAGGCCGCCTCGGCCGCCGGGCCGCGGAGGCCGGTGTCCACGACCAGGCGCCGCGCGCGGGGCTGGATGGCGCGCACTTCGGAGGAGGGGCCGTCGTCGTCGAGAACGTCCGCCGGGTGGTGCATGGTCGGGTGCGCGGGAAGAGACCACCCTTCGAGCGCGACCGGAAGGGACAATCGCGAGCGACGCGGCGGCGCCCGCGCGATGACTCCCACGCCGGCACACCCGCGCCGTGCGGGTGGTAGGCTTCCCGGGCATGGGCAACGTCGGCGTGAGCGAGCTGGTGGTGCTCGCGGCGATCGGCCTGATTCCGCTGGCGATTGCGGCGGCGGTCATCGTCCTCCTCGTGCGGCGCAAGCCGTAGCGTGACCAGCTCCCTGGCTAGCCTGGTCGGCCTGGCTAGAACGTGCAGACCGGGCAGATGGCGCCCGGGCGACCGCCGTCGAGCACCGTGAGCGCGCAGGAGGAGACGGGCGGCCCACAGGTCGTGGCGCACTCCCCCGCAGGCAGCGCTCCGGTCTCGTCCGCGGCGGCGTCGGGGTCCGCCAGCGGACGCGCGACGCTGGCGTCGAAGTCGCACGTCCAGTGCTCGGGCGGCACCGACGGCGCGCACGCCGACGTCATGGCCACCAGGGCGAGCACGCGACGCATGGGGTAAGCTACCTGCCATGAAAGCCGGGGTGTGGAACATCGGTTTCGGCGTCATCGCCATCATCGCCGGCGCCAGCGGGCGCTTCGCGCTGCTCGGTACCAACAGCCCGATGTGGCTCGTCATCGCCGGGGCCGCGCTCGCCGCGTTCGGCGGCTACCAGCTGGTCCGCGACCGGAAGAGATAGGAGCGCTCGATCTCGGGCCGCACCAACGACGAGAACGCCGGGGATCGCTCCCCGGCGTCTCGACGTGGTGGTCGACGTTCACTCGTGATGCCAGCCGGCGCACTCCGCGTGGTGATGGTGGACGGCGTGGGCGATGCCCGAGCCGAAGCCCCCGATGGTGCCGAGGGCGAGCAGCGCGATGACGATCTTGCGTCTCATGGTCCTGTCTCCGTTCCGGGCCTAGGCCCACATCCCGCCGCGGTAGGGGCCGCCGCCCCAGCGCCCGCCGTTGAACAGACCTCCTTCGAGCAGGTCGGCGACCTGCTTGCGCTGCCGCTCGTCGAGCGCCTCGGTGATCTTCTTCACCGCCTCGACGAAGGAGACGCGCAGCTGCGCCAGCAGCCGATCGTGACGGGCGAAGGTCTCCTCCAGCGTGGAGTCGTCGACCAGGCCGCTCGAGACGGCGCGCGCGAAGTCGGCGCGCGTCTGCACCGCCTCGTCACGGACCACCCTGCGGTTCTCGCGGAGCTCGTCGAGCGCCGCCATGATCGCCTTCTCCTGGCCGGGCGTCGTCTCCAGCCGCTCGAACGCCGAGCGGAGGAACCAGCGCGGCCCGCCCGACCCGCGCGTCGGACCGTAGCCGTGGCCGTAGCCATGGCCGCCGTAGCCGAAGCGGCCGTGCCAGCCGCGACCGCGGCGCAGCACCCTGACCAGGCCGATCAAACAGACCGTGCCGATGATGAACCCGAGCATCGATACCTCCTGAGGGCCAATCGCTCCTCGGGTAGATCGATGCGCACGGCTCGCCGGAACGTGCGGCCCGGGCGCGTGAAGTAACGTAAAGGCGCCTCGGGGCGCCGCGGACCTAGAAAAGCCGCATCATCTCCAGCGCATGCGTCTCCCCGAAGGCGGAGCGCGGATAGAAGTCGGCGAGGCGGCGGCGGATGACGAAGCCCTCCGCTTCGTAGAGGGCGATGGCCGCGCCGTTGGTGACCGAGACGTGCAGCTGGACCGCACGCAGCCGGAGAGCGCGCGCGTGCTCCACCATCTCCCGCACCAGCGCGCGCCCGAGCCCGCGGCGCCTCACCCCCGGGTCGACGGCGACTCCCTCCACGTGCAAGAGCTCCCTCCGCACGCGCGCCGCGAGAAAGCCCGCCACGGGCGCGTCGAGGCCCTCCCGCGCCACCCACACGCGCGAGGAGGCGTAGCGCATCCCGAACTGGGCGCTCGCGTAGGGGAACGCCTCGGCGTCGATGGCGATGCACTGCGCCATCGCGACCAGATCGCCGCTACCCAGCAGCTCGATGGTGAGGATCCTCAACCTCCGAGGGCATAGCGCGCCAGCGCCAGTCGCGCACCTCCGGCAGGTCGTCGCCATGGGCGCAGATGTAGTCGCGGTGCTCGACCAGCTTGTCCGCCATGTGCTGTCGCAGCAGGGCGAACCGCGTCCCCAGCTTCGGCACGCGGTCGATCACGTCCTGCACGAGGTGGAAGCGATCGAGGTCGTTGCGCACCAC
>DATBQU010000017.1:0-5106 GCA_036560665.1 Polyangiaceae bacterium
GTCATCGGCATCGAGCCGCCCGGCATTCCGTTCACCGCCAGCGACTTGGCCGAGTAGCCCTTCTCGAAGTGATCGGGGACCGCGCACTTCAGCCGCGGGTAGGGGTAGCTGGGGTCCATCTGGGGCGGGCTGGCGCCGTTGTTCCAGGCGAAGCGATCGATGTCCGTCGGCGGGCTCTGCGTGAGGGCGAGCGAGGGTCGCGGCGAAGCGGCCGCCGAGAGCTCCCGGTTGGGGAACGCCGCCGTCATGTCGGGCAGCAGCTTGTCGGGGGTGCGGACCACGCGGCTCGCCGCGCCGGTGCCCCCGGCCCGGCCGAAGAACCCGCCGGGCAACCCGGCCTGGATCTGCGCGTCGACCGCGCTGGCCGGAATGGCGAACTTGATGGTCGAGCTCTTCGCCGAGGCGAGGAGCATCGCGAAGGTGTTCTCGCGCTGCCGGAGGAAGTCCTTGTGCTTGGCGTAGTCGCGGAAGGTCGACTGCGACGTCCCCCGGGTCGCGGCGAGCATCGCGTTCTGGAACGCCCACTCGTCCTGATAGTTGACGGTCTGCCCTCCGGCCGGGAAATTCCCGTGGAACTTCTGCCCGACGTAGAAGTAGTTGGCCCCCTTGGCCAGCGCGGCGACCAGGCGCTGGACGCTCTGGAGCTTCGTCGCGTCACCGGAGAAGGCGTTCACGACGGTCGGCGTGAACACGGGGCCCGCGTCGTAGAAGAGGTTCCTCGACGCCCAGTACCCGGCCGCGCTGTTGGCGAAGAAGCCGCACGGCGTCTTGCCCCCGTCGCTCTTGATGCAGGTCTGCGGAGTCCCCGCGCCGCCGATGGGCCCCAGGTAGTTCGGGACGATGTGGGCCATCGGAGGGAACGACGCGAGCATCTCGCATTTCTGCAGCTGGTCGGGCGGCAGGTGCGGGTTCGTGCAGTCGGGCGGCTGGTTGCCGGCGAAGTAGAACGCGTCGAGGAAGTGCCACAAGTCGTTGGCGTGGGCCGCGCTCACGTCCGAGCCGGAGAGCCACTTGCCGGCGATGCCGTCGGTCGGGTCCAGCGTGATGGTCGCCCGGCACATCGGGTCGTGGCCGCACGCGTTGGTGCGATCCATCCACCGCTCGATGTCGTAGAAGCGGTTGTAGACGAAGTCCTCGCAGGTGCTGATGGCGGGCGGGCTGGCCTTGAGCGGACGGCGGTAGGCCTTGGCGCAGGTGACGAGATCCTGCGGGTGGCCCATGCCCACGCGGGTCGATGCGTCGACGGCGCCGGCACACACGTGCGCCGCGTCGGCGCGGGCCAGGTTCTCGCGAGCGATCCAGGTGTTCTGCTTGGACTGCGCCACCAGGGCGGCGGAGGCGACGGGGATGGCCGGCTTGGCGGTGATGGTCTTGGGGCCGTTCGCCTTGTGGGCGAAATGGTTGGGCGGGGCGCCGACGTTCGCCACCGCGACTCCGCTGGGGAGGGTCCCGTGGACCGCGGCGCCCTTCGCGGCCGGCGGAGCGCCGCGCAGCCACTCGGAGCTGACGCCGTAGTTCTCGATGTGGATGCTGTTGTTCGCGTGGTCCGAGGAGAACACCGTCTTGGTGGGGGACGGCCGCCGCTCGTTGACGCGCGACGGGTCGAACTGGGCCTGGTTCACGGCCGCGCAGTGGTCCTTCCACGCCGCGGCGCACGCCGCGTTCTTGGCCGGCGCGTAGGGGCCGGTGGCGTCGGCGCACTGCGCGTCGGTCGGCGCGGGACAGTTGACCGGCGGCGCCGAGTTCGGGCCCGGCGGGGGAAGGGCCCCCGAAGCGTCGGGGGGACAGACGATGGCCAGCGAGGCGACGGCCGCGCCGAGGGCGACCCCGTGCAGCCCCCACGCGTGCACCCGTGCAGTACGACGATTCATGGCAAGGTCCTCCCCGGCTCGAGCCTGACAGGGCTCGGTATCGAGTACGCCAGTGTGACGGAGCCGGCGCGCGGCCGACTCTCACGCTTTCATGATCATTTGGTGATCACGCGCCGGGGTACGGCGCAAACGTTGCGCCCCGCGCCCGCGGCTGCTGGAATCCGCGCCGTGCAGCGCGACGTCGTGGTGGTGGGCGGTGGGATCGTCGGCCTGGCGACGGCGCTGGCGCTCACGGCACGCAAGCCCGGGGCGTCGCTGGTCGTGCTCGAGAAGGAAGAGCGCCTCGCCGCGCACCAGACCGGCCGCAACAGCGGCGTGATCCACGCGGGGCTCTATTACAAGCCGGGCTCGCTCAAGGCCACGACGTGCATGCGCGGGCGGGCGCTGCTCGAACGCTTCTGCGAGGAGCACGACGTGCCCTTCGAGCGCTGCGGCAAGGTGGTCGTCGCCACGCGGGACGACGAGGTGCCGAGGCTCGACGAGCTCGAGCGCCGCGGACGCGCCAACGGGCTGACCGGGCTGCGACGCATCGACGTCCACGAGCTGCGCGAACACGAGCCCCACGCGGCGGGCGTGGCGGCGCTCCACGTCCCGGAGACCGGGATCGTCGACTACAAGGAGGTGGCGCGCGCGTACGCGCTGGAGCTCGAGCGGCGTGGCGCCGAGGTGCGCACCGGGGCGCGGGTCACGGGAGTCGAGCGGCGCGGCGAGCGCGTGGTCGTGACCTCGACGGCGGGCGACGTCGAGGGGCGCGTGCTGGTGGCGTGCGCGGGCCTGGAGAGCGACCGCATCGCGCGACGCGCCGGGCTCGACGTCGAGGTGGCCATCGTCCCCTTCCGCGGCGAGTACTGGATGCTGGCCCCCGGGCGGGCCGGCCTGGTGAAGAACCTCGTCTACCCCGTGCCCGACCCGGCGTTCCCGTTCCTCGGCGTGCACTTCACCCGCCGCATCGGCGGCGGCGTCGAGGCCGGGCCCAACGCCGTCCTCGCCCTCCGGCGCGAGGGGTACACGCGCACGAGCTTCCGCGCCCGCGACGCGTGGGACGTCGCGCGCTGGCCCGGCTTCTGGAGGATGGCGGGCAAACACTGGCGCGCGGGGCTGGGGGAGCAGATGCGCTCGTGGAGCCGGGGGGCGTTCGCGCGCGCGTGCGCGGCCCTCGTCCCCGAGATCACCGCGGCGGATCTGTCGCCGGGGGGCGCGGGGGTGCGCGCCCAGGCCGTCGCGCGCGACGGCGCGCTGGTCGACGACTTCGCCCTGGCCGAGGCGGAGCGCATGGTCCACGTCCTGAACGCGCCCTCGCCGGCGGCGACCGCCTCGCTCGCCATCGGCGAGGAGGTCGCCGCCCGCGCGCTGCCCTGGCTATGATGCGCCGCCATGGTCGCCCCGCACCGCTCCGCGCTCCTCCTCGCCGTCGTCGCCGCCTCGCTCGCGATCTCCACCACGGCATGCAAGAGCGCCGCGGACCGCGCCCGCGAGAAGGCCGAGGAGAAGGCGATCGAGCAGCAGACCGGTGGCCAGGTCACCATCGACGACAAGCAAGGGACGATGACGCTCGTCAACGACGCCGGGACCGTCACCATGGGCGCCGGTGCGAAGATCCCGGCCGACTTCCCGAAGTCGGTCCCCGTCTATCCCGGCGCGACCACCGACCTGGCCTCCAGGCAGAGCAACCCGCAGGGCAAGCCGGCCTGGTCGCTGACGCTCGAGACGGGCGACGCGAAGGACAAGGTCGTCGCCTACTACAAGGCGAACCTGGCCGACTTCAAGGTGGCGAGCGACATGGACATGGGTGAGGCGCACATGAGCGTCTGGCAGAACGCCCAGTACGACCTCACCCTGATGATCAGCGAGGGCAGCGACAAGAAGACGGCGATCACCATCTCCGTCGGAGGCAGGTGACGCCTCGCGGCTCGATCAGCCGCCCCCGGCCGCGTCGCCGGTCGACGAGCCGTCGGGCTGCGGTCCGCCGCCGTCGAACGGGCCACCACCGTCGCCGAAGCCGCCGGGCGTGCAAATGCGGATGCCGCCGCCGACGTTGCGGCAGCGATCGCCGGCCGGGCAGTTGCCCTGCCCGGTCCCGGTGCAGAGCTGGTAGCTGCCGGTGGCGCACGATCCGTAGCACCCGGTGGTGAAGGGCTGGCCCTGCCCACCGCTGCCGCAGCAGACGTCGGGGCTGACGCAGCTCGACGCCGTGCAGGCGAGTGTGGCGCCCCCCTGGCAGTCGGCCGCGCTGGCGACGCAGCTGAACGACGGACCGCCGCCGCCGCCGTCGCCCCCGCCGCCGCCGTCTCCTCCTCCGCCGCCGCCACCCCGGATGCAGCAGTCGGGCGTGGCTCCGGAGCACGTCAGCGTCTGGCCGCAGGCCACCGGGCCGCCTCCGGAGCCGGTGTCGTTGCCGGAGGCGCTGTCGTTGCCGCCGTTCCCGTCGCTCCCGGTGCCCACGTCGCCGCCGGTGGACGCGTCGGTGTTCGAACCGCCGTCGTCGCCTCCGCCCGCGCCGTTGTCGGTGGAGCCGCCGCAGGCCGCCGCGAGCGCCACGCCGAGAGAGACCGCAAAGAAGACCTTCGGACTTCGCATGAAAGCTACCTCCCGCAGATGATGGCGCGAACTAGGTACCGCGAGACCTGCGCGATCAGGCGTCTCCACGCGGTCCCGCGAGACCCGGTTCTTGCGCTCCTTTCCACCCTAGGGAGCGAAATACGTCCTCACGAAGAAATACCCGGTCATCCCCCAGGCGATGAAGAGGACGAGCCAGCGGACGTGGCCCGGGTCGACGCGCCTCGCCAGCGCCGCGCCCGCGTATCCGCCGGTGATGCCGCCCGCGATCATCACCACGCCCGGCGCCCATCGCACCGCGCCGGCCAGCACGAAGGCCACCACCGCCACGCCGTTGATGAGCGCCCCCAGCACGTTCTTGAGGGCGTTCATGCGGTGGATGTGGGTCATCCCGAGCAACGACAGGACGGCCAGCATCATGATCCCCATGCCGCCGCCGAAGTACCCGCCGTAGACGCTGATCCCGAGCTGCGCGACGACGGCGAGCGCCAGCGGCGCCTGGGCTCCGCCGGTGAGCCGCTTCGCGAGCTTGCCGCCGAACGTGAAGAGGATGGTGGCGAAGAGCAGCAGCCAGGGGATGAGCAGCACGAAGGTGTGGTCGGAGGTGCGGAGGAGGAGCATCGACCCGGCCAGGCCGCCCAGCAGCGCCGCGACGCCCAGGGGATAGAGCTCGCGCCGT
>DATBQU010000018.1:0-4843 GCA_036560665.1 Polyangiaceae bacterium
CGCGTCGCCGATGACGGTGTATTCCATGCGCTTCTCACTGCCGATGTTGCCGGCGACGACGGTGCCGGTGTGGATCCCGATCCCCGTCCGCAGCCTCTGCAGCCCGCGCGCCTCGAGCTTGGTGTTGAGCTCGCGCAGGGCGGTGCGCATGCGCACCGCTGCCCGCACGGCGTTCACCGCGTCGTCCGGCTTGGGCACCGGGGCGCCGAAGATCGCCATGATGGCGTCGCCGATGTACTTGTCGACGACGCCGCCCTCCTCCATCACGATGCCGACCATCTCCGTGAAGTACTCGTTGAGCAGCGCCACCAGCTGCTGCGGGTCCATCTTCTCGCTCAGGGTGGTGAAGCTCCGGATGTCGGTGAAGAGGATGGTGACCTCGAGCGACTCGCCGCCCAGCACCACCTTGCCGGCCATGAGGTGCTCGATCACCGCCGACGTCATGTACTTGCCGAAGGTGGTCCGCAGCTTGTCGCGGTCCTTCAGGCCGTCGACCATGGTGTTGAAGCCGCTGGCCAGGTCTTCCAGCTCGTCGCCGGTGTTCACCGCCTCGCAGTGCACGTAGTCGAGCTGCTCGACGCGCTTGAGCGCCGTGTTCACCCGCCGCAGCGCGCGCGACATGACCGACGCCAGGCGCCAGCCGAACCACATCGAGATGACCGCCGCCACGGCGAGGATGCCGAGCGCGTAGAGCAGGTTGCGGCGGACGATGGAGTGGATGTCGGTGACGTCGAGCGCGGCCAGCATCCCCACGTGGCCGAGCCGGCCCTCCAGCTGCCGCGGCTCGAAGCGCTGCACGGCCCAGGCCCGGCCGCCCGACTCGATGATGGTCGTGTCCGAGCGCCGCGCGGCGCCGAGCGCGCTCGCGGGGAACTCCTGCGTGGCGCCGACCACCTTGTGCTCGTTGCCGGGGTCGAGCACCGCCAGCGCCAGCTCGAGGCCCAGCTTGGCGCTCGCGTTCTTGAGGTAGTCGTCGTCGACCGGATCGCACACCACCACGCCCCCGCCGCCGGGGATGGGGGTGGCGATGACGTAGGCCGGCGGCGCGTCGGTCGACTCGCACCCGTGCTCGATGACGCCCCGGAACTCCTTGCCCTTCGGCAGGTCGACGAGCTCGGGGATGCCGCCCACGAGCTGCGGCGGGTGCTGGCAGCCGACCTGCGCCAGCACGTGGCCGTTGCCCTCGACGACGAGGACGTCGATGTTCGAGTAGACGTCGTTGTAGATCTTGCCCAGCTTGATGGCGCGCTGCGCGTCGCGGCGCTGGATGGCGCTCGCCGTCCCCTCGTCGGCGGCGATGACGCGCGAGGCGACGACCATGTCGGCGATGTCGTCGTCGAGCTCGGTCTGGAACGCCTTCTCGGCGTCGGTCACGCGGTCGTCCACCTCGTCCACCAGCTGGACGTGCAGGAGCCACGAGAGCACCGGCAGGGCGGCGAGCATCACCACCGCCGACAAGGAGACCAGCGCGGTCAGCTTGGCTCGAACGGTCGGGAGTCGCAGCAGCATCGGCCGCGTGATCGTACCGAAGGTGAGGTACCGTTGCGACGTGGATCTCGTGGTGCGCGGCCGACGCGTCGTTCTGCCGGGCGGAATGCGCCCCGCCAGCGTCCACATCCGGGCGGGCGTCGTCGAGCGGGTCGAGGCGCACGGCGCCCCGCCCGCCGATCCGCGCACGCCGGTGGACGACGTGGGCGACCTCGTGCTGATGCCGGGTCTGGTGGACACGCACGTCCACGTCAACGAGCCGGGACGGAGCGAGTGGGAGGGGTTCGCCACGGCGACGCGCGCCGCCGCCGCGGGGGGCGTGACCACCATCGTCGACATGCCCCTCAACGCCTCGCCTCCCACGACGTCGCTGGCCGCGTTCGAGGCCAAGGCCGCGGCGACGGAGGGCAAGCTCTGGGTCGACGTCGCGCTGACGGGCGGCGTGGTGCCCGGCAACGCGGGCGAGCTCCGTGCCCTGGTCGAGGCGGGGTGCGTCGCCTTCAAGTGCTTCCTCGTCCACTCCGGCGTCGACGACTTCGCGTGCGTGGGCGAGGACGACCTGCGCGCGGCCATGCCCCTGCTCGCCGGCGCCGGCGTGCCGCTGCTCGTGCACGCGGAGCTCGCCGGGCCGATCGACGCGGCCCTGCGCCGTCAGGGCAACCTCGCCGAGGCCGAGCTCACCCGCTACGTCCACTGGCTCGAGTCGCGCCCTCGGGAGGCGGAGAACGAGGCGGTCGATCTGGTCATCCGGCTCTGCCGCGCGACGGGCGCGAGCGCGCACGTCGTTCACCTGTCGTCGGCGGACGCGCTCCTCGCGCTGCGGACGGCGCGGGACGCAGGGGCTCCGGTGAGCGCCGAGACCTGCCCGCACTACCTGGTCTTCGCCGCGGAGGACGTCCCCGACGGGGCGACCGAGTACAAGTGCGCGCCGCCCATCCGCGAGCGCCACAACCGGGAGCGCCTCTGGCAAGCGCTGCGCGACGGCCTCGTCGCCCAGGTGGTGACGGACCACTCGCCGTCCCCCGCCTCGCTCAAGTGCGTCGACTCCGGGGACTTCTCGCGGGCGTGGGGCGGCATCGCGTCGCTGGAGCTCGGGCTGAGCGCGACCTGGACCGAGGCGTCGGCGCGCGACTTCCGCGTCGAACAGGTGGCCGAGTGGATGTGCGCGGCGCCGGCGCGGCTGGTGGGGCTCGCCGGGAAGAAGGGAAGCATCGCCCCCGGGCACGACGCCGATCTCGTGGCGTGGGACCCCGCGGCGGAGCGGATCGTCGACGCCGCCGCCCTGCACCAGCGGCACAAGCTCACGCCCTACGCGCGTCGCGCGCTCTCCGGCGTGGTGCAGGCGACCTATCTGCGGGGCCGGAAGGTGTACGCTGCCGGCGCGCACGTGGGCGGGCCCGGGGGCCGCCTCGTGCGACGAGGGAAGGCATGACGTCCGTATTCGCGCCGCTGTCGGAGGCGATCGAGTTCACCGAGCTCGTGGATCTCGCCGCGGAGCGCCTGGGGGGCGCGGTCCTGTGGGCGAACGACGAGTTCTTCGCCGACAAGGACAACCTGCTCAAGCCCGACGCCGCGGTGTTCGTGGCCGGCCGCTACACCGATCGCGGCAAGTGGATGGACGGGTGGGAGACGCGGCGCCGTCGCACCCCCGGTCACGACTGGTGCATCGTCCGGCTGGGAGTCCCCGGCGTCGTGCGCGGCGTCGTGGTCGACACCAGCCACTTCAAGGGCAACTTCCCCGAGTCGTGCAGCCTCGAGGCGTGCAGCGCCCCGAGCCAGGCGCCGCTCGACGCGCTCGAGGCGGCCCCGTGGCACGAGCTCTTGCCGCGCACCAAGCTGCACGGCGACGCGCGCAACGCGTTCCCCATCGAGCGGGGCTGGCGGGCGACGCACGTCCGGCTGCGCATCCACCCGGACGGCGGCGTCGCCCGGCTGCGCGTCCACGGCGACGCCGTCCCCGAGCCGCGATGGCTGGGCCGCGCCGGGGTCGAGCAGGACGTGGACCTGGCCGCGGTCGAGCACGGGGGCATCGTCGTCGCCGCGAGCGACACCTTCTTCGGGCCGCGTCACGCCCTGGTGATGCCCGGCCGTGCGCACGACATGAGCGACGGCTGGGAGACGCGCCGCACGCGCCGCGAAGGGCCGGAGTGGGTGCTGGTGAAGCTCGCCGCGGAGGGGACCATCCACCGCGTGGAGCTCGACACCTGGCGCTTCAAGGGCAACGCGCCGGAGAGCGCGGCGCTCGCGGTGGGGACCTGGGCGGACGGGCCCTGGCAGGACGTGCTGCCCCGGGCCAGGCTCCTGCCCCACACGCGTCACGTGTTCGACGGGGAGCTCGCGCCCCACGCGCCGGCGCGCTTCGCGCGTCTCTCGATATGGCCGGACGGCGGCGTCAGCCGGCTGCGGCTGATCGGCGCGCCGAGCGCCGCCGGCCGCGAGGCGTGGGGCGTGGCGCGCCTCGACGCCCTGGCCCCCGACGAGGCGCACGCCGAGCTGCTGGCCTGCTGCGGCTCGGCGGCGTGGGCGAAGCGCATGTGCGGGGCGCGCCCCTTCCGGGACCTCGCCGCGGTGAAGGCGGAGGCGGCGCGCGCCGCCGACGCGCTGACCGAGCGTGACTGGCTCGAGGCGTTCGCCGCGCACCCGCGCATCGGCGAGAAGAAGGCGGACGCGCGCGGATGGGCGGCGCAGGAGCAGTCCCGCGTGTCCGAGGCGGGGAGGGCGACGCTCGACGGGCTGGCCGAGGCCAACCACGCCTACGAGGCGAAGTTCGGGTTCCTCTACGTCGTGTGCGCCACCGGCAAGAGCGCCGAGGAGATGCTCGCCCTGGCGCGGGAGCGGCTCGAGGGCGATCGCGCGCGCGAGCTGGTGCGCGCTGCGGAGGAGCAGCGCAAGATCACCGATCTGCGCCTGGCCAGGCTGGTGTCGCCGTGACCAGCCCCGTCACCACCCACGTCCTCGACACGGCGCGGGGCGCCCCCGCCGCGGGCGTGCACGTGAGGCTCGACGTGGAGACGGCGCCGGGCTCCTGGTCACGCGTCGGCCACGGCGTCACCGACGCCGACGGTCGCCTGCGCACGCTGCTCGCCCCGGGAACGCTGCGCGAGGGCGCCTACCGCGTCGCGTTCGACGTCGGCGCCTACTTCGCCGGCCTGGGCGTGGAGGCCTTCTGGCGCGAGGTGACCATCGAGTTCGTCGTGCGCGACGCGGCGGCTCACTTCCACGTGCCGCTGCTGGTCAGCCCCTTCGGATACTCGACCTACCGCGGGAGCTGAGCGCGGCTCCGCCGTCACTGCGTCGGCGCGCCCTGCATGAGCCAGCGGCCGAGCAGCTCCCGCTCCTCGTCGGTCATCGCCGT
>DATBQU010000019.1:0-14051 GCA_036560665.1 Polyangiaceae bacterium
GGAGCTGTAGCTCGCGCCGCCCCCGGAGGCCGAGCCGGTGAAGGCGGCAAGGCCCAGGCCCATGTACGGGCGGAGCACGACGTACTTCAGATCGAAGTCGTAACCGGCCTCGGGGCCGATCACGATCGCCGAGCTCGACCACGAGTAGTTCGACGTGCCGACCGGCGTGACGACGGTGCCGCCGCCGGACTCGCCCGCCTGGTAGACGAAGCTGCCGCCCAGGTAGAGGTGGTTGTCGAGCGTTTTGCCCGCGCGCAGACCGATGCCGAAGTCGAGGTAGTCGCTGGAGTAGCCGAGCAGCGCGGCGGCGAAGAAGCGGGTGTCGAGCGCGTGAGGTCCCTCGCCCGACGGCTGCTCGGCCGAGGGGGACGCGGTAGAGGCCGACGACACTGTCGCGGGAGCCGTCGCAGGCTGCGAGCTCCTGGCGGGCGCGGCCTTCGGCGCGGGCGCACCGCCACCGCCGGTGCCGGGCGGCGAGGCCGTCAGCGGAGGGGGCGGCGGCGGCGGCAGGTTCGGCGGAGCGCCCGTCTCGATCGCCGCGCTGGGACGGATCCCGGCGAAGCCGACCAGGAGGAAGGCCGCGGCGGCCATCGCCGGACGTAGATGCACCACCCCTCTGCGCACGGTCCCTGCGTTTAGTCGCATCTCGGCGGCGTGCAAGTCATCTCCTCGAGGGGCGTCGGGGGCGCGAAGCCCCGGCCGTCTGCAGGAATACGTAACCCGGGACGGTAGCTTCCCCGGTGCCATCGCCAGGAGGCCCGCCCTTCGACGATACTCACCCGCCGATGGCCACTCCCCCGCCCGAAACGGGCGTCATCGTCGTCGGCGCCCCGCGGCAGACGCTGCGTGATTTCTACCACCTGTTCCTGAAGGCACGCTGGTCGGCCGCGCTGGCTGCCATCGTCGTCGCCTACCTCGCGCTCAACGCGGTCTTCGCCGCCGGCTACCTGGTGGTGGGCGGCGTGAGCGGCGCGCGGCCCCGATCCTTCTGGGACGCGTTCTGCTTCAGCGTGCAGACGATGGGCACCATCGGCTACGGCTCGCTGTACCCCCAGAGCGCCGCGGCCAACTCGCTCATGATCCTCGAGTCGGTGACGAGCCTGGTGGTCACGGCGCTGGCCACGGGGCTGGTGTTCGCCAAGTTCTCGCGCTCGACGGCGCGCGTCGCCTTCTCGCGGCACGCCGCCATCGGGCCGATGGACGGAGTGCCGACGCTGATGATCCGGGTGGGCAACGAGCGCGGGAACTCGATCCTCGAGGCGACCATCCGCGTCGTGCTCCTGCGCACCGAGAGGCTGAAGGAGGGCTCGAAGTTCTACCGCATGCTCGATCTCAAGCTGACGCGGGAGCGCTCGCCCGCGGTGGCGCGCTCGTGGACGGTCCTGCACCCCATCGACAAGGACAGCCCCCTCTTCGGCGCGACGCCGGAGTCCGCGGCGCGCGACGAGGTGGAGCTGCTGGCCACGCTGGTCGGGACCGACGACACGTCGCTCCAGCCCGTGCATGCCCGCCGGCGCTACTCCGATCACGAGATCGTCTGGGGCGCGCGCCACGCCGACGTCCTCAGCGAGGACGACGCGGGCAACGTGATCCTCGACATCCGGAGGTTCAACGACATCGAGCCCACCGCGGCCATCGACGGGTTCCCCTTTCCCCGGAAGCCCCTGGCCAAGTGAGACGCGCCGCCGTGGCGTGCCTGGCGAGCGCGCTCCTCCTCGAGAGCGCCGCGGTCCACGCGCAGGCCAACTACCGCTCGGCCCCGACCGGCGGGCGCTCGGCGCTGATGGGCGGCACGGGGATCGCCCTGGCGCGCGACGGTGCCGCGCCGTTCCTGAACCCCGCCACCATCGTGCGCATCGACGACTCCGGCGTCGCCTTCAGCGTCAACTTCTACACCATCCAGACGACGCGCCTCACCGGCTTCCACCAGCCCGGGCCGGTCGACGCCTCGCGGTACGGCGCCCTGTCGCTCCCGGACACGTCGCTCGACAACTCGCGCCTCGACGCCCTCCCCTCGACGCTGTGCCTGTTCTTGACCATCGGCAACTGGGGCGACAACGCGCCCATCGAGGCCGAGGCGCACCCGCACCGCAAGGGGCACCGCAAGCTCGCCGCGTGCCTGGGCAGCCTCGAGCGGCAGGCGTTCGGCGCCACCGCCGAGTCGTACTCGGGCGACTCGGCCGGCCTCCACGCCAGCCAGGCGCAGTCCATCGAGCGCTCGTGGAACCGCATCTACGTGGGTCCGTCCTACAGCGTGTACGCCAGCGACGACGTGGCCATCGGCGTCTCGCTGCACGGCATCGGCACCACCATGACCTCCAACTGGAACGTCGACACCGTGGTGCACGACGCCGCCACCAGCGCGTCGGCGTCGAGCTACGGCACCTCGGCCAGCGCGTACTCCATCGATCTCGGCGCTGTGCTCGGGGTTATGTGGCACATCGACCACTACCAGACGCTCGGGCTCAGCCTCTCGACGCCGACCGTGCACATGCTCGGGCAGTACCACGGGACGGCCAGCATCCAGACCCTGGGGGCGGGCAGCTCCGCAATCCTCGCCACCTCGTCGGGCAACTTCGAGGCGCCCCCGCCGATGCGCATCGGCGTGGGGCTCGGCATGGAGAAGGGGCGCATGCGCGTGGAGGGGGACGTGAGCGCCTACGTGCCGGTGACCGCCCTGTCGCAGGCGGACCTCGGCATCGACCAGACGACCGTCGGCCCGGGCAAGACGACGGTGCAGTCGGGGGTCACCACGCTCGGCGTGACGGGGCGGCCCATCGTGGACGCCGCGTTCGGCCTGGAGTGGTTCACGTCGCCGGGCTTCAGCCTGCTCGGCGGCGTCAGCACCGACCTGTCGGCGATGGACCCGCTCCCGACGAAGCCCAGCATCGGCACGCTGGCCGAGACGCGAATGCAGCGCGTGGCGACGTCGCTCGGCATCGGCTCCTACGGCGACGGCAGCGAGCTGCTGCTGGGGACGGAGCTGTCGTACGCGTGGGGCAAGAGCATCGCCTGGGACCCGTTCGCTCAGCAGCCGCAGCTCGCGCTCGTCGACCAGCGCACCTTCACGGCGATGCTGGTGGTGGCGGGCGGGATGAGCCTGTCCGCGTTCCGCAGGACGCTGAAGGATCTCGGGGGCGTGGTGAGGCTGCCGGGGAAATGAGGGGCAGCCTCAGGGGCAGGCGCCCGGCGCCTTGCACTTGTTGGTCGCCGGATCGCAATAGTAGCCGCCGTAGCAGCCGTTGGCCTGGCAGACGTGGCCGCCCTGCATGCAGGCGGTGCACGTCGAGGCCGTGTTGGGGTCGGCGCAGACGCCGGAATCGGAGGGCGCGCCCGAGCTCGAGTTGGAGCCGGAGCTGGAGCCCGAGCTGGAGCCGGAGCTCGAACCGGAGCTCGAACCGGAGCTGGAGCCCGACGACGAGCCCGAGCCGCTGCCGGAGCTGCCTCCGCTCGACGATCCGCTCGACCCGCCGCTGCTCGATCCCGCGTCGTGCGCGCCGTCGGCCGACGCGTCGCCGCTGCCGCCGAAGATGTCCGTCGCGCCGGAGCAGTGCGAGTAGACACCGACGACGACCGCGAGTCCCAGGGATTCGAGCCAGCCAGAGCGAGGACGCACCGCACTACCTCCGCACGTTGCAGCGTGCCCTCTCTCGCGCGCGTTGTCGACCCGTCACGAGCAACCAAGCAACACGACGGACCCGGCGGGAGGGCTTGCGGTGGCCGAGAAGCGGAGCGCCTGCGGGCAGCTCCCCGCCGCGGCCCCCGTGACGTAGCACCATCCGGCTTCCGGCGACGAAGCGCAGGAGCCGTTCACCCACGCGCTCTCGGGCAGCTGGGCGAGCTGACACACCGTCTGCGACGAGGAGGCCTGCGCGGCGCTGCGGACGGATGCGGCCACGCCGGGATCTGCCGTCGACAGACCGATCGCTCCGTCGCACCCGCCACCGCCCGCGGGCAGCTCGAAGATGCTGCACGGGACCTGGCCCTGCGCGTCGACCGGGAGGGACTGCGGCATGCACGCGTTGCCGCCTGCGTGGATCACGGTGAGGAACGCCGTGTGCGTCGCCATCGGTCCGTCCTGCGTCGCCGCGTCCTGCACCGTGCCGCCTTCGGGCGCCGGGGCGGAGCTCTCGGCCAGTCCCCCGCAGGCGAGCAGCGCGACGGCGAGCGTGGCCGCCGGGATCGATGCGCGTGTCATGCGGGCCTCCTCGTCCACCGATGGCCGCGGAGGCGCGGCTCTGTCGATGGATCGGCCGTCGGCCAGCCATGAGGTGGAGCATGAAGAGCGCATGGTGGCTGCTTGTCGCGGGAGGCGCCGCCGCGTGCGGCGGCTCGACGGCAGCCGCGGGGGACGGGGGCGCGCAGATCGGCCCAGACGGCGGGTCGACGTCGAACGTCCCCATCGGCGCCGCGTGCACGCCCTCTCCCGAGCTGTCGCCCACGTTTGCAGGCTTCTTCGCGCAGGAGGTGTCGCTGGACCTGAGCCATCCCGCGTGCGGCGGCGCCGTGTGCCTCGCCAATCACTTCCAGGGACGGACGACGTGCCCTTACGGGCAGGACTCGGCAGGCCACTCGCCCTCGCCTTCGCTGCCCGGGTGCACCGTCCCGGGCACCGGTCAGCCGGTGGTGCCTGCCGACCCGACCGCAGGCCAGACGGTCCGGCCCCAGTGCGTGGACCGACGGCCGTCGGGCAGCGTCTATTGCTCGTGCCGCTGCGCCAACGCGCAGGGCAAGACCGACGACGGCGCGGCCTACTGCGCGTGCCCCGGGAGCTTCACGTGCACGCAGCTGGTCAGCGAGATCAAGCCCGGCGATCCCAACGCCGGGGCCTACTGCATCGAGGACAACACCGTCTTCGACCGGTCGTCGTCCTGCACGCAGGTCTGCGACGCCGTGCAGAACGACTGCCCGTAGAGGGTGCCGGGAACCCGGGTGTTGCGGGCACTGCAGCCGGGTGCGGACCCCTCTGCACCCGGGTGTCGGGGGCACTGCACCCGGGTGAGGACCCCTCTGCACCCCGGTGTCGAGGGCCTTGCACCCGGGTGCGGACCGCTCGGCACCCGGGTGTCGAGGGCTTCGCACCCGGGCGCGGACCGCTCCGCACCCCGGTGTCGTGGGCTTTGCACCCGGGTGCCGACCCCTCTGCACCCGGGCGTCGTGGGCTTCGCACCCGGGTGCGGACCCCTCTGCACCCCGGAGCCCCGCCCGTCTCCGTCAAGGCTACCGTCCGAGCGCTTCCGACCGGTTCACAATCCGCGGTGTGATGAAGATGACGAGCTCGTTGCGGGCGTCGCTGGCCCGGCGTCGCTGGAACAGGATGCCGATGATCGGGATGTCCCCGAAGAACGGCACCTGGTCGAGGTTGCGGCCGGTGTTGCGCGTGTAGATCCCGCCGATGACGGCGGTGTGCCCGTCCATGACGAGCAGATCGGTCTCCGCCTCGCGCTTCAAGATCGTGGGATCGCCGCGCGGGCTGGTCTGGTTGAAGTCCGGCTCGTCGCGGTTCAGCTTCACGTGCATCGAGACCGAGCCGTCGGCGGTCACGTGCGGGCGCACCAGCAGCTGCAGCTTGGCTTCCTGGAAGGTCGTCTGCACGCCGAGGGCGCTCACCTGGGCGAAGGGGATCAGCGTGCCCTGGTTGATGCGGGCCTCGCGGTTGTCGAGGACCATGACCCGCGGGGCGCTCACGATGCGCACGAGACCGCTCGACTCGGCGGCCGAGAGGCGGATGCCGAGGTTGAGCGTGTTGTCGATCGACCCGAAGGTCATGCCGAGGGCGCCGCCGCTCCCGGTGCCCACCGCGGCGGGCAGGTTCACCGCGAAGTTGGGGTTGGGGATGTTGCGCTGGAAGGGCGACAGACCCGCGGTCGGGGTGTTGTTGTCGTAGTTGCCGCCGGCGGTGCTGATGCTCGACGGGAACGCGACGCCGGTCGGGTTGCCCGTGGCGGGGCCGAAGGTCACGTCGCCACCCCACTGGATGCCGACGTCGCGCAGGTACTTGCTCGTGGCCTCGACGATGCGCGCCTCGATGAGCACCTGCGCCGTCTGCGTGTCGAGCGAGCGCAGCAGCTCCTCGATGTAGTTGAGGTTGGCGGAGATGTCGCGGGCGATGAGGACGTTGGTGCGCTCGTCGACGGCGATGGAGCCGCGCGGAGAGAGCAGCTCCTTGGCGCGCGCCGACAGCTCGTCGGCCTGGGCGTAGCTGATGGGGATGAGCCGCGTCTCGAGGGGCGTGAGCTCGTACTCCTGCTTCTGCTGGGCGAGCTTGAGCTCCCGCTCCTTCTGGAGCTGGGCGAGTTGCGCGACGCGGATCAGGTTCCCCTGCCGGATCATGCCCAGGCCCTTGGCCTGGAGCACCACGTCGAGGACCTGGTCCCAGGGGACGTTGTTCATCCGGATGGTGATGGTCCCACTGACGTCGTCGGCGGTGACGATGTTCACGTGCCCGGTGTCGGCCAGGAGCCGCAGCACGTTGTGGATGTCGGCGTCCTTGAGGTCGATGTTGATGCGCCGCCCGTTGTACCGCCCTTGCGCCAGCACGTTGCCGGGCCCCGACGCGAAGCCCGCCGCGCCGCCGCCGGCGGTCTCCACCTGCGGGGGATCCTCGTCGTGGATGGAGGTCTCGATGCGCGGCAGGTCCCTGGGCGACGCCTCGCGCGCCACGGTGATCACGTGCCTCACCGCGCCGCCGTCCTTGCCGACCGCACGGCCGTCGATGTGAAGCTGCGCGATGGGTGAAGGCTGGGCGCTCGCCCTGGGCACGGGGAAGGACCACACCAGATTGGCGCCTTCGACCGACACGGTACCTGGCGCGTCGCTGGCGCGATCGAGCTCCAGCGTCGTGGTGCCACTCGTCGCGTCGTGGGACGCGGTGATCGACTTGAGCGCGCCCTGGAAGGCCGACACGTCGAGGGTGCGAGCCAGAGTCTCCGGCAGGCCGGTCGCGCGCAGATCGAGGCGCAGGCGACCGCTGGGCGAGGTGGAGAGCGAGTAGGCAGGCATGCTGCCCATGTCGACCACCACGCGATCGCATCCGTTGGGCGCGCAGCCGGGCGCGGTGGCGGGGGCGCGCTCGAAGCGCACGTCGCGTACCAGGGCGGTCGGCGCGGCGGGCGTCGCAGCGGCAGCGCCGGCGGCGGCGGCGGCTGCCGGCTTCTCCCCCGGCAGCGTCGCGCCGGTCGGCGTCAGGATCACCTTGAGGCTCGTGCCCTGCGGGACGACGCGGTAGCTCGCGCCCCGCTGCAAGCTGATGGTCAGGCGCGTCATGTGGCCGACGCCGGTGTCGTAGCCCTGGGTCAGGACCCCGCCGACCACACCGACCGGCGTGGTGATGGCCGCCGGGGCCCCGGCGACGTCCGAGTCTGCGAGGTCGACCAGGATGCGCCGCCCGCCGTCCGCGACGCGGACGTTGTACGTGGGCCCGCCGGTGCCGACGATCTCGATCTCCACTCCACCCGGGACGTCGGCCGAGGCCTGCACGCGCACGTCGCGTACGTGGTTCGCCACCGCGTCCGCCGAGGCGACCGACTCGCAGAGCAAGACGCTCGACACGGCTCCCGTCGCGGCCAGCGCCGCCGCACCCCTCCGGAGGAGGGCGGCGTACACAAGCGATTTCGCCCCACGCATATTGGCTCCTCAGCGCCTCCGGGAGGTCTCCGAAGGGATCGCGAGTGCAACGCTAGACTGCGCGATCCGAAAGGGACCAATTTGTGGCGGAAGGGGCCGGTGTATGCTCGCGCCGCGTGGAGCTGCCCGACGTCGGTCGCCTCCAGTCCATCCCCGGAGAGCGGCTGCCCGAGCTCGCGCAGCGGCTGCGCGCGGCGGGGCTCGCCGCGCCCTTCCTGGCGCGGCTGGCGCGGGTCGGCGAGCGCCTGGACGACGCGCTGCGGGCGCCGATGCGCCTGTGGAACGCCCGGCGCATGCGCGAGCCCGCGGCCGCGGCGGCGCGCCTCTTCATCCTTCACGACGCCGTGAGACGCGACGAAGCGGAGGCGGCGCTGGGGGCTCTCGCGCCGCTCGTCGATGGCGGCCTGCTCGAGGAGGCGCAGGGAGGGCTGGTGTCCCGGTTCCACCTGGCTCTGGCCGGGGACCTCTTCTGCTTCGGGGACCGCGTCGGGTTGGGGGGCGACGCGGTGATGCCCCTGTGCGGCGCGACGCTCGAGCTCGTGCGCGCGGCGATGCCTGAGCGCCCGGTCGAACGTGCGCTCGATCTCGGGTGCGGCGCGGGCGCCGTGGGGATGCTGCTGGCCCGCGCCGCGGGAACGGTCGTAGCGACGGACGTGAACCCGAGGGCGCTGGCCTTCACGCGTCTCAACCTGGCGCTGAACGGCGTGCCCGGCGTGGAGGTGCGCCAGGGCGACCTGTACGAGTCGGTGCGCGGCGAGCGCTTCGACCGCATCGCGTCGCACCCGCCGTTCCTGGCGCGCCGCGCGGGCGAGCCCGGCTCGACCTTCACCCACGGGGGCACGCGCGGCGACGAGCTCACGCTGCGCATGCTCGCCGGCGCTGCGGGCCACCTCGCCCCCGGGGGTCGCGCGGTGATGGTGGGCGACTGGCCGGTCGTCGACGGCGATCCGCTCGACGCGCGCGTGCGCGCTGCGCTGGGCGGCAGCGAGGGCGAGGGCCAGGGCGCCGACGTGCTCGTGCTCCAGTCGCCGTCGAAGAACCTCGACGAGTACTGCACCATGCACGCCGCGGTGGAGCACCGCGAGCTCGGCGAAGCGTTCGCGCAGGCCGCGCTGGCGCACCGCGAGCACCTCGAGGCCCTCGGTCTGCGCGGGATCGCGCTCGCGTGCGTGATGGTCCGGCGCCCACGGGGCGAGGGGCGCCGAGGGTGGACCTCACTCGTTCCGGTGCGCCACGTCCACGATGCGCCCATCACCGGCGAGACGATCGATCGGCTCCTCGCGGCGAGGGCGCTCGCGGGCGCGGGGCCCGAGGCCGTCGCCACGACGAGGCTGCGCGTCCCCCCGGGGGCGCGGCTGGTCGAGCAGCCCATGCCCGACGGCGCACCGCCAGCCACCGTGCTTCACCTGCCGGCGGGTCGCCCCGAGTGGCCCATCGTCCTCGAGGCGCCGCTGGCGGCCTGGGTGGCGATCATCGGGCGGTCGCCGACCGTGCGCGAGGCCGCGCGTTCAGGCGGAGGCGACGAGGCCCAGGCCGTCGACGCAGCGCGCGAGGCGCTGACGCGGGGAGCGCTGGAGCCTGCCTAGGGGCGAGTCTCAGCGCACGCCCAGCCCACGCCACGCCCGCCATCCGTGCCGGCGGTGGGCGGCGGCCGAGTCGTTCCACGCCTCCGCGAGGGCCGCAGCGGCGTCCACGTCGAGCGCCGCGACCTGCGGCAGCACACCGCGCGCGTCCTCGCTGAGGGTCGCCAGGTAACCAGTGTCGAGCTCTGCGCCGGCACGCGCGCGCGCGACGTTGCGGCGCGCGATCCAGCCGTCCGCGTCGAGCGAGCCGGCCAGGGCCGCAAAGGCGACGGCGGACCACGCCAGCGCCGAGCCCCAGCCACGCCAGGCGCGCGCGAGGCATCGCGCTGCGGTCATCGCCAGCAGCCCTGCCACGCCGAGCTGGAGGAGCCAGACGCCGAGGCGCAGGTAGGTGTAGCCGTAGGCCTCCTCGTAGAGGGCGAGGCGATGGGCGCAGGAGGCCAGGGTGATCCCCACCAGCCCGAGCAGCGCGAGCTCGATGCCCACCAGCGCCCTGCCACCGGTCACGCGGGCCTGCCCCACCCGGGGGCGCAGCAGCACGTGCCCGGCCACCACGCAGGCGACCGCCAGCAGGGTGGCCACCGACACCTGGGTGAAGCCCTCGTGCAGGTACGCGGCATACGACGGCGTCCCGGGCGCTCGAACGTGAGCATGGCCCACGAAGAGGCTGCCCGCGTTGGCGCCGACGTAGACGGCGAACACGCCCACCACGTGGGCGAGCACGACCCCCCAGGTGAGCACGCGTACGCGCGGCCCGGTGGGCGCCGCGGGGAGGGCGCGGACCGGTGCGTCGCCCTCGAAGCGGTACGGCCAGGCAGACCACCCGGGCGGGGCCGCCGGCTCGCGCGGGCGCTCGAGGCGACGCATCACGGCGAAGGCGACGAGGAGCCCGGCCGTCGTGGCCGAGGTCCACACGGCCAGCTCGACACCGTCGCCCGTGCGGTCGACCAGACGCCCGATCGCATGCCGGAACCGCGAGTCCGCCGAGAGGAGCAGCGTGAAGATCCCGGCCAGCGGCACCCCTACCAGCGCGCCCCGCAGGATGCCCAGCGCGTGCGCACGCGCGCCCGGCCCGACCGCGTGCACCGGCATCTTGGCCGCGTCCACGATGCCGCCCGGGAGGGCGCGCAGCGCGTCGAGCGACGCGCCACCCACGTCGGCCAGCGACTGCGCGCGGATGCGCCGCGCCGCCACGAGCGCGAGGGCACCCAGCGTCACCAGGCTGGCGGGGAGCGCCGTCGCCTCCGCCCAGTCGCTGGCGTAGAACGAGGCGCCCCCGGCGAGCCACACCGTGGCCGCGGCGAGCATCCAGCCGGCGGCCCCGGGCCGGCCGCCCGCCACCCCGGCGACGATGGCGACGACGAGCACCGTCTCGGTCAGCAGCCATCCCACCCCGGCGTCCGTCGTACGCCACGTCAGCCCGGCGACGGTGACGCCGAGGACGAGCACCGTCAGCAGGGCCCGCGTCGTGCTGCGCTCGCTCCGCCCGCCCCGCTCGCAGGGCACCGGGGGTGACACGACTGCGGGGGCGTCCACACGCGCGGTGACGTCCATCGATCGACCTCCTCGACTGGCTCGGGCGTAACGTCGACGGGGCGAACGGCATTCCTCGGGGTGGCGTGTCGAAGGCGTCCCGCTTCCCTGGCCGCCGCCCCCACGACCCTGGTATGTCTCGGGGCGCTGCGTCGGAGGGATCGCGACGATGTGGATCTGGCTCCTGGCGATTGTTCTCGTGATCGGCGCCTGGGTGGGCGGCTTCCTCCTCGAGTGGCCACTCTGGCTGGAGATCCTCATCACGGTCTTCGCCGTGCTGCTCGTCATCGGCTGGGCGGTGGCCGGCCGCGTCCGCGGGATGCTCAAGGCGCGCGCCCTCGAGCGCGACATGCTCAAGCAGGCCGAGCAGCAGGCCCTCAACGCCCGGCCCGATCGGCGCGCCGAGATCATGGAGCTGCAGGCGCAGATGCAGCGCGGGCTGCAGGCGCTCCGGGCGAGCCGCGTGGGCAACCTCTACACGCTGCCCTGGTACATGATCATCGGACCCCCGGGGGCCGGGAAGACGACGGCGCTCAAGCAGTCGGGGCTGGCCTTCCCCTTCCTCGATCCGCGCAGCGGGGGCGGCGTGCGCGGCATCGGCGGCACGCGCAACTGCGACTGGTGGTTCACCAACGAGGCCATCCTGCTCGACACGGCGGGTCGCTACGCCACCGAGTCCGACGACCACGAGGAGTGGACGGGCTTCCTCGACATGCTGCGCCGGTACCGCTCCCGCAAGCCGCTCAACGGCATGATCGTCGCCATCAGCGTCACCGATCTCATCGAGGCGACCGAGGAGCAGCTCGACGGGTTCGCCAAGCGCCTGCGCGGGCGCATCGACGAGGTGACCACGCGCTTGCAGATGATGGTCCCGGTCTACGTGATGTTCACCAAGGTCGACCTCGTGGCCGGCTTCGTCGAGTTCTGGGGCGACCTTCGAAAGAGCGAGCGCGGGCAGATCTGGGGCGTCACCTTCCCGCTGGCCGGCTCCGATCGGCGCGACAACGCCCAGGCCTTCGCCGAGGAGTTCGATCTGCTGGTCGACCACGTGCACGCCCGCGCGGTGAAGCGCGTCGGCCAGGAGCGGCAGCCCGAGCTGAAGCAGCGCATCTACCAGTTTCCGCTCGAGTTCGCGGGGCTCAAGCAGAACCTGCAGGAGTTCGTGGGTGGGCTGCTCCAGCGGAACAACTTCCAGGAGACGCCCATCCTGCGCGGCATCTACTTCTCCAGCGGCACCCAGGAGGGACGGCCCATCGACCGCGTCATCGGCGGCATGATGCGCGCCTTCGGCCTGCCGGCGGCGGGCGGCCCCCCTCAGCAGCCGCAGGCTCCGCAGCAAGGCTACGGGCAGACGGGGTACGGACAGCAGCCGTACGGGCAGCAGGCGTACGCGCAGCCTCCGACGCAGCAGGGACAGACCGAGTCGAAGAGCTACTTCGTCGCCGATCTCTTCCGTCGGGTGGTCTTCCCGGACCAGCACGTGGCGGCGCGGACGCGCTCCGAGACGCGGCGCCAGTTCGTCAACCGGCTCGTCTTCGCCTTGGTAGCCCTCGGGCTGGCAACGTTGCTGGCCTTCCCGGCGGTCTACACCTTCGCCCGGAACACCGCGCTGGTGTCGGACGCGCGCGACGTCGCGGCGGAGGCGCAGAGGATCAACTGGAGCGACGGCAGCCCGCTCGCCGGCAAGGCGCACAAGCTCGACGACCTGCGGGCGCGCCTCGAGCAGCTCGAGGAGTGGAAGAAGAGCGGCCCACCGGCCGGGTTGCGCTGGGGGATGTACTCGGGCAACGATATCTACGAGCCTCTTCGCGCGGTCTACACGCACACCTTGCAGACGGGCTTCGTGAACCCCACCAAGACGCAGCTCGAGCGCGAGCTCGGCGCGGTCGCGGGGCAGAGTCACCTCAGCGTGGACCAGTACGGGACGTTCTTCGCGCGCCTCAAGGCGTACCTCGAGATGTCGGACCCGGCGCACCTGGAGGCCGACGGGGACTGGGAGGCTGCGGCCCTGACCGACGCGTGGGCACGGGCGGTCGGGGCGAGCTCCCCGGCGGACAAGGCTGCGCTCCGGTCGCACGTCGTGGCGTACGTCGGTCTGCTCCAGCGCGGGGAGATCCCGCCGTGGAGCACCGACGCCGGCCTGGTCACGCGCGTGCGTGCGGTGCTGGGGCAGACGTCGCAGACCGACCGCGACTACAGCGCGCTGGTCCGGGACGCGAACGAGAACGTCGCCCCCATCACCAAGGGGACGGTGTTCATGGGCTCGAACTTCGCGACCTACGTGACCTCGCGCTCGAAGCCGGAGGTGGTGGTGCGCGGCGCCTTCACGCGCGTCGGCTGGGACACGTACATCCGCGATCGCCTGGACAAGGACCGGGCGAAGGACCTGGCGCAGGACAGGTGGGTGCTCGGTCAGTCCGAGCAGCGGGGCATCCAGCTGGTGGAGGCCGAGCTCGATCAGCTCTCGCAGCGTTACTTCACCGAGTACCGCAACGCCTGGGCCGACTACCTGAAGGACCTCGAGGTCCGAATGCCGGAGAACAACGACGTCGAGCTCAAGGAGCTGGGGGCGCTGAGCGAGGCACCGTGGCCGTACCTCAAGCTCCTGCAGACCGTCGCCGAGAACACCCGCCTCGAGCCGTCGCCGTCGTCGCAGCTGGGGGGAATGGCGACGGGGGCGCTCGGCGCCGCGCTGGGCAAGAGCCCCGGTGTGGCGGGGGCTCTGGCCGACGCCGGCGTGGCGCTCCCCCAGAAGCCCAAGCGCTGGACGTCGCCGGTCGAGGACGCATTCGCGCCGATGGTGACCTTCGCCGTCCCGGGGGACGGGAGCCCCGACGCGGCGCAGCCGACCAGCTTGTCGCACTACCTCGACCAGATCGTGGCCAAGGTGGTGGGCGTGCTCACCGACCTCAAGGACTCCAAGGCCCCTACCGACCCGCGCGCGCTGTCGGAAGCCCACAAGAACGCGATGCGCGGCACGACGGAGCTGCTGGTGTCGCAGAGCACGTTCACGCGTCCGCTGCTCACGCCGCTGCTCGTGGCCCCTCTGTCTCCGCCCGGGTCACCGGGCCGGGCGTCCGTCACTGGACGATGACGCTCGTCGCTCCGGCCGGGGCGTGGGTGATGCCCCGGAGCACGGTACGCGGCCGAGGGCGGCCGGCGAGGCGCACGCGGCGGCGGGTGAGCACCGTCGCGGTCACGACCTTGAGCTCGTGCAGCGCGAACGCCATGCCGACGCACCGCCGCACCCCGCCCCCGAAGGGAAGCCAGGCGTACGGGTCCGGCTTCTTGTCGAGGAAGCGCTCGATC
>DATBQU010000020.1:0-5891 GCA_036560665.1 Polyangiaceae bacterium
GTTCGAGACGAGGACGAAGAGCACGTCGGCGCCTCCGGCCGCGACCGTGTCCGCGACCGCGACCGTGTCCGCGACCGCGACCGCGACCGCGACCGCATCCGCGCCCGCGACCGCATCCGCGCCCGCGACCGCATCCGCGCCGCCACCCCCCAGCGCCCGGCCCCGGCCGGTTCTCAGGCCGCGGCCCGTGGCGACGACGCCGGGCTTCTGAGGGGGCGCCCGGCGCTCGCCGCGTCGGGTGAGGCGGTCGTTCCGCCGGATGGGACCCTCGTTCCTCCGGATGGGGTGGTCCTTCCTGCAGATGGAGCGGTCGTTCCTCCGGTCGAAGCGGTCGTTCCGCTGGATGGATCGGTCGTTCCTCGCGGACAGGCGGTCATTCCCGAGGATGGAGCGGTCGTTCCTCGCGGACGGGCGGTCGTTCCCGGGGAGGAAGCGCTCCATTTCGAAAATAATTCGGCCCCCCCGCGGAATCGCCGCTCCGGCCCGGACTGTCTGGTTGAGGGCCACGATGGCAGGGCAATGGGGCCCGGCCGGGACGGGTCTTCGCAACGACAGATGGAGATTCACGTGAGCAACAACAACAAGCCGAACACCATCAACCGCAACCGCCAGGCGATCGCCGGGATCCAGAAGCATTTCGCGACGGCTCCCACGATCGTCCTCGACGGCAAGCCGACCAAGCCGGCGGACGCCATCGCGATCTTGCAGACCGCGATCGACGCCACCGACGGGACGACTGCCGCCGACACGGCGCTTCACACCGCGGTCGCCGCCGAAAAAGCGGCGGTCGCGGGCGCGAACGCCGTGCGCAAGGCGCTGAAGACCCTCGTCTTCAACGCCTTCGGGCCGGCCGCAGACGCCGTGACCGACTTCGGGTTCACCAAGCCGAAGAAGGCCACGCCGACCGTGGCGGTGAAGGCGGGAGCGGTCGCGAAGCGCGCGGCGACGCGCACGGCGCGGCACACGATGGGCCCGAAGCAGGAGGCGAAGATCACGGGAGAGACGCAGGTCCCGCCCGTGAAGACGCCGCCGGCCGACAAGCCCGCGTGACGGGGGCGCGGGGGGGCGGGGGGATCGCGGACCAGGTTCGGTTCCCGATCCTCTCGCTCCCCTGTTCTCTTCTGCCGTGACGAGGGACCGTGTCCTAACCGACGAGCGCGCGCCCGGCCTCTTCGCCCTGGCGGATGCAGTCCGGGATGCCGACGCCGTCGTAGCCTCCGCCGGCGATGCCCAGGCCGGGCGCGACGGCCGCCAGCCGCTGGTGGATGGCGCGCATCGTGGCCAGGTGGCCGACGCGCATCTGGGCGCTGGCGTGGTCGAAGCGGAAGACGCGGGCGAGGGTCGGCTCGGCGTCGATCCCCATCAGCGCGCGCAGCTCCCCGCGCGCCAGGCGGACCAGGCTCGGGTCGTCCTGGCCGAGGACGCTCTCGCCCGAGGCGCCGCCGAGGAACACGCGAAGCAGCACGCTGCCCTCCGGCGCGCGGTGCTCCCACTTGCTCGACACCCACGTCCCCGCGAGGATCGGCCGCCCCGCCGCGCGCGGCACGACGAAGCCCACGCCGTCGAGCGGGTGCGCGACGTCCACCCGGCGGTAGCCGAGGAACACCGTGGCGGTCGAGCCGTAGCGGATGGTGCCGAAGAGGCGCGCCAGCTCGGCGTCGAGCGCGCCCGCGAGCCGGGCCGCCACGTGACCGGGCACGGCGAGGAGCACGGCGTCGGCCTCGAGCCGCTCGCCGCCGCCGAGGGTCAGGCTCCACTCCTGGTCGCCCCGCGACAGCGCCTCCACCGCGGCGCCCGTGCGGAGCGTCGCTCCGTCGGCGCGCAACCGCTCCGCGAGCGCGCGCGGCAGCTCGCCCACCCCCTGCTCCAGCGAGACGAAAGCGCTGCTCGCCTTGCCGCGCGCGTGCCCGTTGCCTTCCCTGGCTCGCCGCGCCGCCAGCATCCCGCGCACGAGCGACCCGTGCTCGCGCTCCATGGCGACCAGCTGCGGGAACGAAGCGCGCACCGAGATCTCGCTGGCGTCGCCCGCGGAGATGCCGCCCAGGAGCGGTGCGACCAGCCGCTCGGCCGCCTCGCGCCCCAGGCGTCGGCGCGCGAAGTCGCCGATGGACTCGTCGTCGTCGCCCTCGAAGCGGCGCGCACGCACCAGCGGCTCGAGCCCCATGCGGAGCTTGGCGCGCCAGGAGAAGAGGCTGGAGCGGGCGAGGGGCGCGATGCGCGTCGGCACGCCGAGGACGAGGCCCTCCGGGACCGGGTGAAGCCGGTCGCCCCAGGCGATGTAGTAGCGGCGGTTGCCCTCCTGCGTGCCCACCAGCGAGCCGCCCAGGCCGAGGTCGCGCGCGAGCGCCGAGGCCTGCGGCTTGGTGACGACCCAGGAGTCGGGGCCGCCGTCGAGGACGAAGCCGTCGACCCGCTCGGTGAAGACGTTGCCGCCCAGGCGCCCGGAGCGCTCGAGCACCGTGACCAGCACCTCGCGCCCGAGCTCACGACCGCGGGCGAGCGCCGCGCGCGCCGCGGCGAGGCCGGCGATGCCTCCGCCCACGACGACGACGCGCCTGGCGGTCCGCACGCGTCACCCCTGACCCAGCAGGGGTCTGGCCACGTCGGCCAGCACGTGCACCAGGTCATCGGACGCGTTGAGCGAGTGGGCGCGCGCGAAGCGAAGGCCCCGCTCCTTCGCCATCGCCGCTGCCTCGATGTCCAGGTCGTAGAGGATCTCCACGTGGTCGGCGAGGAAGCCGATCGGCGCCAGCACCACGCGCTTGTCGCCCCGCGCTGCGGCCTCGTCCAGCGTGGTCTTCAGGTCCGGGCCGAGCCACTCCACCGGCTTGCCCCCCGGCCCCGCGCTCATCCCCTGGCTCTGGAAGGCCACCACGCAGCGCACGTCGTGCCCCAGGCGCTTGCGGACGATGGCGGCGACGCGCTCGGCCGCCGCGCGCAGCTCGGCCTCGTACGCGTCTCCCGCGGCGATGGCGGCGAGCGGCAGGCTGTGCGCGGTCATCACCACCGTGGTGTGCGCGAGGTCGGCGCCCCCCGACAGCTCGTAGAGGACGCGCCCCGCGAACGCCTCGCACAGCGCCGGGCTCTGCCCCCAGTCCGGCGCGCAGGTGAGCTCGATGCCCGTGCCTTCGGCGGCCTCGCGGGCGTCGTCCGCGTAGACCCTGGCCGAGTGCTGCGCCAGCGGCAGGACGGCGACGCGACGCACTCCCTCCGACGCCAGTCGGGTCAGGACTTCGCGCACGGTGGGCTTCCAGAGGCGGTTGGCCCACGCCACGCGCACCCCCAGGCGCACCGCCAGCTTGTCCGCCAGCTGCGCGTTGATGGCGTTGAGCGGTGACTGTCCGCCGATGGCCTCGTAGCGTCGCCGCAGCTCGGCCACGACCTCGGCGCTCGGCGCGTGCCCTCGGCGGACGTTGGTGACGAAGGCGGCCAGATCGTCCAGCTCGTCGACCGTGCCGTGCGATACGAGCAGGAGCGTGTCCTTCATCGGGCGCTCGCCGCGTGCACGTGGTCCACCACCGCGCGCACGTGATCGACCGGCGTCTCGGGCAGGATGCCGTGACCGAGGTTGAAGACGTGCCCGGGGCGCCCGCCCGCAGCGTCGAGGACGCGCTGGGCGTGCATGACGGCGACCTCGCGCGTGGCGAGCAGCGCGCACGAGTCCATGTTGCCCTGCACGGCGCGGTCGTGCCCGACGCGCGCCCAGGCCTCGGCCAGCGGGGTGCACCAGTCGATGCCGATGACGGTGCCGCCGGCGTCGCGCATCGCCTCCAGCAGGGTGGCGGTCCCCACGCCGAAATGGATCACCGGGACGCCCTTCTTGCCGACGTCGGCGAGGATGTGGCGCACGTGAGGCTGGACGTGCTCCAGGTAGTCCGCCGGCGAGACGTCGCCCACCCACGAGTCGAAGAGCTGCACCGCGTCGGCCCCGGCGGCGATCTGGGCGAGCAGGTACCGCCGCACCACCTCGGCGAGCTTCTCCATCAGCGCGCGGAAGTCGTCCGGGGCGCCGAACATCAGCTTCTTGGTCTTGGCGAAGTTCGGGCTCTTGCCTCCCTCGATGAGGTAGCTGGCCAGCGTGAACGGGCCGCCCGCGAAGCCGATGAGGGGCACCTTCAGGTCGCGCTTCAGCAGCCGGATTGCCGCCAGCACGTAGCCGAGGCCGTCCTCCGGCTCGATGACGCGGAGGCGGTCGATCTGCGCCCGCGAGGCGATGGGCTCGTGCACGACCGGTCCCTCGCCCTTCGCGAACTCGAAGGATGCGCCCATCGGCTCGAGGGGCAAGAGGATGTCGGCGAAGAGGATGGCGGCGTCGACGCCCAGGACGAGCGGCTGCTTGGTCACCTCCACCGCCAGGTCGGGCGTCTTGCAGATCTCGAGGAGCGTGTGCTTCTCGCGGAGCTTCCGGTACTCGGGCATGTAGCGCCCGGCCTGCCGCATGAACCAGACGGGGGTGCAGTCGACGGGCTCGCGGCGGCAGGCTCGGAGGAAGCGGTCGTTCACGACGGGGACAGTAGCAGTGGTAGGGCGCGGTCGCATGGGGCGGGTTGGCGCCGCCCGGCGCGGCGCGTGGTATTGCGCCCCGGAACCCTGCGCGGAACTCGCGGATCTCTCAGGGCCGCTGCCTGGCGCGCCGCCTGCTCTCAGGGTGCGAACATGAGCCGCGCATCGAAGAGGTCGAGGGACCGAAGCATCACGCTCTCCTCGGGCAGGTGCGCCGAGCTGGCGCGTCAGTTCGAGGACCAGGACGCCACCGCGGTCATCCCGTCGACCCTGCTGCGGGCGCTCCTCGAGGAGGCCCGGGGCTGCGGGGGCGCCGACGTCCCTCGCTACGACGTCGTCGAGCTCGATCCCGAGGAGCTGATGGTGATCGACGAGATCTTCGACGAGGCGTTCAGCGACGACGTCGCGGCGGCGGGCTCCGGAGGCCGCTAGCTCTTCTGGTTGTAGTTGGTGTTCTCGAGCAGGATGACGTTCGTCTTGCTTCGCGTCTCGCCGACGCTGGTCACGTAGACGGCCGGCTGATCCTGCACCGGACAGACCTTCTCGCAGGCGCCGCATCCGACGCAGAGGCTGGGGTCGACGTGGGGCCGCTGCAAGTGCACCTGCTTGTAGGCCGGGGGCGCACCGTCGGGGCCGGGCTTGCTGTCCCGCACCGGCGCGTCCACCTCTTCCACCCAGATCGCCTTGGGCGACGTCGGGCAGAACTCCTCGCACACGATGCACGGCGTCTGCATCGACCACGGCAGGCACCGCCCGTGGTCGTAGAAGGCCGTGCCGATCTTGATGGGCGGCTGTCCGACGCCCATCTTCTCCTTCTCGCTGATCTTCTGGATGGCCCCGGTGGGGCACACCTGCCCGCAGAGCACGCAGGAGAACTCGCAGTAGCCGATGCGCGCGATGAGGATGGGCGTCCACAGCCCCTCCACACCCGCCTCGAAGAACGCCGGGTGCAGGGCGTTGTTGGGGCACACCTTCATGCACTCCGCGCAGCGGATGCAACGCTCGAGGAAGGCGCGCTCCTCAACCGCCCCCGGCGGCCGGATCACCTTGGGGTGGTAGTTGACGTCGAGGGAGTCGGCCACGCGCGCGATGGGCAGGAACATCGCGCCCGCGCCCGCCGCCGCCAGGGCCGTGCGGCGTCCGGTGTCGGGCCGCGTGATGGTGCTGCGCCGGTTGGGCAGGAACGTGAACTTGATCACGTCCTCCGGACACGCGTTCTCGCAGTTCATGCACATGTGGCACTCGTCCTGGCGCCACTTGACGCCGCCCTGCGGGCTGTCGGCGCCCTGGCAGTGGACGAGGCACAGGTTGCAGTCGGTGCACTTGGCGTGGTCCTTCGTCATCCCGAAGAGCGCGAAGCGCGAGAAGACGCCGAGGAAGGCGCCCAG
>DATBQU010000021.1:0-13196 GCA_036560665.1 Polyangiaceae bacterium
TGCCCCCGGGCCGGGTGCACCACCAGCCCCGACGGCTTGCTCACCACCACCACCGCCTCGTCCACGTACAGCACGTCGAAGCGCACCTGCGGGTCCGGCAGCGCCTCCGACGCCGCCGCCTCCATGGGCGACACCACCACGCGCTCGCCCTCGCGGACCCGCGCCGACGCGTCGCGCGCCGCGCCCTCCACCGTGACGCGCCCGCCCGCGATCCACCGCTGGAGCTCCGAGCGCGACACCGGCAGCTGGCCCGCCAGGAACCGGTCCAGGCGCGCTCCGGCCGACTCGCGGGGGACGACGATCACCAGAGCTTCGACTTGATGTGCCCCTTGGCCTTGATGAGGATGTCGACGAGGGCGCGGTCGTAGAAGTTGCGCGGGTAGAGGTCGGGCGACACACGGCGCTTGTAGAGCGCTCGGCCCTCCTCGATCTCCTCGGCGAGCGACTCGAAGAGGTTGTCGTTCTGGATGCCGCTCACGATCTTGTCCTCGTTGTAGAGCGACAGATCGCTGGCGATGGCGCGCGCGAGACGGCGGGCGGCTTCCTCGGTCTCGATGAGGGGCATGGGACGAGGATAGGAGAGGGCCAGGGCCGGAGGCTATGGTAAAGGCGGTCGCTACGGTCCCATGCAACACCGCACCATCTGTCAGGCCATCGAAGACGCGGCCAAGGCCGAGCCCACCCGGGGCTACCGCTTCATCCCCGAGACCGGCGTCCCCGGCTTCTCGGGCCCCGGCCCCGCCGCCACGTCGGCTCCCACTCCCGCCTCCCCCGGACCGGCGGGCGAGGCCAGCGAGGCCAGCTTCTCGTACACCGCGGTCGAGCGCATCAGCGCGCGCTTCGGCGGGGCCATGCAGGCGCTCGGCCTGCGCAAGGGCGATCGCGTCGCCCTCATCCTGCCCAACAACGACGACTTCGTGATGTGCTTCCTCGGCGCGATCCGGGCCGGGGTCGTCCCGGTGCCCATCTATCCGCCCATGGCGCTGGGGCAGCTCCAGGCCTACCTCGACAACACCCGCCACATCGTCGCCAAGTGCGGGGCGCGCGCGCTGGTGACCACGGCGAAGATCAAGCGCCTCCTCGGCACGGTGCAGTCGGCCTGCCCGGACCTCGAGCAGGTGGTCGCCATCGAGGGGATCCGCGAGTCGGCCGAGCCGCTCAAGGCGGAGAAGATCGGCCTCGACGACGTGGCCTTCCTGCAGTTCACCAGCGGCTCCACCTCGCGGCCCAAGGGGGTGACGCTCACCCACGCCAACCTGGCGGCGAACGTGCAGTGCATCATGAACGACGGGCTGAAGATCCGGCCCGACGACATCGCCGTGTCGTGGCTGCCGCTCTACCACGACATGGGTCTCATCGGCTTCGTCATCGCCCCGCTCTTCCACGTGGTGCCGGTGCACTTCCTGCCGGCCCTGCTCTTTCTCAAGCGGCCGGTGACGTGGTTCCAGGCCTTCACCCGCGTCGGCGGCACGCTGGCCTACGCGCCGAACTTCGCCTACGCCCTGTGCGTCAAGCGCATCAAGGCGGTCGACCTCGACGGGCTCGATCTGTCCAAGTGGCGCGTGGCCGGCTGCGGCGCCGAGCCGATCCGCCCGGAGACGCTGGAGGCGTTCGCGAGCACCTTCGAGCGCATCGGCTTCGACAGACAGGCGCTCTATCCCTCGTACGGCATGGCCGAGTCGTCGCTCGCCATCTCCTTCACCGAGCTGCACGAGGGGATGAAGACGCTGAGCGTGCACGGGCCGACGCTGTGGGAGAAGGGCGAGGCCAGGCCGGTCGCCGAGGACGAGGACGACGCCGTGCGCCTCGTCTCGTGTGGCAAGGAGTTCCCCGAGCACAAGGTCCGCGTCTTCGCCGCCGACGACGCGTCCAGCGAGCACCCGCTGCCGGAGCGCACGGTGGGCGAGCTGCGCATCGCCGGTCCCAGCGTGATGCGCGGCTACTGGGAGGACGCCGAGCGCACGCGCGACGCCTTCGCCGGCCCCTTCCTGCGCACGGGCGACCTCGGCTTCCTGCACGAGCAGCACGTCTTCATCTGCGGGCGGAGCAAGGAGGTCGTCATCGTCAACGGCCGCAACTACTACCCGCAGGACATGGAGTGGGAGGCGAGCAAGATCGCCGGCGTGCGCAAGGGCAACGTGGTGGCCTTCGGGGCGCGCGATCCCAGCGGCGTCGAGCGCGATCGCGAGCGGGTGGTGCTGGCGTTCGAGGTGCAGGACGCCGAGCGCCTGGGGCACTCCTCCAGCCTGGTGGGCGACGTCCGCAAGGCGGTGCAGGAGGGCATGGGGTTGACGCTCGACGACGTCGTGGCCCTGCCGCCCGGCGCCCTGCCGAAGACCTCGAGCGGCAAGCTCCAGCGCGCCAAGACGCGCGAGCTGTACGAGACGGGCGAGCTGATGGGCCGGACGGCCGCGCGCGACCTCAGCAAGCTCGACCTGGTGAAGCACGCCGCGCAGAGCCAGCTCAGCTATTTCAAGCTGGCCGTGCTCGGGGGGCGGAAGCGCAAGGAGTAGGACGGGCCCCTCCGGACTCTGTTTGGAGGGACTTGCACCTTGGAATGATTATCACTAGCTTCTCGTCGCGATGACGACGGGCGGCCCCGGCGAGCGAGCGGACGAGATGCTGCGCGACCTCAGGCGCGCGGGGCTCAAGCTCACCCCGCAGCGCATCGCCATCGTGCGCCTCTTCGCGGGCGACCCCTCGCACCCGACGGCGCAGGACCTGTTCGAGCGCCTGCGGCCAGCGTTCCCGTCGATGAGCTTCGCCACCGTGTACAACACGCTCGACACGCTCGCGCGCGCGGGCATGGCCGGCATCGTGCGCCTGCCCGGCAAGCGGGGCGACGCCGCCCGCTTCGACCCCAACACCGCCGCCCACCACCACGCGGTGTGCGACGGGTGCGGGGCCGTGCTCGACATCGCCGCGGGCACGCTGTCACCCACGCCCGGCGCGGTGAAGAAGCTCGGGCGGGCCGCGCCCGGCTTCGCCGTCCACAGTGTCGAGCGCATCTACCGTGGCCTCTGCGCCGGGTGCGCCAGGGGCCGCTGACCGAGTCACCACTGCAACCGCAAGGAGAGACATCCCATGTCGAAGCCGCTCAATGGAACGAAGACGCACACCAACCTGAAGGAGGCCTTCGCCGGCGAGTCGCAGGCGAACCGCCGCTACCTGTATTTCGCGAAGGTCGCCGACGTCGAGGGCTACCCGGAGATCGCGGGGAACTTCAAGGAGACGGCGGACGGCGAGACCGGCCACGCCCACGGTCACCTCGACTACCTGAAGCAGGTCGGCGACCCGGCGACGGGCAAGCCCATCGGCAACACCGAGAAGAACCTCCAGAGCGCGGTGGCCGGCGAGACCTACGAGTACGAGACCATGTACCCGGGCATGGCCAAGACCGCCCGCGACGAGGGGTTCGACGACATCGCCGAGTGGTTCGAGACGCTGGCCAAGGCCGAGAAGAGCCACGCCGGCCGCTTCCAGAAGATGCTGCAGGTCCTCAAGAGCTGACGCCATCCTCCGCCCGGACGCCGAGCGCCAGGCCGGGGGCACGCTGCCGCGTGGCCTTCCCTGGCGTCCCGGCGGCGCCGGCGGCTCCATGCCCATGCCCAAGCTCGATCCCACCCCGCACCAGCCGCCCGCGCGCGACCCGAACGACGAGCGCTACTGGGACGCGCGCGACCTCGAGTCGGAGATGCGGCGGGTTTTCGAGATCTGCCACAACTGCCGGATGTGCGTCGGCTACTGCGGCACGTTCCCCGACGTGTTTCGCCGGGTCGACCGGGACATCGAGAAGCGGGGCGCAACGGGCGCCGAACAGCTCGACGCGGAGGCGTTCGCCAGCGCGACGGAGCTCTGCTGGCAGTGCAAGCTCTGCTACGTCAAGTGCCCCTACACGCCCGACGAGGGGCACGAATGGCTGGTCGACGTGCCGCGCATGCTCGCGCGCGAGAAGGCGCAGCGGGCACGCCGCAACGGCGTCACGCTGCAGGACCGCGCCCTCGGCGAGCCGCAGCTGAGCGGCCGGATGACGGCGGGGCCGATGGCGCGGGTCGCCAACTTCGTGAGCGCGAACCGCCTGGTGCGCAAGGCGATGTCGAAGGTGGTGGGCATCTCGGAGGACTTCCTCGTCCCGCCCTTCGGAGAGACGAGCTTCGCTACCTGGCTCGCGAAGCACGAGCCGCTGCCGGAGGCGGGGACCCGCGGCACCGTCGCCCTCTTCGCGACGTGCCTGGCCGACTACAACTTTCCGCGCATCGCGGCGTGCGCCGTGCGCGTTCTGGAGAAGAACGGCTGGAGCGTGGTCCGCCCCGAGCAGACCTGCTGCGGGATGCCCAACATCGACGGCGGTGACGTCGAGGCCGCGCGGGGCAAGATCCGGCTCAACGTGGCGTCCCTCGTGCGCGAGATCGACCGGGGCCGCAAGGTCGTCTCCCTCCAGCCGACGTGCGGGTACATGGTCCGCAAGGAGTGGCCGGAGCTCGTGCCCACCGACCAGGCGCGCCGGGTGGCGGCGGGTACCGTCGACGTCATGGAGCTACTCGAGCAGCAGCGGCGCGACAAGACGCTGTCGCGGACGTTCGAGCGCGGCCTCGGGCGAATCGCCTACCACGCCGCCTGCCACCTGCGCGCCCAGAAGATCGGGTATCCGGCGGTGCGCGTTCTCAACGTCCTGCCCGACACCGAGGTCGAGGTGATCGAGCAGTGCTCGGCGGTGGACGGCACCTGGGGGATGAAGACGCAGCACTACGAGATGGGGCGCCGCTACGCGCAGAAGCTCGTGCGCGGCATCGAGGCGGTCGAGCCGAAGCGGGTGGTGACCGACTGCGCGCTCTCCGCGCGGCGCATCCTGGCCGAGACCGACCACGCGCCGCTCCACCCCGTCGAGGCCATGGCGGAGGCCTACGGCTTGGCGCCGGACGTACGATGAAGGCATCATCGAAGACGAGGGGTGCGACGTGAAGCTCATCGAGCGTGGCGAGGTCCTGGGACTGGCGGAGTACGAGGCCATACGGGAGCAGTTCCGGGCGCGCGTCGTGGCCGACAAGAAGCGCACGCGGGTAGAGCTCGGTCCGAAGGCGAGCGTGGTGTTCGAGAACCGTGACACCGTGCTGATGCAGATCCAGGAGATGCTGCGCACCGAGCGCATCACCCGACCAGCCGCCGTCCAGCACGAGATCGACACGTACAACGAGCTCTTGCCGGGCGACCGGGAGATCTCGTGCACGCTGATGATCGAGATCGCCGACAAGGACGAGCGCGAGGCCTTCCTGCACGCCGCGAAGGGCCTGGAGAAGCACGTGTGGCTCGTGTCCGGCAGCCAGCGCATCGCGGCGTGCGGGGGCGACCGCGGCGGCGACGCGGACCGGACGACGGCCGTTCACTACCTGAAGTTCTCGCTGCCCGAGCGCCTGGCCGACGCGCTGCGCGGCGCGGTCAGCGGGAGCGCGACGCTGACCCACCTGGAGCTCGCCGTCGATCACCCGGCCTACTCGGTGAGCGCGGTGCTCCCGGCCGAGACCATCCTGCGGCTCGGTGAAGACCTCGACGCCTGACCCGGCTCACGCCGTGGCCTTGGCCTCGGACTCCGGCTGCGGGGGCGGCGCGCGCACCGCGTCGGCCAGCTCGATCCCGCGGGCCCGTAGGCTCCGCACGTAGAAGATCATCGCCACGCCGTAGAGGAACAGCGCCACGCAGCAGTACTGCGCCGGGGTCAGCCCGGCGTAGCGCGGATCGCCGCCCTCGCTCGGTGGGATGCGCAGGAAGTCCATGGCGAAGCGGACCGGCGCGTACGCGAGCGACGAGGCGATGACGTACGTCCCGATCGGCAGCCGCCGTCTCCAGGTGAGCGCGAAGGCCGCCGCCAGGATCACGGTGAAGATGAGCTCGAGGAGGCCCATGTCGAAGCGAGGATCGTGCCCCTGGATGAGCTCGACGAAGCCGAGGTGGGTGACGATCCCGTCGCCGGGGTGCGTGGGGTATGCCACGGCCAGCAGCGTGTCCGCGGTGGCCCGCGCGCCAGGGTGGTCGTGCACGGTGGTGCAGCCCATGCGTCCGAACATCCACCCCAGCGGGAAGACGGAGAGCACCAGGTCGGCGTAGGGAAGGATGGGGTGGGGCTGCGCGCGCAGGCGGGGGCGCCCGTCGTCGACCACGACGTACTTCCAGAGCACGATGCCGACGAACGCGCCGATGAAACCGCCGAACGAGCTCAGGCCCTCCCAGAGCATGATCACCGACCAAGGGCGCTTGACCACCTCGTCCCAGTGATAAAAGAGCGAGTCGAGCACGTGCGAAAGCACGAAGGCCGACACCAGCATCCAGGTCACGAACGAGTTGAGCTTGACGAGGTCGTAGCCGAGCTTGCGCGCGCGGCGCGTCGTGACCGCAGTGCCGACGAGCACGCCGGTGGCGACGAGGATGCCGAACGGATGCAGCGGCAGCGGCCCGAGGTGAAGGTCGGGGACGTGGATGTACGGGATCATGAGGGCGGGCCGCCTGGTGTCTATCCCATTCCAGGCGAGGGCGCACGGCCTCTGCTCCGGCGGGTCACCTGGCGGGTCCCCGGACGTCGATGGCGTCCATCTCCCCCTCGGCCGTCCCCACGCGCATCGACAGCGTCCAGCCGTCGCACGAGCGCGCGAGCAGCTCGCCGTCCCTGGGCGGCACGGCGCAGCTGTCGGCGGGCAACGTCGCCTCGAGCGCGCCTGACACGAGGTCCGTCACCGTGGCGCGCACGAGCTCGCGATCGCTGGCGCTGGTGGGATCGACGATGCGGGTCAGGGTGGCCTCCGTCCATCGAGCGAACAGGTCGTCGCCCTGGATGATTCCCTGCGCGATGCGCCCGTGCTCGAGCCAGAGCTGCAGCGTGACCTCCAGCACCCGCGCCTGCGAGCCCTGGGGCGTCGGCAGCACGAAGAACAGCGCGTCCTGGCGGCGCGCGTGCGTCGCCCCTCCCCAGGTGGGCGGGACCTCCCCCCTCAGAACGCTGGCCAGAGGGGCGGGCGGCGCGTCGAGAGGGGCGCCCCAGGCGCGCGGATCGAGCAGCGCGGCGATCTCGGCCAGCACCAGCTCGCCGACGTGCCTGCGCCGCGCCGACTCGATGTCGAGCGTCGCCGCGGTGCGCCTCGCTTCGGCCAGGAGCGTCAGCGTCTCGACGTCTCCCTGGTGCTCGTCGAAGAGCACCAGGAGCGCCCGGGCGGCGTCGGAGTGGGGACCGGTCGGAAGGTCCACGACGTACTCACGCGCCCGCGAGCGCGACGTCTTGGCGGCCTCGAACCACGCTGCCTCCTCGGCATCGAAGACGAGCCGGACCTCGTCGGCCCACGCGCCGCGCGGGTGGTGCTCGAGGTAGCGCTGCGCCGCGGCGAGCCGTGCCCCCTCGTGCGCCGCTGCGCGGAAGGCGCGGTATTCGGACAGGTCGTCGGGCGCCGCGAGCATCTGCCGGGGCACCGAGCAGCCGGGCAGCGCCCAGAGTCCGAGCCCCAGCACCGCCGCGGCGAACGAGCGGACCGCGTTCATCTACAGATCTCCCACCGCGACGCCGCCCTCGGGGACGTCGTGACAGAAATCGCACTCGCTGGGGACGGTGGGCGCCACGTCGCTCTCGAAGGACGCGTAGTCGCCGCAGCTGGCCGCCTGCAGGGCGCGAAGGCACACCTCTCCGTCATGTTGCAGCGGTCGGCACGTGGGCGGCCAGGCCACGTCGCTGGGTGCGCTGGGATCGCAGGCCGTCTGGCACGCCTGCGTGGTCAGCCCGCACTCGGTGCAGCGCTGGCAATCGAGGCTCTTGCGCTGCTGCACGAACGACGCCGGATCCAGGTCCGTCGCCGTCGTCCCGCAGGTGCCCACGTCCCCCACGGTCGGCGCCGCGCCGAAGACCAGCGCAAGCAGCGCTGCGAAGCCGAGCTCCCGGCGCCGCACGGGGGTCATGGCATCACCTCCCACGACAGCCACAGGCCCGCCTGCGCGCTGAGAACGGGATAGGCGGGGGTCGCCACCTCGCGCGTCCCGGCCCCGTAGAACAGGTCGCCCACGAGCTCGACGGCCACCCCGATCCCGGCGCGCGCGAACCACACCCCGCCCGCGCCACCCTCGACGCCCCAGGTGGTGTCGGGCGAGAGCACGATGGGCACCCCCGCCCGACCGTAGGCGCCCCACGGCCCCCAGCGATGCAGGAGCAGGTACGCCGGCGTGAGGACGGCCTGCGGCACCCCCTCGATGCCGACGGACGCGCGCAGCGCGAGGCCGTGCGCGAGCACGGTGGGATCGCCCAGGACGGCAGCTCCGCCGAAGTCGGCGTACGCGGCGGTGCGCGACAGCGACTGCGCGTCTGAGCCCAGGACGGTGGACAGGCGATAGGGATTGTTGAACCGCAGACCGTCGCCGACGAAGGCGGTGGCGAAAACGTCCACCCATCCGCTCTTGCGCGCGAGCGGCGAGCGGTCCTCGTCGGTGGCGTGCGCGGCGGACGGCAGGGCAAGCGTCGCGATCGCTACCGCGGCGGCGAGGGCGCGCATCGGCACGAGGATAGCTCAGCGTCAGGCACGGTTGACGCGGACCTTGGGCTTGGCGCCCAGCAGCGCCAGCTGACCGCAGGCAGCCGCCACGTCGTCGCCCCGGCGGCGGCGGATGAAGCACGAGTACCCCGCGTCGCAGAGGACCTTCTGGAAGCGCAGGACGCCATCCATCGCGGGCGGCCCGAGCGCGCTCGCGGCGATGGGGTTCATGGGGATGAGATTGACCTTCACCGGCAAGCCCCGCAGAAGCACCACGAGCTTCCTCGCCTCGCCCGGCAGGTCGTTCTTGCCCGCGACCAGCGTGTACTCGATGGTGATGCGGCGGCGGGGCGGCAGCGGGTAAGCACGCAGCGCGTCCATCAGGGTGGCGAGTGGATACTTCTTGTTGATCGGCATCAGCCGCGTCCGCGTCTCGTCGTCCGCGGCGTGCAGCGACACAGCCAGGCCGATCTTGCCGCCGAAGTCCGCGCCGAGGCGCGCGATCTCCGGGACGAGGCCACTGGTCGAGACGGTGACGCGGCGGGCGGAGAGCGCGATCCCCTCCGGGTGCGTCAGCAGGCGCAGCGAGCGCTCGGTGGCGGCGTAGTTGGCGAGGGGCTCGCCCATCCCCATGTAGACGACGTTGCGCAGCCGCTCGCCCTCGTCGAGGCGCGCGCGCCCTGCCAGGACCTGCGCGACGATCTCGTCGGCGCCCAGATTGCGCTTGAGCCCCGCCACGCCGCTGGCGCAGAACACGCAGCCCATGGCGCAGCCGACCTGCGTCGAGATGCACTGGGTGACGCGGACCGGCTCGCCGTCGACCGCCGGGGGCCCGTCTTCCTCGTCGTCATCGGGCGCGGCGGCGGCGTCGGCGTCCTCCTCGCGGGGCAGCACAGGCGACGGCAGCCGCCCCCGGGGCCCCGTCACCCCGGGGATGAGCACCGTCTCGACGGTCGCGCCGTCCCTGAGCCTCACCAGCAGCTTGCGCGTGTCGTCCGTGGCCCGGCGCTCCTCGGCGATCTCCAGCGTCCGTGGGAGCTCGAGCGATGCCAGCCTCGTGCGCAGGTCGCGCGGCAGGTCGGTCATCTGCTCGGGGTCGAGGACGCTGCGCGCCTGCACCCAGCGGAAGACCTGTCTGGCGTGGAAGGCGCGAGCACCGAGCGGGCGCAGGGCATCCGCCCACTCTTCGGGGGTGCGGGCCAGCGGGGGGACGGCAGTGTTCGGCGGCAAGCCCCGCGGAAGCTAGGGGACGGCGGGGGATCGCGCAAACAGCCCTCACCTGCCCCTCTTGGCCTCCTCCCAGTAGCGGTCGAGGACTTCCAGGGGCAGGTGCTTCTCGCCGCCGCCCGCCTCGCCCCAGCCACCGTGCTCCTCTCGCACTCGCTTCTCCACATGCGCGAAACGTTTGGTGAACTTGTCGATGGTGCCGCGTAGCGCGCCTTCCGCGTCGACCCTGGCGTGGCGCGCGAGGTTCACCAGCGCGAAGAGGACGTCGCCGAGCTCCTCCTCGATCGCCCCCTGCTCGTTCGCGTCGATGGCGCGGTCGAGCTCCTCCAGCTCCTCGGCCACCTTGGCGCGCGATCCGCGAGCGTCCTCCCAGTCGAAGCCGACGCGCGCCACCTTCTCGCCGATCCGCTGCGCGCGGGTGAGCGCCGGCATGCTGCGGGGAACGCCGCCGAGGATCCCGCGCTCGCCCTTCTCCTTGGCCTTGAGCTTCTCCCAGTTGCGCAGCACGTCGTCGGCGGTCTTCGCGTCCATGTCCCCGAAGACGTGCGGGTGGCGGTGCACCAGCTTGTCGACGATCCCCGCCACTACGTCGTCGATGGCGAAGGCGCCCTCGCGGCGTGCGAGCTCGGCCTGGAAGACGACCTGGAGCAACAGGTCGCCCAGCTCCTCGCGCAGCGCCTTGCGGTCACCCGAGTCGATGGCGTCGATGACCTCGCAGGCCTCCTCCAGCACGTACTTTCGCAGCGTCTCGTACGATTGCTCGCGGTCCCAGGGGCAGCCGTCGGGTGCGAGCAACCGGCGCATGACGCCTACCAGGCGCGAGAGCGTGGCGCCGTCCTGGGCGACGAGCGGCGGTACGGGGCGGGGAGCTTCGTCGTCGAACCGGGGCAACTCGCCCGTCGTCGCAGGCTTTTCTTCAGGCATCGCGCGGGGCAGGCTACATTGCCTCGGGGGAATGTCGACCTCGTCCGCGCCGCCGCCGTCCATGCCCATGATGAGCCCCGCCGTCAGGCGCGGGCTCGGGTTCGTCTTCATCGCCGGACTGATCGTCCTGGGCTACGTCCTGCGGGGCGTCATCGTCCCGCTGTTCTTTGCATTCCTGCTGGCCTACGCGCTCGACCCGTTCGTCGACTGGCTGGAAGCGCGCAAGATCCCTCGCACGCTCGCGGCGCCGGTGGTGATGCTCGCCATCGCTGGCCTTCTCACGCTGGTGCTGGTCTTCGCCATCCCCATGTTCATCGACGAGCTGCGAGCGGCCGCGGCCGACCTGCCCGAGCAGCTCAGCGGCCTGGAGACGCGCGTCGAGCCCTGGCTGTGGGCGAACTTTCACTTCAAGCCCCCGCACACGATGAGCGAGCTCGGTGGCGAGCTACGCGATCGGGTGCAGTCGCAGTTCCCGAGCCTGATGGCGGCGGCGAGCGTCGCCCTCTTCGGCACGCTCAGCTACGTCGCGGTGGTCCTGAGCGCCCTCATCGTCCCGGTCTTCGCGCTTTACCTGCTCATCGACTTCGACCGCATCGTCGCGCGCACCGGGCAGCTCGTGCCTCGCCGCTGGTACCCGCAGGTGGCCGACGTGGCACGACAGATCCACCGCACTCTGGGCGGCTACGTGCGTGGGCAGCTCACCGCCAACATCGTCCTGGGCGCGCTCTACGCCACGGGCCTCCGCTTCTGCGAGATCCGCCTGGCGGTCCCCATCGGGGTGATGACGGGGATGCTCGCGTTCGTGCCCTACATCGGGTTCGGCTGCGGGCTCACGCTGGCGACGTCGATGGCGCTGCTGGACTGGCAGGGGCCGGGGCGGCTGGTGGGGGTGCTGGCGGTGATGTTGGGCGTCCAGGTCCTGGACGGGCTGGTCATCACGCCGCGCATCGTCGGTCGCTCGGTGGGGCTCGCGCCCCTCGAGGTGCTGCTGACGATGATGGCAGCGGGCACCCTCTTCGGCTTCCTGGGTGTGCTGCTCGCGGTGCCGCTCGGCGCGGTGGTGAAGATCCTGGTGCAGCGAATGGTCAAGGCGTACCTGGGGTCGAGCTTTTACGGGCGACCGGGGAGCATGCCCGGGCCGCTGCGGTGATGTGATAAGGAGCGAGCATGGCTGAGGTCGTCCTGGTCGAAACCGTCGGCGCGACGCGCGTCGTCACCATCAACCGCCCGGAGGCGCGCAACTCGCTGACGCGCGGGGTGATCGCGGGCGTGTGCGACGCGATGCAGAAGGCATCGGCGGACCCGAGCGTGCGCTGCGTGGTGCTGACCGGCGCCGGCGGTCACTTCTGCGCGGGGGCTGACCTGCGGCAGAACATCATGGAAGACCCGGCGCTCATGGAGCACCTGGACGAGTACATGGACGAGTTCCACGCGCTCATCAAGGGCGTGGTGCGCTGCGAGAAGCCGACCCTGGCCATGATGGACGGCGCTGCGGTGGGCTTCGGAGCCGACCTGGCGTTCGCGTGCGACCTCCGCGTGGCGTCCGTACGCGCATACGCACAGGAGAAGTTCGTGCGCATCGGGTTGATGCCCGACGGCGGGGGCACGTTCTGGCTGCCCCGCCTGGTCGGGACCGCGCGCGCGATGCAGATGATCCTGCTGGCAGAGAAGGTCGACGCGCCCGAGCTCCATAGCCTGGGCGTCGTGGCCAGGGTGGTCGAGCCGGACGCGCTCCGCCAGGCGACGCTGGCGATGGCGGCGCAGATCGCCGCGGGCCCCCCGCTGGCCTACGCGGCGATCAAGCGAGCGCTGTACGCCAGTCTGGGGCCGCTCGAGGATGCTTTGAGGCGGGAGCGAGAAGAGCAGCTCAAGCTGCTGCGCAGCGCCGACGCGATGGAAGGCGTGATGGCCTGGGCACAGAAGCGCGAGCCGAACTTCCAGGGGAAGTGAGCGGGCCGACTAGAAGAGGTATCGCTCGCCGGTATCGCACAGGATGGTGACGACCATCCCGTTCCCGAGCCTTCGAGCCACCTCGACGGCAGCGTGGACGTTGGCTCCGGACGAGGGGCCCAGCAGCAGCCCTTCCTCGCGCGCCAGGCGCGTGGCGGTGTTCGCGGCGGCGACGTCGCTGACGGCGATGATCTCGTCGATGACCGCGCGATCGAGCACTTTGGGAACGAACCCCGCGCCGAGCCCCTGGATGCCGTGCATCCCTGCTGGCTTGCCGCCGAGCACAGCGCTGGCCGCGGGCTCGACGGCGACCACCCGTACCGAAGGACGCTCGCGCTTCAAGACGCTTCCCACGCCGGTGAGGGTCCCCCCGGTCCCCACCCCGGCGACGAAGGCCACGATCTGGGTCCCCACCGCCTCGAGTATCTCCCGCGCGGTGGCGCGCGCATGGGCGTCCGGATTCGCTGGGTTCTCGAACTGCCGTGGCATGAACGCCCCCTCCGTGCCTCGCAGGAGCTCCTCGGCTCGCTGAACGGCGCCGGTCATCCCCTGCTCGGCGGGAGTGAGCACGATCTCTGCTCCGTAGGCGCGCAGGAT
>DATBQU010000022.1:0-3673 GCA_036560665.1 Polyangiaceae bacterium
GGCGACCCAGGCGTCGGGCGGGTTGGTGTTGAACGGCGAGAGCCAGAGCACCCGCACCCCCAGCTTGTCGAACGTCCCGTCGGCCACCTTCTGCCGGACGCCCTCGAAGTCGCCGCCGTGGTAGTCCTCGCGCGGGTCCACGTTCGCCATCGGCGCCGGATCGTTGGACGGATCGCCGTCCTTGAAGCGATCGGTCATCGCCATGTAGATGAGCGAGTCGCGCCAGTCGAACGTCTCCGCCTCGATCCAGAAGACCAGGCGCAGCGTCGGGGCGCTCTGCCCGGCGCGGTCCCTGGCGTCGACGAAGATCGTGAATTTTCCGTCGGCGAGACCGGTGACGTCGAGACCGATCGCGCCGTGCGCCGCGTCGACGGTCACGCCGGCGACGGCCTGGGCCTGTCCGTCCTTGCGCAGGGTCGCCTTGACGCTTCCCGCGTCCACCGACGGCGCGCCCTGCCCGGGGACGAAGCGCACGTTCGCGCTGAAGTGCCCCTGGCTCGCCGCGGGGCGCGCGATCGCCTTGCTGGAGAGAGAGAGGGTGGGCACGTGACAGTCCCCCACGCGCACCGCCGAGTTCACGACGCCGCCGACGTACTTCTGCCAGTGGGCCGAGGCGTCCAGCTGCCACTGGCCGTCGACGAGGAGCTTGTACGCGACGAGCCCCGGCTGCAGCGCGACCTGCGCGGAGAAGGCTCCGTCCTGGTCGGGGCCGGACATGGCGGTCCCCGGGTTCGCGAAGTTGTTCCAGTCTCCGCTGACGGCGACGGCGTGGGCCTGCGCCCCCGGCGGCGGGACCCAGCGGAAGGTCGTGAAGCAGGGGGCGTTCGAGACCGAGACGTCGTCGCCGCCGGCCTCGGGGGGCGGGGAGCCGTCGAGCGACGCGTCGTCCGAGCCCGCGTCGGCGAGCGACGGCGGCGCGTACGCGCCGGGACCCGAGGCGTCGCAGGCGCCGAAGGCGAGGGCCACGAGGACCATGGCGAGGAGCACCGCGCGCGCGTTCACGAGCGTCTCCTGCGCCACGCGAGCAAGGCCAGGGGGAACACGACGAGCAGCGCGCCGGCGTCCGTCTCCGCACGCGCCAGCGCGCAGCCGCATCCTCCCCCGCTTCCGGGGGGTGCGTCGGGGTTCGCGCCTCCCGCGTCGTCGCCGGCCGCGTCGCCGCCCGGGGCGGCGTCGATCGCGCCGCCGTCGTCGCCGCTCGCGTCGAGCCCGCCGTCGGTGGGATCGGCCGGCTCGGCGGCGAAGGTGCCGCACGCCGGCGACGGCGCCTTGCCCCGGTCGAAGAGGGCCAGGAGATACGCTCCGGCGCCGAAGCCGACCATCGGCGACTGCCCGGCGTAGTCGGCGGTCACCGCGTCGTGCAGCTCCGAGAGCTCGCCGAAGTTGTCGCTGGCCTGGGCGACGCTCCAGGACAGCAGACCGGCGCTGCCGGCGGCGTCGCCCCGCAGATCGAGCGCGCGCGCCGCCCGCAGGTCCACGAAGACCCACTCCTGCGAGGAGTACGCGTCACCGGCATCGCTGCGCATGAACCCGTGGCCGCTCTGCGGGACGAGGCCGTTCTCGATCGACCGGATGGTGGCCCGTGCGGTGCGGCGCCCGGGGTCCACCAGGCCGAGGCCGATCGCCTCCAGCGCGGCGGCGTCGAGCCATCCGGCCCCCTTGGCCAGAGCCTCGGTGCTCTGCACGATCGTCCCGTCGGGGGCGCGCAGGCTCGCCAGGACCGCGTCCCGCGCCTTCTGCCCCGCCGAGAGGTAGCCGGCGACGCTCGACGCGTCGCCCGCCGCCTGGGCGAGGTGGGACGCCGCGCACAGCCCGGTGGCGGCTGCGATGGTGGTGTACGCGAAGTGCCGCTGCTGGCCGTTCCAGTGCACCTCCCAGATCGACGAGTCGGCCTTGATGAGGCCGGAGGGCTCCTGCAGCGCGACCAGCGCGTCGGCCACCCTCGCCTTGGCGGCGGGCCACCACTGCGCGAGCGACGCCGTGTCGCCGCTGGCGCGGACGTACTCGTCGAGCTCCCACAGGAACAGGCCGAACCCGTCGAACTCGACGTTCGGCCCGTCCTGGTTGGAGTCGCTCCACTCGCTGCCGTCGCCGTAGTAGCGGACGACGCTGATCTGGTAGGGCGCACCCACGTACTGCTGGTAGGCGCCGACCTGCGCCTGCATCTGGAAGGCGATGGCCGCCTTCGCCTCCGCGTAGTGCCCGCTGCGCACGAGGCCCACCGTGGCGTACGCCATGTCGCGCACCCACGCGATGTTCCACTGACCCGGCGCCACGCTGGCGAGGATCTGACCTGCGCCCGGCCCGGGCTCCTGCACCTGGCCCATGCGAAGGACGACCTGAGACTGCGCCGCCAGCGCCGACTCGAGCGCGCTCGAGCCAGCCGGCGCGGGCTTTGCCCACGATTGCCACGCGCTCTTCTCGTCGGACAGCAGCTGCGCGGGCGCCCGTCCGCCGACCCAGGCGCGGATGCGGTCGACGGCGGCCGAGGCGTTCGCGTCCGGCGCGAGGACCGTCACCCAGCCGGCCCAGGCGGAGCCGCCCGCGGGCAGCACGCCGAGCGCGCTCTGGAGGCCGGCGACGGCGTCCGTGGTCGGCCCGCCCGTCCCGGCGTCGTCGGCGAGGTTGAACCCGGACATCAGCAGCCCGTAGGGATTGTTCGGGGTGCACCCGTGGTGCGCGGACGGCGCGACGCTGGCGTAGCCGAAGGCGACGCCCGACGGGCCCGACTCGTAGTACGCGTCGCGCGCGGCATCGAAGGCGATGCTCTCCGCGTCGGCCCCGGGCTGCGGCGCGCCGGACCCGAGGTGGTAGTTGAAGAGGGCGTACGCGTCGACGGCGGCCGAGGCGCCGGCGCCCGTCACCGCGAGCAGCATGACGCTCGCGTGCTCCGCGAGCCCGACGGGCGCGAAGTGGTACTCGTCGACCTCCACGCCGCCGAACGAGCGCACGGCGTGCACGATCCCCGTGCCGGGGACGTACTCGACGACGACCGGCGCCACGGCGTCCAGCCAGGTCCCGGCGGAGCCGATCCGCACCCCCGGGTAGCTGTCGAACGCGAAGTTGCGCGTCTGCGTCCCCGCCGAGGCCGACGCGTACGGGTGCTCGAGGAACTGCACCAGCTTGTACTGCGTCCGGTCCCACGCGATGGCGGCGTTGCCGTTGGACGAAGGCAGGAAGGCCTCGCTGCGGTGCGCCACGGCGTCCGCGCGCGCGCTCGCCTCGCACCCGAGGAACACCCCGAGGGCAACGAGAACGCCGTGTGCTGCCGCGCGCCTCCGCATGCCGGCTCCGGGTCGCGGACGAGGATCGCGCGGGGGCTGCGCGCGCGATCGCCCGTGACCGGGTCCATCGCTAGCACGGCCCCGACCGAACGCCATGGAAAAGTCACTCAGGGGTGCGTGACTACTCGCGCGGCGGGGCCGCAAGCGTCCAGTGGGGGCCCGCATGCTAGACAGGGAGGCGACATGCGTCGCCCCTGGCTCCTCGCCGCGCTCGCGCTCCTGCTCGCCGGTTGCTCGCGCTCCGCCGAGGTCTCCCCCGGGCCCTCGCCGAGCGCGTCGGCCACACCCCGCGGAACGCTCCTGCTCGGCGAGCGCATCACCTCGCCGGTGGTTCCCCTGGCGGACATCGCGAAGAACCCGGCGAAGTACGCCGATCACGTGGTCGCCAC
>DATBQU010000023.1:0-5145 GCA_036560665.1 Polyangiaceae bacterium
TGCTCGCGCCGGAGATCGTGACGCTGCACGAGATGGGTCATCAGTGGTTCTACGGCCTCATCGCGACCAACGAGCTAGCCTGGCCGTTCCTCGACGAGGGGCTCAACCAGTTCGCCGAGGTGGACGGGATGGGCAGGTGGCGCGGGGAGGGCTCGGCGCTCGACCTGGCCGGCCTGCGCGTGAGCGACGCCACCATCCAGGCGGTGGGCAGCAACACGCGCGTGCACAATGAGCCGGTGGCGCAGCCCGCGAACACGTTCACCACCGGCTCGGACTACGGGGCGCTGGTGTACGCGCGTACCGCGGCGGTGATGGAAACGCTGAAGCGCGTGTACGGCGACGAGGCAGTCGGTCGCGCGCTCGGCCGCTACGCGCGGCGATTCCGCTTCCAGCACCCGGGTCCTGCCGAGCTGCTGGCCATCTTCGAGGAGGTGCTCGGCGCGGAGGTGACGGCGACGGTGCGCACCGCGCTCTTCGAGAAGGGCTGGGTCGATTACGTCGTCGACGGACCGTCGACGCAGGAGGCCAAGCGTCCCGCCGGGATGTTCGACCAGGATGGCAAGCGCGAGAAGGTGGAGCCGGGCAAGCGCGAGGGAGGCGGCTGGGACAGCTCGGTCATCGTGCGGCGGCGCGGGACGCTCTCGTTCCCGGTCGACGTCGAGATGATCATGGCCGACGGCTCCATTCGTCGAGAGCGCTGGGACGGCGAGGGGGAGTCGAAGCGCTTCTCCTGGCACGGCCCGGTGGCGCTGCGCGCGGTGGTGGTCGATCCCGACGACCGCGTGATGATCGACGCGAACCTGGAGAACAACCGCGCCGCCACCGGTGACGGCGCGGGAGGCGCCCCGCGCACGCTCGAGCGCGCAACGTACTGGATGCAGCTCGCGCTGCAGGCGGTGTCGCCGTGAACGACGCCGGTCTCGCGGCTACGCCCCCGGAGGAGGTGGTCGAGAGCGGCCGTCGCCACGACGACCTCATCCTGGTCACCACGCCGTCGATGCGCGCGCGCCGTCACCCGCGCGCCCTTCTGGGTCTCTGGGCGTGGGAGACTCTGCTTGCGCTGCTCGTGGCCTGGCCGGCCTCGTCGCTGGTGGGGGCGGCCTACGGCGGCGCCCCTGCAGGCGACGCGCCGCTGTGGGCGCCGGGCGGCCACGCCCTGGCCGACATGCTCTGGCACGAGGTGCACGGGGTGCACGGGGTGCTGAGAGGCGCAGAGCTCGTGCTGCTCGCGGGCGCCGTGGCCGGGTTGGTCCCGATGGCAGCGCTCATGATCGCCACCGCCTACGCGACGCGCGACCGGCGCGCGGCCGGACTGGCGCAGAGCCTTGGCGGAGCCCTTCGGGCGTTTCCGTCGCTGATGCTGCTTCTCGTGATCACCGGACTGGCACAAGCGCTGGTGGTCGGCTGCGGGGCGCTGCTGGGGGGCGCCCTCGAGGGGTGGGCGCACGGCGGGATGGGCGAGGCGCGGGCGCAGCAGATCGAGGGCGTCGTGCTCCTGCTCTTCATCGCCGCCGCATCGGCGATCGGCGTCGTGCACGATCTGGCCCGTGCGGCGGTGGTGCGCTTCAAGGTGAAGTCGCTCCGGGCGCTGGCGCTTGGGATGCGGACGTTCCGCCTCGCGCCGGTGTCCCTGTGGTGGTCCTGGGCATGGCGCGCGACGGCGTCCGTTGCACCGATTGCGATGGCCGCCGGCGCGGCGGGCCGCCTGGGCGGTCGCGGTGGGTTCGCCCTGGTGTTCCTCGCGCTCCTGCACCAGTGCGTCGTGCTCGCCCGCGTCGCGCTGCGCGCTTCTTGGCTCGCCAAGGCGCTGCGCTCCGTCGACGGCGCCCTGAGGCGCGTGCGCTAGCGCGTCGAGAGCGACCGGTACAGCTGCTCGTAGCGGCGGGCGGGGCGGTCCCAGCCGCGGTCGAGGCGCATCACGCGACGCACGAGCGCCGGCCAGCGCGGGAGGGTGCGTGCGGCGACGGCGCGCTCGGTGGCGCCGAGGAGCGCGTCCGCGGTGGGCGCGTCGAAGAGGAAGCCCGTGCCGGTCTCGAGCTTGGCATCGCAGTCGACGATGGAGTCGACCAGGCCTCCCGTCGCGTGCGCTACAGGCAGCGCGCCGTAGCGCTGCGCGTACATCTGCACCAGACCGCACGGCTCGTAGCGGCTGGGGACCAGGACCACGTCGGCGCCCGCGAAGATCCGGTGCACCAGTCCCTCGCTCGCGGCGCGCGCGAAGGCGGCTCGCCCGTGGGCCTTGGCTACTGCCGCCTCGATCGTCGCCATCAGCGATGCGTCCCCGTCGCCCGCCACGACCAGCTGCGCGTCGGTGCCACGCAGCAGCCGGGGCAACGCCGCCACGACCAGATCGGTCCCCTTCTGCTCCACGATGCGCCCCACGTCGGCCACGAGTGTTGCCTGCGAATCGAGCGGGAGACCCAGCTCCTTCTGCAGTGCAGCCTTGCAGCGGGCCTTGTTGGTGAAGTCCTCCGCGTCGTATCGAACGGCCAGCGCCGGGTCGGTCGCGGGGTTCCATACGGCGTAGTCGACGCCGTTGACGATGCCGACCAGCGATTCGCCGTGGGCGTGCAGCACGCCGTCGAGCTTCGCGCCGAGCTCCGGCGTCTGGATCTCGCGGGCGTAGGTGGGGCTCACCGTGGTCACGGCGTCTGCGGTGACGATGCCCTGTTTGAGCAGGTTGATGCCACCGTAGAACTCGATGCCATCGACGGTGAACACATCCCAGCCGAGGCCCAGCTTCGGCAGCTCGCCCTTGGGGAAGGCGCCCTGGTGCGCCACGTTGTGGATGGTGAGCATCGTGCGCACCGTCGCCAGCGCAGGGGTCTCCGCGGCCAACATCCGCAGGTAGGTGGGCACGAGCGCCGTCGGCCAGTCGTTGCTGTGCACGACGTCGACCGGCCGCCCCGCGGCCGCGCGCTGGCGGACGAGCTCCGCCGCGGCGCGCGAGAGCATCGCGAAGCGCAGGGCGTTGTCCGGATAGTCCTCGCCGCGCTCCCCGTAGACGCCGGCGCGGTCGAAGAGGCCCGGCACGTCGACCACCACCAGATCGACCTGCGAGGCGAGACGCCCGTCGAACACGGTCGCCTCGAAGGTACGCTCGCCCAGGGTGAAGCGGAGCGGCGTCAGACGTCTGGCCAGCAGCAACCCCTGCTGCTCCAGGGCCGGAAAGCGCGGCATGACGATCGTCACCGCGTGGCCGAACGTGCGCAGCGCCTTGGGCAGCGCCGTGGAGACGTCCGCAAGGCCGCCGACCTTGACGAAGGGGGCGAGCTCGGTGGTGACGAAGGTGATGTCCATCGGGTGCGCGCTTTTACCATAGACTGCGCCGTAGATGACGCGTGTCCGCGGGTCCGCCTTCCGATGGCCCAGGCCCCCCGAGGTGGCCGAGGGGTCGGTGGTCTCGGTGTTTCGCGTGCCGCCGGAGGTTGCCGGACAGCGGGTGGACGTCTTCATCCGGAGCCAGCTCAAGCGGACCAGTCGCACCCGGGCGCAGGTCATCGTCCGCGCCAGCGCATACGACTCCGGCGGCCGCAAGCTGGGGCCAAACGACCGCGTGCAACCCGAGCAGCAGATCCTGCTCTGGCGCGCACCGTGGGACGAGACGCCGGTGCCGGTCGACGTGCCGGTGCTCTACGAGGACGAACACCTGCTGGCGGTCGACAAGCCCGCCCTTCTGCCGGTGCACCCCACCGCGCGCTACCACAACAACACGCTCATCAAGGTGCTGCAGTCCGAGCGACCCGAGGCTGCGTTCCTTTCGCTGGGGCACCGCCTCGATCGTGAGACCAGCGGCGTCATGCTGGTGTCCAAGTCGCGAGCGTGCGACCGCGCGCTGAAGATCCAGCTCCAGGAGCGCGAGGGGATCGAGAAGACCTACGTCGCCATCACCTGGGGCGTCCCCGACCGCGGCGACGGCGACAGGAGCTTCCGCTACGAGCGCTGGATGGAGCTCGACCGATCAAGCGCGCTGCGCGTGAAGATGCGGACGACCGACGACGAGTCTGCGTTGTGGTCGGCCACCGTGTTCAGCGTGGAGGAGGTGCGGCGCGGGCCGTCGGGGACCGCGTACTCGCTCGTTCGCTGCGGCCTCGAAACGGGCCGCCAGCACCAGATCCGCCTTCACCTGGCGGCCCTCGGCGCCCCCGTCGTCGGCGACAAGCTGTATGGTCCGGACGACCTTCTCTTCGCGCGCGGCGCCGACGGCGAGCTCACCGACGAGGACGCGCTCCGCCTGGAGCTACCACGCCACGCCCTTCACTCCGCGCGCCTGGCGCTCCCCCACCCCATCACGGGTGCGCCGCTCGCGGTCGAGGCCCCCCTGCCGCCGGACATGGCGGGCTTCTGGGCCTCGCTCTCCGCCGGGAGCTAGAGCCCGCGCGGGACCTTTTCGAGGTCGAGCTGGTCGAGCGCGACCCGGATGAGCGCGCTGCGGTTGGCCTTGGTGATCCCGCGCGCCTTGAGCCTGTCGACCAGCTCGTCGAGCTGCTCGAGATCCTTGGTGTAGAGCGAGATGCAGATGACCTTGTAGTGCGCGGGCTTCGACGAGGGTCCCGTCTTGCGCGCCCGCGCCGGCCTGTCTTCGGGCGCGTAGAACGCACCGGACAGGACGCCCTGCACCTCGTCCGCGTCGAGCACGCGCGCCGCGCCGAGCCCTGTCTCTTCCTCACGCGCCGCCATCGTCGTCCTCCTTCAGGCCCCCACTGCTCGCGCCATCGTCTTGGCCGGGCCGTCGACGAGAAGGTCGACGACGCGCTTGTAGTCCTCCGCCGCGTTCGATTCCGGCGCGTACTCGAAGATGGTCTTGCCCTGCGCGGGCGCCTCCTTGAGGCGCGTGGCCTGGCGAATGGGCGACATCACGCGGTCGCCGAAGTGCTCCTTCATGGCGTCGACGGCGTCGCGGCAGATGCGGGCGCGCGCGTCGTAGAAGGTGGGGAGGACGCCGTAGATCTGCACCGGGTGGTGGAGCAGCGAGTTGACGTTCTTCACGGTCTTGATGACCTGCCGCACCCCGACGAGCGACAGGAAGTCGCACGCCACGGGGACGACGATGCCGTCCGCGACGACCAGCGCGTTCTGGTTCAGGAGCGAGAGCGACGGCGAGCAGTCGAGGAGGACGACGTCGTAGTCGTTGAAGGCCGAGAT
>DATBQU010000024.1:0-12357 GCA_036560665.1 Polyangiaceae bacterium
GTGCAGCCCATCTTCGACAAGCTGGGCGATGTGTCGCTCAAGGCCGACGCGGCCCTGGCGCTCATCCTTGGCGCGGACGCCGACACGGCGGCGCGCGCCATCGCGACCTACAACGATCCGGCGATGCCGGCGGAGGCCATCGAAGAGCTGAAGGACGTCTACAACAAGACCTTCGGCTACTGGAGCGACCGCAACTACGAGAGCGGCGACATCGCGCGCTGGGTGGAGAACGCGGAGGCCATCGCGCACGTGAAGGTGCACGACGCGCTGCAGGACTGGCCGCGCCTGATCCTGGGCCGCAACCTGGTGGAGTCGATCGAGATCGACAACGGGCCGCACTCGATGACCAAGGTGCTGCTGCGCTGGCGGCTGATGGCGGACGCCAAGGGGAACAACGACGTGAAGCGCAGCGAGGCCATCCACATCCTGAAGTTCGTGAAGGAGAAGGGCGTGCTGATGGCGCTGCGCAGCGAGCCGAGCCCGGTGGGCGAGATGGCGCGCCAGGCGTTCTTCGAGGTGATGAACCCCAAGGCGACGGCGGAGAGCGTGCCGGACTCGCCGAAGAAGGCGGCGCAGCAGCAGGGCGGGCCGCCGGCCGGGTTCGGCGGCGCGAACGTCGTACCGCACTGACCCCACCCCCCCGGCCCCCCGCCCCGCAAACAGGGCGGGGGGAGCGTGAAACGCGGTCGCGGTCGCGGGCGCGGGCGCGAAGGAGCCGGGTATCCAGCAGCTTCGTGGCAAGGCCCCCGGCCTCATTCAGCAGGCTCGCGCCGCCGCTGCGCGGCGTCACTGCGCCTGCATCCCACTGTGCGCTCGGCGCTCAGGGGGCTGACTTGCCATGGTGGGTTGCTCCTTCCAGCGGGGTGAAAGGAGCAACCCACCATGGACCGTCCTCTTCTCCCTCATCACAAGCTCAGGGCCTACGGCGTCGCGATGCAGCTGCTCGAGGCCGTCAAGGCCGCCAAGATTCGCGACGCCTACCTGCGTGACCATGCGATGCGGAGCGCGAAGAGCGCGTGCTTGAATGCGGCGGAGGGCGCCGGGCGCGTGACGAGGCCCGACAAGGCGCGGGCCTTCACCATCGCTCGGGGCGAGGCGTGCGAGGCCGCGTCGGCGGTCGAGGTCGCGGTCACCGCGGGCGATGCCGACGCGGGCGCGCTCGGCGCGGTGCTCGAGCACGCGGACCACTTCGTCGCGATGATGACCGCGCTCATCCGCTGACGGGCCGCCGTGCGGGTCGCGGTCGCGGTCGCGGTCGCGGTCGCGGTCGCGGTCGCGGTCGCGGTCGCGGTCGCGGTCGCGGAAAGACCATGCTGCCCGTCACCGCCTCGTCAAGCGGAGGGAACGACCCCTTCTGCGAAGGGAACGCGATGGCAAGCGAGAAGGACGCCCCCTTCCGCGTTGGGAACGCGACCCCAAGCGAAGGGGGCGACCGCTACCGCGTTGGGGGCACGCCCCCAAGCGAAGGGGGCGACCGCTACCGCGTTGGGGGCACGCCCCCAAGCGGAGGGGGCGACCGCTACCGCGTTGGGGGCACGCCCCCAAGCGAAGGGGACGACCGCTACCGCGTTGATCCCGCCCGCTCCGCCGGTGGGACCACGTGCTCTCCATGCGCTAGCCTCGCCCCGTCCGATGCAGAGTCCTCCCGCACCCGCGCTTCACGCTCCCCCCGCCCTGCTTGCGGGGCGGGGGGCCGGGGGGGTGGGGTTCGCGCTCGCCCTTTGCGCCTGCGCCCACTCCCCCTCCGCCAAGGGCTCCCACGCCCCCGTCAACGCGACGAACCTCACGCCCCCCCCCGGCGTGACCCTCGTCCAGGCCTGCACCCCCTCCGGCCCCGAGCTCTGCTTCAACGCGGTGGACGACAACTGCAACGGCGTCATCGACGAGGGGTGCGGCGTGCAGACGGGGCTGCTCCAGTTCACCCTGGCCTGGAGCGCGGCGGCCGCCGACGTGAACCTGGTCGTGGTGACCCCCGCGCACGAGCGCGTTCCCAACGAGCGCGCCCGCTCGACGGCGAGCGGGTTCCACCTCGATCACGACTGCCCGGCGGACGAGGGGTGCAACGGGCAGAACATCGAGAACGTCTACTTCGACGGGCTCGAGCCGCCGCGCGGGCACTACGTGGTCGAGATCACGCTGGTGGATCTGCACGGGGCCGACCCGCCGGTGAAGGTGCGCTTCGGGGCGCGCCTGGGGTCGCGCACGGTGGGGTTCGACGTGGACGTCGCGCCGGGCGACGATGCGAAGAAGACGTTCGCCTTCGACGTGCCATGAGCCCCCTGCCCTACGTGCTGCTCGCCGGTGCCCTGGTCGGCTCGGTGCGCGCGCACGGCGCGTGGGGCGTGGCCTACGCGCCCGCCGACGCGACGAAGCCCCGGCCGGCGCTGGTCTACCTGCACGGCATGTGGGCCAGCCCGGAGGACTCGTGCGGCATCTTCGAGCCCGCGGCGGCGTCCTTCGGCTTCCTGGTCTGCCCGCGCGGCAACGCGCCGCTCGACGACGGCAGGATGTGGTCGGGCACCTACGCCACGGTCGCGCCCAGCGTGCGCGCGGCCCTCGACGGCGCGGCGTCGCTCGCCCCGGGGATGCTCGATCGCTCGGGGGGCGGCACCATGATGGGCTACTCCAACGGCGCCTACTTCGCGGCGGAGATCGCGCAGGCCGAGCCGGGGCGCTGGACGGGGCTCGTCCTCGTCTCGATGCACCTCGAGCTCGACGCGGCGCGGCTGAAGGCGGCGGGCGTGAAGCGCATGGTGCTCGCCGCCGCCGACCACGACGGCGCGCGGGAGTCGATGAAGGCGCTCGCCGGGCGCACCGACGCCGCGGGCCTTCCCACGCGCTTCGTCGGCCTCGGCCCGGGTGGCCACGAGCTTCCGGCCGACATGGGCGCGCGAATGGTCGACGCCGTCGCCTGGGTGCGCGGGGCCGACTAGGGCCTGGCGTGGGCGCTCATGAAGCCCCACACCATCTGACCGAACGCCGGGCGGTTCAGGTTGGGCTCGTGGATCCCGCCCTGGATGGTCCAGAGCTGCACGTCGATGCTCGCCGGACAGCCGCCGTAGGTCTCGACCTTCGTCTCGTTGCCGGGCAGCAAGGCGTCGACGTCGAGCGTCTGCCCCGTGTCGGCGAGGGCGCCGGTGCAGCCGTTCTTCTGGGCCCAGGTGGCCACCGTGGTGTGGGCCGACGGGTAGGTCCCGCCGACGATCCCCGCGTCGGCGTTGGCCGTGCTCCCGCCGGCGTAGCGGATGGTGGTGTCGGCGTCGCCGTGGATCTCGAGCACCGAGACCGGCTCCACCGGAGCGCACCGCGTCGGGTCGTCCCACTGCGCCCCGGCCAGGCTCACGATGGCGGCGATGCGCTGCGCGCGATCGCACGCCAGCCGGTGCGACATGAAGCCGCCGTTGGAGTGGCCCATGACGAAGATGCGCCTGGCGTCCACGCTGTGGCCGGCCTGCACGTCGTCGACGATGGCGTCGAAGTACTGAACGTCGTCGACCTGGATGCCGTAGTCGTCGCAGCACGCATCGGTGGCGTTCCAGAAGCGGAAGCCCTTGGGATCGACCGTCCCGTCGCCATACGCGAACAGGAAGCCCGCGGCGTCGCTGGCCGACGCCATGTCGAGGTAGGCCTCTTCGATGGCGCCGGTGACGCTGTAGCCGTGGAACATCACGACCAGCGGCGCCGGCTTGCTCGCGTCGAGCCCGGGAGGGACGTGCAGGGTGTACGGCCGCGCGGCGACGATGCCCGCCGCGTCGATGGGGGGCAGCGACGTGTCGATCGCCGGCGTGGCGTCGGCGGCGGCGTCGTCCCCCGTCGAGGCGTCGGGCGACGCTGCGCCGCGAGAGGAGGACGAGGAACAAGCGACCGCAGCCGCCGCGATCAGCGACGCGCAAGCAAGGATCTTCACCGTGCCGTGTATAGCGGAAGCGCGGATCAGTTCCAGGTCGGGTCGGTGGCTACCGGGCAGGCGCAGTTGGTGGAGATGGCGACGTGCCCGGACGGCGCCTTCGTGCTTCCGCTGCCCGTCGTCTTGAACACCCACACGTAGCAGTTCCCGCTGCCGAGAGTGTCGTCCACGTAGTACACGTCCTGCGCCGTGAGGCTCGTCGTGCACGAGCTCACGCCCGAGCAGGGAGTCATGCTGCACGCCGGCGCCGTCACGGGCGCGGCGCCAGCGGCCGCCGTGGCCATCGCCAGCGTGTAGGTCGAGTCCGTCCCCGGCGTCCCCTGCGCGGCGCAGTAGTCGGCCGAGATGAAGTAATTCTGACCGAGCGCCGTCGTCCCCGTGCCGCAGGCGGTGCCGATGCAGTTCACGTGCGTGACCGCGCACCCCGTGTTGCAGCAGCCGGGCGTCGCGCACTCGCAGCCGTCGTCGGCCGTCGGCGCCGCGGGGTTGTTGCAGCTCGAGTGACCCGCGTTGCAGGTGGGCGCGCACAGCCCCGCGGTGCACGCCGTCGCCGACGCGTTGGCGGAGGAGCACGCGCGGCCGCAGGCGCCGCAGTCGGTCACGGTGTTGGTCGACGTGCAGCCCGCGTCGTTGCCGCCCGAGCTCGAGCCGCTGCTCGATCCCGAGCTGCTGCCGCTGCTGGACCCGCTGCTCGACCCGCTGCCGCTGGAGCTGCTCCCCGAGCCGCCCGAGCTGCTGCTGCCGCCCGGCTGGACGCCGCCGATGCACGCGCTGACGGTCACCGTCGTCTCGTGCGGCGCCGTGGCGATGCACGTCGTGCCTACCGGGCACCCGTGCGACGAGTCGCAGAACTGCGCGCAGGCTCCGTTGATGCAGACCAGCTTGTCGCCGCACGAGGCCGACCCCTGCGTCTCGGCGCACGGCTGGCCCGCTCCGGCGGAGCCGCTGGTCATGCAGGCGTACTGGTCGGGCCCGGCGAGCCAGCAGGTCTGCCCGCCGCCGCACTGGAAGGGATCCTCGTTGCAGGGTTGCGACGAGCAGGCGGCGGCGACGGCCAGCGCACCCACCGCGAACAGCGTGACGAAGACGGAGACGGTCTTCGGAGACTTCATGATCGCGGGCTCTTATCACCGCGAACGAGCCGAGCACGAGCGCGCGCACACATCCTGCGCACGACTCCAGTGACACTGAGATTCTACAGGCAGCTCGTGACTAGAGGAACGTGTCCTGGAGCCTCTTCTCGAGCTGGTCGAACGCCCCGTCGATCATGGCGTCGTAGACCTTCTGCTGGAAGTCGGTCCGGGAGAGGCCGTCGTCCTTCATCTTCCACAGCTCGGCGCCCCGCCACGACTTGGTCTTGAGCGTCAGCGGGGCCCCGTCGGGCAGGACGAAGCTCGCCTCGAACGCGAAGTTGACCCCGGCGAAGATGGTCGGCGGACGCAGGCTGACCGTGTTCACGTGCGACCACTCTGGAGCGTAGTCGACCACGAGCGAGGGGACGGCGCTCGGCATCGGCGCGTCGGGGGCCAGCGGCTCGCCGGCGCGCACCGCCAGGACGTCCGCGGAGAACTCCGAGGCGAACCCCTTGGCCAGATCGTCCGCCACGCGCTGCTCGCGCGCGCGCATCGCCGCCGTCGTGACGTAGTGCGAGGGCAATGCGTCCGGCCCGGGGTAGTGGTTGTTCTTCATCGCCGCCTTGTCGGCGTCGTCGAGCGTCTTCGACGGCCGCTGGCGGAAGCGGATCTCGCACGCCGGGCTGCCGCTCTTCTCGGCCACCGCCAGCAGGCGCTCGACGAAGGCGCTGGTCGCCGCGTCGGCTTGCGCCTTCTTCTTCCACGCCGCGAGCGCCTGCGCGTAGAGCGCGTGCCGCGCCGCCTTGAGCTCGGCGTCGAGCTTGTTGTCCGGGTACTTCCGGGCGAAGTCGTCGAGCGCCGCCACGGTGCCGAGCCTCTTCGCCTTCTCGAGCTCGACCAGCATCGCCCGCTTGAGGGCCGCGTCGATCTCGGGGCCGATCTTGGAGTCGGCGTGCGTCTTCGCGAAGGCCTCGACCGCGTCGATGGTCCCCTGCGCCTCGGCGTCGTGCAGCTCGGCGCGCGGCAGCAGCGTGTCGCGCACCTCGTCGGAGTGCCGCCCGCCCTGCGCCAGGTACTGCTGGTAGGCGGGGATGGTGCCCGCCGTCGCCACGGTGCGGAACATCGCGTCGTCGCTCATCGCGTTGCGCGTCTCGGCCAGGCCCAGGCCGAGCGCCACGCCGATCCCCGCGGCGATGGCCCAGTCGAAGCGGGTCCACGCCGGCACCAGGTACTTCATCATCTCCACCGGGCCGAGCGGGCTGGAGAGCGCGCTGTCGTGCAGCGGATCGAGCTCCGCCATCACGTGCGCGTCGTCCTCGGCGACGGCTCGGGCCAGATCGCCGCGGGCCTGCGCGAGCGCGTCGTCGGCGCGCCCCGCCGCCTCGACGCTCCCGGCCGGTATCACCACGCGCTGTCCGTCGCGCATGCGCAGGGCGAGCGCGGGCACCGGCGTCGCCAGCCGCTCGATCGCCTCGGCGTCTCCCACCGCCCACACCCGCAGCACCGGTCCGAGGGCCTCGACCACGCAGCCGGGGAAGAGATACGTGCCCGCCTTGAAGGGCAGCACGTCGAGCGTCCGCAGCAGGGCCATGGCATGCACGATCCCGTAGGCGGCCGCCCCCCAGAGCAGCACGTCGAAGGCGATCATCTTTGCCCCGTGCCGGGCCAGCGGGCTCGCCACGTCGCCCCACCCCAGCCGCAGCAGCAGCGCCGCCACCGCGGCCAGCAGCGCGCTGCCGCCGAGGTAGGCCCAGGCGGTCGTGCGCGGGGCGCGCCGGAACAGCAGCGGAGCCGGAGGGGCCGTGCGCCTGGTCGCCGCCACGAACCGGTCCTGCACCGGGCGAGGGAGGCGATAGAAGTCGACTTTCTTCGGCATCCTGGCGGGTCCTGGCCGCATGGTAGCGGAGAACCCGAGCGGCACGCCGGTGGTGTCGCCCCTGCTGCGCGTCGTCCTGCTCATGCGCCCACCTCCGGGCCCCCCCGGCCTGCCGACCCCTCGCCCGTTCCCTGCGAATGCGAGGGCCGTTCCCGGCGTTGGGGCAGAGCGGGATTCATTGCCCGCACGCCGTTTGCAGCACGCGAAACGAGGCTGCATGGGAAAGGCGCGTAAGGTCCGACATGGATCGCCGTTGACCCGACTGGGGGATCCTCTGCCCGTGAGAAGAACCGTCTGCTCGGCGTCGCTGTCCGCAGCCATCACCTCGGGTGCCGGGGCGGGCGTGGGCGCAAGCGCGAGCGAGAGCGAGAGCGAGAGCGCGAGCGCGCGCACGGGGGGCGTGGGAGCCGTAAGGCCGTGTGTGCGGCGCCGCCCCTTTACGGCCGTGCAAAGACGAAACCGAAGGATGGTACATTGGCTCGGCAACTTTTCACTTCGTGAGTCGTCCATCGGTGGGGTCGAGCGCTGATGCTTCAGGGTTCGGAAGAGTCCCCTCCCGTGAAACAGGGCGATGTGCTCGCGGGCAAGTACCGCGTCGAGCGCGTCCTGGGCATGGGAGGGATGGGCGTCGTCGTCGCGGCGATGCACATGGAGCTCGAGCGCCGGGTGGCGCTCAAGTTCTTGCTCCCGTCTGCCCTCGCCAACGCCGTCGCCGTCGGGCGCTTCGCGCAGGAGGCGCGCGCGGTCGTCCGGCTGAAGAGCGAGCACGTGGCGCGCGTCATCGACGTCGGACGCCTGGAGAGCGGCGCGCCCTACATCGTGATGGAGTATCTGGAGGGGACCGACCTCGGCACGCTGCTCGAGCAGCGCGGATCGCTCCCGGTCCCGGAGGCGGCCGACTACATCCTGCAGGCCTGCGAGGCGGTGGCCGAGGCCCACGCGCTCGGCATCATCCACCGCGATCTGAAGCCGCGGAACCTCTTCGTCACCAAGCGCGTCGACGGGCGGCCGCTGGTCAAGGTGCTCGACTTCGGGATCTCGAAGTTCACCTCCGTCGCCGGCACGCAGTCGCTCCAGCAGATGTCGCTGACCAAGACGCACGACATCATGGGCTCGCCCATGTACATGTCGCCCGAGCAGCTGCGCTCCTCGCGGCGCGTCGACGAGCGCTCCGACGTGTGGTCGCTGGGGGTCATCCTCTACGAGCTGCTGACCGCGCGCGTCCCCTTCGAGGCCGAGAGCGTGACCGAGCTGTGCGCGATGCTCCTGCAGGACGCGCACGTGTCGGTCGGGCAGCTTCGACCGGACGTGCCGCCGGGGCTGGTGGCCGCCGTCGACCGGTGCCTGCAGAAGGAGCCGTCGGCGCGCTTCCAGAGCATCGCCGAGCTGGCGACCGCGCTCGAGGAGTTCGGACCGCCGGGGGCGCACGAGCAGGCCGAGCGCGTGCGCGCGGTGGCGGCGGGGCACGGCGGGCACCGCAGCCAGCCCGAGCTGCCGGTCCCTTCGTCGCGGGTCGCGGTCACGGGGGGCACCTCGGTGTCGTGGGGAGAGACGCAGCTCGCGCCGCTGCGGCGACGGCGAGCGCGCCTCGTGCCGGCGCTGGTCGCGGCCGTGGGCGTGCTGGGCGTGGCGGTCGCGCTGATCGCCTGGCGTGCGCAGGGCACGGCGGACATCGTGCCCACGGCCAGCGCGCGCGGGGGCGCCATCGGAGTCATCGCGTCGACGTCGCCCACCGGCACCGGCGTCGCCGCGCTGCCCACGCCGACGGGCCCGCCCATTCCCACCCTCGAGGCGACCGCGCTCCCGACCGCGACCGCTCACCCTGCCGGGTTCCCACGCCCCCCGGCCTCGGCCGTCGCGAAGCCGCCCGGCACGGTGACCCCGCCTGCGAGCGCCACGAGCCATCCCCTGCCCCCGGCGTCTGCGCATCCCACCAACGAGCTCCCGAACGAGCGTCAGTAGATTCGGAAGCTCGGACATCCCGGGTGGGTATGATGGGAGCGGAGCCGATGCTTCCGCGCCGCCTGCTTCCGCTCGTGGTCGTCGCCTGCGCCTGGCTGGCCGTGCCCGCCGCCGCGCGCGCGCAGGACGCGTCCAGCCAGGCCGCCGCCGAGGCGCTCTTCCGCGAGGGTCGAACGCTGTACGACGCCGGCAAGTACCCCGAGGCCTGCGCCAAGTTCGCCGAGAGCCAGCGGCTCGATCCCGCCCCGGGCACGCAGCTCAACCTCGCCGGCTGCTACGAGAAGAACGGGCAGACCGCGAGCGCCTGGGTGACGTTCAAGGCCGCGATGGGGGCGGCGCACCAGAAGGGGCGCGCCGACTGGGAGGAGCTGGCGCGGCAGCGCGTCGCCGCCCTCGAGCCCACCCTCTCGCGGCTCACCATCGTCGTGAACGCGACCGCCGAGGGGCTCATCGTGCGTCGCGACGGCGCCGACGTGGGGCGCGCGGAGTGGGGGACGGCCATCCCGGTCGATCCGGGCACGCACGTGGTCGAGGCGCAGGCGCCGCAGCGCAAGCCGCTGCGCGAGCCGGTCGAGGTGGGCGGCAACGGAGGAACGGCGACCGTCACCCTGCCGGAGCTCGCGCCGGAGGCGACCGAGGTCGCCGGCACGACCAGCGACGGCTCGACCCAGCGCGCGATCGGCCTGGTCGTCGCCGGCGTCGGCGTGGTGGGCCTGGGCATCGGCAGCGCGTTCGGGCTCGTCGCGATGGGCAAGGAGAACGACGCGCTGAACAACCACTGCCCCAACCAGCCGCAGTGCGACGCCACCGGCGTGCAGCTGGGCCAGGATGCCAAGAGCGCGGCCACGGCGTCGACCGTCGCCTTCGCCGTGGGCGGCGTGGCGCTCGCCGGCGGGCTGGTCCTCTACTTCACGGCGCCGAAGCGCGCGGCGCCCGCGGCCAGCGTGGGCTTTCGCGCGGCGCCGGCGCACGGCGGAGCGTCCTTCGGCCTGGAGGCCAGGTGGTGAGGGGTCGCGCGGGGCTCGCGCTGGCGGGGCTGGGCGCGACGGTGGCGCTCGTCGCGTGCGGCAACATCCTGGGGCTCAAGGACCTGGAGCTCGAGGGCGACGGCGGCACGGAGTCCGGCGCCGACGTGCACGCCGACGGCGTCGCCGGCGACGACGGCGCGAACGAGGGCACCACCGGGAGCGACGGGAGCGACGGAACCGTGGGCGGCGACGCGTCCGACGCCCGCGCGGGGGACGGCACCGGCGGGGACGCTCCGCCGGAGACGGGCGACGGGCCGCCGCTCGACGCCCCTCACGACACCCCGGTCGACACGCCGGTCGACGTCCCGGTCGATACCCCCGCCGACACGCCGCCCGACGCGGGCTGCGGCACCCTGACCAGCTGCAGCGGGACGTGCGTCGACCTGAACACGAGCGACCAGAACTGCGGCAGCTGCGGGCACGACTGCCTGACCACGGCCGCGGGCGGGTGCGTGGGCGGGGTGTGCCAGCCGGTCCTGATGACCGGCGTCGCGCTTGACGCCTTCGACATCGTGGCCGTCCCCACGGGCGGCGGGGGCTCGACGCTGTACTGGGTCGATCAATCCACCACCGCGTGGAAGTGCGACGCCGCCAGCTGTACCCCGACGCCCATCCATTCGGGGTTCACCAACACCCAGCGCATCGCCTACGACCCCAGCGGCACCGGGACGGTCTTCTGGACCGACTACGGCTCGGGGGGAGCCGCGGACGGGGCCATCTGGAAGTACGACGTGGCCTCGAGCACGCCCAGCTCGATCGCGACGGGGCGCTGGACCCCGCAGGGTGTCGCCGCCGACGCGAACGACGTCTACTGGGCCGAAGCGTTCACCAACCAGGTCGTGCAGCTCGCGCGGAGCGGTGGCACCGTCACCCCGCACCCGACCGGATCGGGCACGACCCCGGACGGCCTGGCCATGCTGGGCGGCGAGGTCTACTGGGCCGACACCGGCACCGGCGTCATGGCCCACTGCACCGAGGCCCCGTGCACGCCCGCCCCGCTCCTCAACGGGCTGGCCTCGCCGGTCTCGATCGGCACGGCGCCCGGGATCGTGCTGGTGACCGACTACTCGGGCACAGGCGGCATCTGGACCTACGACACCGCCAGCACCAACACCGCGCCCATCGGCGGCGTCCAGAACTTCCCGATCCGCGTGGTCAGCGACGGCACGATGACCTACTGGACGAACTTCGGTGCGGCGGCGAGCGACGGCGCCCTGGTCGGCTGCCTGGGCGCGTGCGCGACCGGCGTCCCCATCGAGCCCAACCTCCAGAAGCCGGTGGGGCTCGCCATCGACGGCAAGGCCATCTACTACGGCACGACGGGCAACCACAAGCTGTGGAAGCTCGCCCGCTGAGGCGGCGGCCCTGGCCCCCGGGTCAGTGGTTGTCGTGCCCGAAGGTCACGGTGACCGGCGGCCCCAGCCGCTGCCCGGTGACGGTGACCGTCTGGTAGGTGGCGACGATCTTTTCCGCGCGCAGGACCACCGTCTCGTTGGGCAGGGCATCCGTGGAGCTGATCGAGCCCTCCTGGTGCACGAAGACGTGCACGCCCGAGAGCTGCAGCGTGAGGATCACGGCCGGGCCGGTCGGCGTCGTGGGCCCGGGGGGAGGCTGTGCGTTGCCGTAGGTCACGTGGAGCGTCGCGCTGGTCTCCTTGTGCGAGGCCGCCAGCTGCAACAGCGACACGCTCTGCTGGTCGACCTGCCGGGTGAAGGACACCTCGTTGGGGTCGCCCCACTGGAAGCTCTTCAGCTGGTTCGACGCCGACGCGAGCCGCACGGTGTCGACCGCGACGTCGAAGTTGTAGCTCGCCGCGTCCGCCTGCGGCGCAACGAGCATCGCCCCGGCCACGCCGCCCGCCGCCACGAGAGCCCTGATTGCCGTCCTCATGATGTCCGCTCCTCCTCTGGTCCCCGGTTCGCCACCGGGTTCGACGGGGGAGGGTAACGAATTGTTCAGTCACAACGACAAAGAACGGTGTCTGCGTGCCGCGCCAGGTCCTGCCAGGTCCTGCGCCGTTTGACGCGATCCGCCGTGGCCCTATAGAACCCTGGCGATGAGCCCGACGGCGATGCTCACCCTCATCTTCGCGGCCTTCGCGATGTTCGCGTGGTCGGCGAGCCGGCGCTGGCAGCTCCTCCTGGTCGGGCAGCCCACCGGCCGCCTCGATCACATCGCCGCGCGCCTGCGCGGCACCTGGCGATACGCGTTTCGCCAGGAAAAGATGGACTATTACAACCCGGCCGGCGTCGCCCACAAGTTCATCTTCGCCGGCTTCGTGGTGCTGCTCGTCCGGACCCTCGTCCTCTGGGGACGGGGCTTCTCGGCGCCCTTCAACATGTGGGTGCTGGGGCCCACCCAGCCCCTGGGCGAGATCTACGAGCTCCTCAAGGACAGCATGGCGACCCTGGTCGTCGGCGGGACGCTCGTCTTCTTCTACTACCGCCTGGTGGTGAAGCCGAAGCGCATGGCCCTCACCCGCGAGGGCCTGCTCATCATCGGGATCATCTT
>DATBQU010000025.1:0-8053 GCA_036560665.1 Polyangiaceae bacterium
CGCACGCCGACGACGGGGCCAAGCGCCTGGCGATCATCTCCGACATCGAGGACGCCTCGAAGTGGGCGAGGCAGACGTTCTCGTCGAACGGGAAGGATCCGAAGGTCGGCGTGTACGGCGGCAGCTACGGGGGGTACTCGGTGCTCATGGCGATGACCATGTTCGCGGGCGACTACGACGCCGGCGTGGACATCGTCGGCATCAGCGATCTGCGCACCTTCCTGCGCAACACCGCGCCCTACCGCCGCATCCTGCGCATCAGCGAGTACGGCGATCCGGACCGCGACGCCGACGCGCGGCTCCTTGCTGCTCGACGCGAAGCGGGTGCGGGCCCACTTCGCCGCGTCCTCGATGTCGGTGATGATGTCGAGCCGCCGGGGGCCGTCGTCCGCGTGCGACCAGGCCTTGCCGTAGCCGTCGCTGCCGCGCACGTTGGGCTCGGCATAGACGAAGCCGGCGTCGACGAACATCTGCGCGCCCACGCTGAAGCCGGGGCGGGCCTGCGCCTCCGGGCCGCCGTGGAAGGCGACGACCACCGGGCACGGCTCGGGCGCGCACCTCTCGGGACGGCGCACGAGCACCGGGATCCTGGTCCCGTCGCGGGCCGGGTAGACCTCGAGCGTCGCGCGGGCAAACGACGTCGTGTCCACCTCCGGAGTGCTCGGCGCGTGCCACGACTCGAGGCGACCGGTGCGCCAGTCGAGCGCGTACGCCTGGAGCGGGTGGCGGCCGTCGTCGACGCCCAGCGTGGTGAAGCGCGCGTCGGGCGTGCTGGGCCCGAAGTACACGTGGTCGGCGTCGGGGAGCTTGGGCAGCGCGACGGGCCTGAGCGTCCTCGCGTCGAGCGCGCGGGGGCGGGTGAAGCCGTTCTCGTTGATGGTGTAGAGGATGCGCGCGCGCGCCGCGTCGACCGCGAAGTCCTCCACGTCGAACTTCACGTCCTCGCCGATGGGCGTCAGCTTGCCGGCCTTCCAGGTGTACAGCCGACGGAAGTCGCCCAGCTTGTTGGTCTGCACCACCAGCTCGCCGGGGCGCGCGCCGTAGCGCGCCTCGTACTCCTCCTTCTCCTCCTGGCCGAAGAGCGGCGACGCGGCCTTCTTGCCCGGGTCCCACTCCCAGTACTCGGCGGTGAGCGAGCCCGTCTCGCGGCGCAGCAGCAGGTGCCCGTCGTCGGCCACGTCCGACACGTGCCAGAGCCCCGCCGGCTCGGCGAGCACCACCTCGCGCTGCCGGGCGGCGAGGTCCCAGCGATAGACGACGTACGCGTCGGGCTTCTGGTCGTTGGACGTGAAGTAGACGGAGCGCGAGTCGCGCGAGACGCCCTCGTAGTGGGTCTGCACGCCCTTGACGTGCTGGATCACCTGCATCGGCCCGCCCGCCTGCGGCTGGAGGTAGAGCCCTGGGTTCTCCTCGCCGTTGCGGTCGCGCTGCACGATCAGCCACTTGCCGTCGGGCGTGGTGGCCGCGAGCGACGTGCTGTCCTGGCCGCCGGTGAGCTGCTGCGGGAAGCGGCGCGGCCCGTCGAGGCGCCAGATCTGGCCGATGCCGGTGATGGTCCACGAGAAGAACATCGTGCGCCCGTCGGGGGCGAGGCGGCCGATGCCGGGCGCGCGCACGTCCATCAGCGACTGGATGCGGCCGGCGAGCTCGGGCGGGACGGGGCGCGGCCGGTACTTCGCGAGCACCTCGGGGGCGAGGGTGGCCACGCCGTGGCCGCTGTAGCTCGAGCCGGGGGGTGCCGGCGGGACGCTGGCGGCGACGGCGGGGAGCGTCGACCCCGGCATGGCCGTGGTGAGCGGCGGCACGGGGAAGGGCGCGGGGCGGCCGCCGCAGGCGAGGACGAGCGGCAGCACGAGGAAGGCGACGCGTGTGTGGTTCATGGCGACGGCGAGAGGTTAGCGCTTCACGTCGGCGCGCACCTGGCGTGTCGTCGCGCCCCCCAGGACGTCGAAGACCTTCACCAGGGCGACGTAGCGACCCGGGCGCGCGTAGGCGTGCGAGAGCGACAGCGGCAGCGGCTCCTTGCCCTTCCCACGCCAGACGCGCGAGCCGGCGCGGAGCGCGCCCGCGCGGTGGTCCCAGTCGACGCACCAGCCCTCGATCCACTGCGACCAGTGGCGGATGCTCGCGCGCGCCCCTGCCGGCAGCCCGCGCGCCGGGAGGGCGAACGACGCGAGCTCGAGGGTGCAGCTGCGGCCGGTCACGGAGGCGCGCGCCGACAGCTTCCTGGGGGCCGGCACGGCGAGGGGCCCGCGGCGCGCGGCGCCGGCGACGCTCTGGACGACGAGCGGCCGGAGCCCGGGGAGCGCCAGCAGGCGCTTGCGCGTGACATGGACGGCGATGGGCGACGCGTCGCACGCGATCCACCGGCGGCCGAGCTTCTCGGCGACGACGGCGGTGGTGCCCGAACCGACGAAGCAGTCGAGGACGAGGTCGCCAGGGCTGGACGAAGCGCGCACGATGCGCGAGACGAGGGCCTCGTTCTTCTGCGTCGGGTACCCCACCTTCTCGCCCGAGAACGACATGATCTGGATGCTGTCCAGGCGATCGAGCTCGCTGGCGTTCCACACGTCCTCCAGCGGGTACCCCTGCCCGGTGGGCCGCGCGCCGTCGCGGCGCACGTACCCCGGGGGATACGGGATGTGCTCCTTGTGAAAGGTCCGGGGCCGCCCGCCCTTGGCGTAGAAGAGGATGGTGTCGTGGTTGCGGATCCAGCCGCGAGCGCGCGACTTGAACCCGCTCACCCAGCCGATGCGCCACACGATCTCCCGCTGGAAGGCGGCGGCGCCGAAGACCTCGTCGAGGACGACCTTGGCGTAGTGGGCGACGTGGGCGTCGAGGTGAACGTAGAGGCTGCCACCGTCGGCGAGCAGGTCGCGCAGTACCGACGCGGTGGCGGCGAACCACGCCAGCCACGAGTCCAGGCCGCGAGCGTCGTGGTAGGCGGGCACCTCGAGGCGCGGGGCGCCCTCGGGCGCGCCGGGGATGGCGGCGCGGAAGGTGAAGGCGCCGCCCGTGTCGAAGGGAGGATCGACGCAAACGAGCGCCACCTGGCCGGCCAGGTGCGGAAGCAGGCCGGGCAGCACGTGCGCCTGGTCGCCGCGGACGAGCTGGTTGCGCCATGCCTCCGCCGCCGCGTCACCGTGGAGCTCGTCGTCGCGGAGGCGGCGAGCGTCGCGGCGAGGCTCGACGCGCACCCCGCCGCGGTACTTGCCCTTCCAGACCAGCTCGGCCACGAGGCCCGAGCATTATCACCTCAGCGTCCGATGTAGGAACCGAGCTCGCGCTCCTCGGACACCGCGCGGAGCTTCTTCAGCGCCGCCGCCTCGATCTGGCGCACGCGCTCGCGCGACAGGTTGAACGACTTGCCGACCTCCTCGAGCGTGTGCCCGGGGCCGCCATCCATCCCGAAGCGCAGGCGCAGCAGCTGCTGCTCCCGCGGCGAGAGCAGGTCGAGCAGCGCGCGCGTCTGGGTCTGCATGCGCTCCTGCGCCAGGTGCTCGTCGGGCGGGGCGGCCTTGGGGTCCGCCACCAGATCGCCGAGGTGCCCGCCGTCGCCCTCGTCGCCCAGCGGCGCCTCGAGGCGGAGCGGCTCGCGCACCAGCGAGCGGATGGCCCGCACCTTGTCGAGCGGCAGACCGCTCTCGCGCGCCAGCTCCTCGTCGCTGGGATCGCGATGGCCGTTCTGCGCCATGGCCCGCTTCACGCGCTCGAGCTTGTGACGGCTCTCGAGCAGGTGCACCGGGACGCGGATGGTCTTGCTCTGGTCGGCGATGGCGCGCGCCATGGCCTGGCGAACCCACCACGCGGCGTAGGTGGAGAACCGGTGGCCGCGGCGCCAGTCGAACTTCTCGACCGCGCGGATCAGCCCGAGCTGCCCTTCCTGCACGAGATCGTGCATGTCGAGGCCCTGCCCGACGAAGCGGCGCGCGTAGGTCACCACCAGGCCGAAGTTGGCGCCGACGAACTCGTGCTGGGCGCGCGAGGCGTCGTTCATTCCGCGGGTGAACCCGCGACGTGCCCGGTCGTCCGCGGCGCGGTTGCGCGCGGGGCGGGCCAGGCGGGCGAGCACGTGGCGCTCGAGCCGCGCGTCGGCCAGCTCCGATGCCACCCGCATGCGGCGGCGGCGGCGGCGCTCGCGCGTCGTCTCGTCGGAGGCCGGACGGGCCAGCGTCGCCGCCAGGGTCGCGGCGCGGTCGAGCAAGCGGGCGAGGCGCTCGATGCCGGCCGCCTCGTCGGCGTCCTCTTCGGCGTTTCGCAGCAAGGTGGTCGGCTGGGCGCGGCCCAGGCGCACCTCTTCGGCCAGAGAGCGGAACGATTCCGCGGCGCTGGACGAGCCGAGCAGGGCGAACACCGCGTCGCGCTCGCCGGACTCGATGCGGCGGGCCAGCTCGACCTCTTCCTCGTGCGTGAGCACGCGGCGGCGGGGGGGCCGTCCGATCGGCTTCGCCGACGGGGGGGTGGCGTCGTTCGCTGCGGGGACGGCGGGCGCGAGCGCCGCGAGCTCGAGGGGCTCGCGGTGGAGATCCTCCCGCCGGGGGGCGAGGGCTGAGCTGGGTGCGATCACGATCTTCTCGGGGGTTGGGATGCCGGCAAAGGCGTTAGGGTCGCTCTGGAATATCGGCAACACGTCCCGCGGTGAGGTCGTTCCCGCGGGGGGTGTACGTTAAGCACGCAGGCGAGTTTCGCCATGCCGTTCGAGGCGTTCGATTCGTGTGGGAACATAAGACTCCGTCGAGACGGTTGCCCGGGTGCCCCCCCGCTCCACTCCCGCTCCCCCCGCTCCCCGTCTGCGCCAAAACGTGGCCGGGGCAGCCGCCATACCGGCCGAGCTATCTACCCTAGTGAGGCGCGCGGTGCGTGACGATTAGGTGCGCGTGACCGTCGCGGTCGGGGTAGCCGTACCGGAACGGCAGGTCGCGCGCCGGCTGGGACGCGAACAGTTTCTTCACGTCATCCGCGTCGTTCCCGTCGGGATTGCCGAAGGGCGAGGGCGCGACGAACGTGCCGTAGGTGTCCTGGGTGAACCCGGCGGGCCCGGCGATGCGGGGGGGGATTCCGGTCGAGTCCGACACCATCCAGTCGGTGTGACCCACCAGCCACCCACGGATGAGCGAGAAGTGGTCGTTCCAGAGCAGGTGCGTGGCCGCCTTCGTCATCGCCGCCACCTTGCCCTTTCCGGCGAGGTGGGCCAGCAGGGCCGGATCGGCCTTGAGGTGGGCGTCGTCCAGGTTGAAGCTCACGTGCCGCAGCACCTGCACCGGGGCGCCGGGCTCGCCCGCGCGGCGAAAGCGCAGCTCGGCGTTGGCGAAGACGGCCCGACGCTCGCCCGGCTTCTTGGCCGAAGCGATCTCGGCGGCGGTGACGTAGGCGACCGAGCCGTCGGGCTGAAGCCGGAAGTAGCGCAGGCCGACAGGCTCGTCGCCGTGGACGACCAGCGCGGCGAGCGCGAACAGGAGCTCTCCTGGCAGCTCCGTGCGCGACTCCTTCTCGAGGTTGTCGGTGCGCGAGTGCGCCTTCTCGAACAGCCGCTCGAGGTGGGCCCGGTGGACCGCCAGCTCGTGGGCGAGGAAATCGGGGGCCAGGCTGTCGACGGGGCGCACGTCGCCCGCGGGCTCGAGGGAGATGGTGGTGATCTCGGTGGCATCCGGGAACGTCGCCAGGGCGCTGACCAGATCGCCGCCGCCGAACGGGTACACCGCGACGCGCGGCAGGTCCCGGGGGCGCAGCGCCGCGAGGAACGGCCTCGCCACGTCGACCCAGCCCCGCCGGTACTCGTCGTAGGCGTGCCCGAGCTCGTCGCAGTGCCGCGTGACCACCGCGGCGTCGAATCGAGCCGGCACCTCGCCGCCCGCCCCGCACGCGGCCACGCGGTAGATGAGCTTCGCCTCGGGCAGGAAGTCGGCCCCTTCGAGGGGTGGCTCCGGCGTCGCCGCCGCGGTCGCCGAGGCGGTGGCGGGGGGGGTCGCAGACCCGGTCGCGGTCGCGGCGGCGGTCGCGGTCGCGGTCGCGGATCCGGTCGCAGACGCGGTCGCGGATCCGGATCCCGACGGGCTCACCTCCGGCGACGCCGCGCGCGCGCACGCCGCGGTCACCACCATCCCAAACGCGAGCCATCGACGGTTCATCGAGCGGTCTCCTGCGGGCGGCGCGCCCGGAACGCAGCGTACGCCGGAACGCCGGTGGCGACGATCGCCAGGCCCACCAGCGCCTCGCGCGCGCCGCTCGCCAGAACGCTCCAGAGCACCCAGACATTCACCGCCACGAACAGCAGAGGCACCCAGGGATAGCCCGGCACGGGGAACGCGCGGGCCTCGCGCGGGAGGCGCCGGCGCAGCAGCGGGACGGCGGCCACGGTGAGCGTCGAGAAGACCACGATGGCGAAGGTGGCGAAGGTCAGCAGCTGGTTGAAGCTGCCGCTGACGAGCTCCGCGATGGCGACCACCGCCTGCGCGGCGAGCGCCACGACCGGTGAGCGCGTCCTCGGATTCAGCCGCCCGAGGGGCGCGAAGAAGAGGCCGTCGATGGCCATCGCCCGGTAGATGCGCGGGCCGACCAGCACCGACGCCTGCATCGAGCTGAGCACGCACACGGCGATGAGGGGCGACAGGAGCGCCGCCGCGGCGTCGCCGCCGAGCATCATCGCCGCGGCGCGGGCTGGCTCGTGCGCCTTGGCCAGCTCCGACAGCGGCATCGCCAGCAGGTAGACCGCGTTGACGGCCACGTAGAGCGCCACGCACAGCGCGGTCCCCAGGGCGAGCGCGCGCCCGAGCCCCCGCGTCGGATCGCGCATCTCCCCCGAGACGTAGGTGGCCGCGTTCCACCCGCTGTACGCGAACAGCACCGGGATGAGCGCGGTGGCGACGCCGCGCGCGCCGTCCCCCGCCGCGAAGAAGGGCGACAGGCCGCTGGCGCCGCCCCGGTGCACGAGCAGACCCAGCGCGAGCAGGCCGGCGAACGCGGCGAGCTTGGCGCCGGAGAGCGTGTTCTGCGTCCACTTGCCGGGGCGAAGGCCCAGGGCGTTGACGGCAGTGAGCGCCAGGATGGCGACCAGGCCGATGACGGTGGGCGCGCGCGCGCTCGACAGACCGAGCATCGGCGCCAGCGTGGCGCCGAAGCCCGCCGCCAGCGCCGCGATCGATCCGGGGAACACGATCCAGAAGCTGGTCCAGCCGCTCAGAAAGCCGGCGACGGGTCCGTACGCCTCGCGCAGGTAGACGTACTCGCCGCCCGAGCGCGGGAAGAGCCCCCCCAGCTCGCCGTTGCTCAGGGCTCCTGCCAGGGCGACGCCGCCGCCGAGCAGCCAGATCGCCAGGAACGCCGCCGGCGAGCGCACCTGCTGCGCCACCATCCCGCTGACGAGGAAGATGCCCGCGCCGACGATGCTCCCGACGACGATGAGCGAGGCGTCCACGACGCCGAGGCCGCGAACGGGCGCATCCTCCATGGGCGCCCGTGCATACCACGCGGACGACGGCGTCGTGTGGGTCCGCTTCGCGCCGCCCGCAGGCGGCGTTCAGCCCGATCGGCCGTGCGCCCGCCCGCCGAGGGCGACGCGCAGGAAGCGCGCGTCGCATCGCTCGCAGCGGAACGGCCAGAGACCCACCCACGACAGCACGCGCTCGATCCCCCGCCTCGCCGAGCGCCGCGTTTCTTCACTCTCGCATCGCGGACAACGGTGCATGGCGAAGATCGAGCTAGCACGCGGATCCGCGCCGAGCATGTGAATGCTGCGCGACGAGGTGTCCCCCGAACGGAGGCAATCCCGCCGAGCTCGCCTATGCTGCCGGACCCATGAGCACCGAGCCTTCCACCGTCACCACAGAGATCCGTGACCACGTCTTCCTCGTCGGCTTCGACCGACCCGCCAAGCTCAACGCGTTCACCGCGGAGATGCTCCGCTCGCTCGGCGACGCGTACACGCGCTACGAGGAGGACGCGAACCTGCGCTGCGCGGTGGTCTTCGCGCACGGCAAGGACTTCACCGCGGGGCTGGACCTCGCCGACGTGGCGCCGCGCGTCGCCGGCGGGCAGCCGCTGTGGCCGGCGACGG
>DATBQU010000026.1:0-20965 GCA_036560665.1 Polyangiaceae bacterium
TCACGCGACGCCTGGTCCTGCCCACGCCCGGTCAGCCCGTGCTCACGCGACGTCTGGTCCTGCCCACGCCCCGTCAGCCCGTGTTCACGCGACGCCTGGTCCTGCCCACGCCCGGTCAGCCCGTGCTCACGCGACGTCTGGTCCTGCCCACGCCCCGTCAGCCGCGCGACGGCGACCGACACCGACTTACCCGCCACAAGCGCGTCTCCCTGACGCCCCGCGCCGAACGAGCCTCCACCGCCTATTCCTTTTCGGCTAGGCTTGGAAGGTTGCTGGAGGGCTGTCTACCTTGCGTTTGACCGCACGGTAGCCGTTCGGGTCAGGCGCCGCCTCGTGCGGGTGGGCGCGCTCGCTCGTCTTGCTGGAGGACCGCATGCTTCGTTGGTCGTTTCGCCCCGCGTTCTTCGTTTTGATGCTGGTGGTGGTGGCGTCGTGCAGCGGGGGAGGCTGCAGCGGCTGCGCGGGATGCGGGATGACCCCCCTGCCCGCCGGGTTCCCCCAGGCGTCGGTCATCCCCAACTCGGCGTCGTTCCGGGTGACGCGGCCGGGGCTCGACTTCCTCTCGGCCAACCTCGGCAACATCGCCGGCAAGGCGCTCGGCCAGAGCGGTGGCGTCCTCACCTTCAACATCCCCGACAGCAAGACGTCGTTCTCGATCATCATCACGGTCAACGTCGAGGTCTGCAAGCCGCCGACCGCCGCGGGCACGTGCGTCGCCGACATCGACATCGGCAACGCCAAGCTGCACCTCGACGCCGTCACCCCGCACGACATCACCATCGTCGGCACCGTCCCGGTGAAGGCCGACGATCTGCCCGTCATCACGTCGCTCGGGAACATGGACATCGGCCTCGGCAACGGGGGGTGCGGCGGCAACAACCTGCCCCAGGTGACGTACGCCGACGTCCCGGTGTCCATCACCCTCCCCATCGTCGCGGAGACGCAGCCTCCCCGGAACGGGTACGCGAAGATCGACTCCAGCAACGCCACCATCAACGCGACGATCGACCAGAGCATCGTGCAGATCTGCGGCGGCGGGTTCTTCGCCACCTTCGCCAACCTGTTCAAGAGCTTCCTCGTCGGCCAGATCACGGGCCCGCTGCAGAACACCCTCAAGAACCAGCTCCAGAGCCAGCTCTGCACCAAGCCCAACCCGGCGGTGACGCCGCAGTGCCCGGTCGACTCGCAGCCGGACAGCACCAACTCGACCTGCGTCTTCACCTCCGACCCGAAGACGTGCGTCCCCACGCTGCTCGGGCTCGACGGGCACATGAACCTCGGCGCGGCCCTGTCGAAGTACTCGCCGGGCACGACGGGCGGGATCGATCTGGTGCTCGCGGGAGGCGGCAACGCCGACGGCCAGGGCAATCCGGCGACGGCCGCGCCCAACTGCGCGGCCGGGCAGCTCATCGACGCCAGCGGCACCTGCCAGACCGACCCGAACCCGCCCTACAGCGGCCACACGCCCAACGGCCTGACCATGGGCATGGTCGGCGGCATGCTGCCGCAGCCGCAGACGACGTGCGTACCCATCGTGCAGAACCCGCTGCCGCAGGGGATCCCCATCCCCGACGAGCTCACCAGGGACAACCTGCAGCCCTGGCCCGCCGGCGACAACGGGCCGGACCTCGGCCTCGCCATCGCGGGCCGGTTCCTCAACTACGCCGGCATCAGCGCCTACAACAGCGGAACGCTGTGCCTGGGCATCTCGACCGAGCAGGTCCAGGCGCTGAGCAGCGGCTACGTGAGCGCGGTGGTGCCGTCGCTCAAGGATCTGACCTTCGAGCCCGGCAAGACGTCGAAGCCCGCGTCGATGGCCATCACCACGCGGCCGCAGAAGCCGCCCGTCATCAAGCTCGGCGGCGGGACCGACGTGAAGAAGGACCCGCTGCTCACGGTCAACCTGCCGCAGTTCGCCATCGACTTCTACGTCTGGAGCCTCGACCGCTACGTCCGCGTCTTCACCTACACCGCCGATCTCACCATCCCCATCAACCTCCAGACCGGCAAGGATCCCAAGACCAACCCGAACGGCGGCATCCTTCCCGTCATCGGGAGCCTGACCGCCGCCAATGGCGCGGTGACCAACTCGGATCTGGTCTTCGAGAACCCGACCCAGCTCGGCTCCGCGCTGTCGTCGCTGCTGGGGGGCATCGTCGGCCAGTTCCTGGGCAACGGCTTCAAGCCCATCGACCTGTCGGCCAGCCTCGCCAAGTACGGCATCGCCATGAACATCCCGGCCGGCGCCTTCCGGAAGCTCACCAAGGGCACCGACGACTTCCTGGGCTTCTTCGCCGACCTGGCCGCGGCGACCGGACCGGCGGTGGCGGAGCTCGACACGCAGGCGACGCTGGTCGGCACCGAGGTCCATCCCGAGGCGATGTCGCTCGAGACGGCGGACCCGGCGCGATTCCCGAAGCTCCACATCACGCTGTCCTCGCCGCAGGACGACGGCACGCGCCCGGTCGAGTACACGTACTGGATCGACGAGCAGCCGCACGCGGCATGGACCAGCGAGCGCGACATCACCGTCGACGACCAGTACCTGTTCCTGCAGGGCAAGCACGTGCTCTACGCCACCGCGCGCGCCGTCGGCGAGCCGGACTCCGAGGACTCGACGCCGGCGGAGGTGCCCTTCCTCATCGACGTCATCGCGCCGAGCGTGGCGCTCGACAAGGCGGGGTCGGTGGTGACCGTCAACGCCTTCGACTACGTGAGCGACGACGCCGCGCTGCGCGTCCGCTTCCGGCTGACCGACGCGCAGGGCGTCGCCACGGAGTGGACGGAGTGGACGGCGCTGCCGACCCTGGGGACGATCGACACCGGCAGCTCGTCGTCGGTCGAGGTCCAGGTGATGGACGAGGCGGGCAACGTCGGCGACTCCAACCAGCTGATCCGCGGACGCCCCGACCCGACGGTGGCTGCCGCCGGCTCTGCGTGCGGGTGCTCGACCCCCGGCGCCTCCTCCGGCTCGCGAACCGGCCTGCTGGCGTCGCTCGCCGTCCTGGGGGCCCTGGCCGTGCTGGCGCGCCGCCGGCGGACGGCGGCCCTCCTGGTCGGCTCGCTGGGAATGGTGGCGGCCGGCAGCCAGGGCTGCTCGTGCGGGAGCCAGAACACGAACGCCGGCCCGGCGCAGACCGGGTGCGGGGACGACTGCAACACCGTGTGCGGGGCGCCCAACGCGCTGGGGCTCATCGGGGCTTACACGTCCGTGGTCGTGGCCGGCGACGGGACGATCTGGGTGGCGGGCTACAACGACGCGGACGTCTCGGGCGGCCTGCTCTACGGCGATCTCGTGGTCGGCAAGTACGACAGCGGCAAGCAGCAGGTGCAGTGGCAGACCGTCGACGGCCTCCCCGCCCCGCGCACCGACGGGACGTGCCCCCCCAACGATCCGAGCTCGTGGCGCCACGGGGAGACCGACGCCGGCCCCGACGTGGGCCTCTGGACCAGCATCGCGCTCGACCCCGGCGGCAACCCGATGGTGAGCTACTACGACGCGACCAACTCGGCGCTCAAGTTCGCCAGCTCGCAGGACGGCGGGAACACCTGGAACGTCCACACCGTCATGCAGAAGGCGCAGAGCGACATGGGGCGCTACTCGAAGCTCCTGGTCGTGAACGGCAAGCCCACCATCGGATTCCTGGTGATCGAGCCGGGGACCGGGGGCTGGGCCCGGTCGCGCGTCGTGCTGGCGACGGCGAGCAAGGCGACGCCGGCGGCGGCGGCCGACTGGTCGATGCAGGACGCGGTGGTCGACGAGCAGACCCCCTGCCGCGCCCAGTTCTGCCCCACCAACCAGGTGTGCGTGCAGGCGACGATGCTCTGCCAGCCGACCGTGTCGGGCTGCACCCCCGCGGACTGCGGCGCCAGCACGGCGGGGATCGGCAGCGCGGTGCAGAAGTGCGTCAGCATCCCGGGCGCGGCCGCGGGGGGCGACGCCGGCGCGCCGGACGGCGGAGGGCTCGACGCCGGCACCGGAACGGCGACGGCGACGTGCTCGGCGGTCATGGACAACACGCACGTGGACACCTACCCGGACACGACCGGCGACTACGTGGCGATGGCCAACGGTCCGCAGGGCGTGGGCATGGTGGTCTACGACCGCACCCGCGGGAACCTGGTCGGCGTCGCCAACCAGGGAGGCAAGTGGACGGCGCTCATCCTCGACGGCCAGACGGGGGCGAACACGGATCCGAACCGGGTCGACACCGGGGACGTGGGCGTCGGAGCCTCGCTCGCCATCGCCGCCAACGGCGACTGGCACGTCAGCTACGTCAACGGGTGGACCGAGGCGGTGCAGTACCTGAACGTGCCCGGCGGCAACCTCGCCAAGCCGCTCACCCCGGAGATCGTCGACGACGGGACGAAGCTGAACGGACAGGCCTACGGGGACGGGCAGCACATCGTGGGCGACGACTCGTCCATCTCCGTCGACAGCGGCGGAGCGGTCCGCATCGTGTACCAGGACGCCACGGTGGGCACGCTGCACGAGGCGACCGGCGCGCCGGGCTCGGGCAACAAGCACACCTGGACGGTCAAGGCGCTGGCGCAGCCCGGGCGCTTCGCCGGCTTCTTCCCGCACTACGTGCCGCAGGCGCAGTCCGTGGCCAACTGGTTCCGGGCCACCGACCACACGCAGTCTCCGCCCGTGGTGAGCGGGGACGTGGCCTTCGTTGCCCCCTGAGGCAAGCCAGACCGGCTCAGGCGGCGGCGATCTCGTCGGACGAAGGCTCGAGCACGCGCACGGCAGGGCCGCTGGCGTGCTCGCGCTCCGCGGCCACGAGCTGGATCAGCTCGACGCGATCGGCCACGCCGAGATCGAGGAGCGCCCGCATGTAGCCGTCGACGTACCCGTGCGCGCGCGCGATGCGAGCCTGGCTCGTTCCGGCCGCGGCGGCGGCCAGCACGTCGCGCAGCATCGTCTGCAGCTCCGCCATCATCTCAGCCTTCGTGCGCATTCGCGGTCCTCCTCGGGGCTCGACCGTCTCGTATCCGACGGGCCTCCGGCGGGCCAACTTCCGGCTCCCGGGGGTCCGACGCGAATAGTGGCGCCGGCGCTGGCGTTCCGGTAGACGGGGCATCGGGAGATGGAAGTCGACGCCGACGTTCGCGCCTACGACGCGCTGCTGGGGCACCCGCGCGTCGCGGATCTGGTGGCGATGTCGCGCGCGTGGATGACGGCGGCCGCCGAGACCCGGCGGACCGAGCGCCAGCAAGAGCGCATGGCCCAGATGGCCACCGAGCTGCGGGTCGGGCGCGACGACGCCGCCACGGCGTTCGGCAACGCCCTCGACGTGCTCGAGCGCGGTCCGGAGGACGACGCGGAGCGCGCCCTGGCCTGCGCGCTGGCGGCGCACGTCGTGGCCATGCATCCGCCCAGGGACGACGACGACGACCGCGCCGCCAACGAGGTGCTCTGGCTGGCGACGCACACCCCGTTCGACGCCACCGGCCTGCTCGACCGCGCGCTCGGCGACGGGGCAAGCAAGCTCTGGGACGCCTTCGCCGACCGCATCCGCCGCATCGACCGGGGCACGCTCCCGACGCTCGGCCGGGGGGAGGCTCTGGTGGCCGCCGTCGCGCTCGCGTCCTCGCGGGCCAAGGGAGCCTCCCGGCACGCGGCGGCGCTGGCGTCGGAGGTGCGCGACCCGAAGCTGTCCCACGTGCTCGGCGCGCGCGCCGGCGCCGAGCCGGTGGAGCCGCTCGTCGGGCAGATGACTCCCGCCCCGCGCGGACCGGTCGCGACCGCGCTGCTGGCGCTGACGGGCATCCTCCTGGTCGTGCAGGCCGCGCGCCTGCTGGGACGTCTCGTCCTCGCTTACAAGAAGCCGGCCGAGCTCACGCTGTCGGACGACGGTGGGGTCCGGGTGCGGTGGCGGGTCGAGCTGCTCGGCCGCACGCTGCGCGACCGCGACGTCCTCGTGCCGCGGGCCTCGCTCCAGCGAGCCACGCGCGAGGTGCGGTACCCGCGGCTCGCCCTCTACGCCGGGCTGCTCGCCCTCGCCCTGGGAAGCTACGTCGGGGTCTCGGCGTTCGTCGACGGCGTGCGGGCCGCGTCCCCCTCCCTGCTCGGCTCGGGCCTCGTCATCGTCGCCCTCGGGCTGGCCCTCGACTTCGCGCTCTCGAGCATCGCGCCGGGCGCGCGCGGGCGGTGCAGGCTGCTGCTCGTGCCGAAGGAGGGCGCCAAGCTGTGCCTCGGCGACGTCGACTCGCGCCTCGCCGACGCGGTGCTGGCGCGGCTGGCGCGCCCCTGACCGACGTCAGTTGGCGGAGACCTGGGAGGTCTGCTCGCCGATCAGGGCGTCGACGTGACCGGCCGAGGCCCGGACGTCGAAGTGGACGCTCCGCGCGGCGTCCGCAGGCGCGCAGGCGCGCACGCTTGCAGCGTACGCCGACTCGGAACGGTCGAGGTCCGAGCCGTCGGCGTCCGAGGCGCGCACATCGACGCCCGCCCCATCCCCCTGCGCCCCCACGGTCACCCGCACGCAGCGCCCCGCGGCGACGCTCTCCGTCCACGAGGTGCCCGTCGCCGGGTCGAGCGCCACGCTCCGCACCGGGGCGCCACGCCCCTCGAGCAGCATGTTCGGCCCCGCGGCCGCGCGCGCCAGCATGCGCGACGCCGCGAGAGGGTGCGCCGCGAACGCCGCGTCCTTCCAGCGCTCGGGGCGCACCGTGACCGCGAACGGCCCCGGACGGCCGCGCGTCTCGAGCTCCAGCCGCGCCGTGCTCCGCACGCACGCGAACAAAGCCAGCGAGGCGGACGACTCCCCCGAGGCCAGCAGCGCGCCCGCGTCGTCCCACACGCGCGCATCGATGAGACCGAGCGGCGCGCCGGCGATGACGTCGATGCGCGCGCACGCCCCGCCCAGCCCCTTCAGGTCGAGAGGCACCGTGACGCGGCGCCCGAGCGCGAGGGAGCCGTTCGTCGTGGCCACCGCCGCCTGGTACCCGCTCTTCGCGAGCAGGGTGTCGCGCGCGCCCTTGGCGGCGTCGATGGGCTGCGCCGCCGCCGCCCAGACGACGTCCGGGCGAATGGACAGGTCCCTCGCGACCTCGCCCTTCGCCCGCGCCAGCACCACCGCCGTCAGCCCGCGCCCGACGTGCGGACGCACCGAGAGCGAGCCCGGCATCGACAGCGGAGAGCACACCGTGAGCGAGCGCGCCCCCAGGCCCTCGCGGGCTCGCGCCACCACCCTGCCCTCGCCGTCCAGCGCCTCCACGTCGAGCAGCGCGACGTCCTCGTCCGGCACGATGACGGCGTCCACGCACTGATCGGCGTCGATGGGCAGCGACACGAACGTCGGCAGGCGTGCGTCGACGGTCAGCGCGACCCGCTTGAACTCCTCCCAGCTGCCGCCCAAGGCCAGCCGGTGCACGCGCACCGCTTCCTCCAGCCCCGGCCAGGCGTCGGCCGGGCGCGGCCCCTCGGCGACGGAGCCCCGCGCGCCCAGGCCCCGGCCGACGATGAGCGCGCGCTCCTTGGGGACGAGCTGCGCTCCCACGACCACCAGGCCCTCGCCCTCCACGACGTGCGCCGTCACGTACACCCGATCCGGGTGCGGAGCGCAGAGCAGCACCGTCGGGTGAACGTCGCGCCCCTCGTCGACGGCGAGCTGGGCGCCTTCGTCCGAGTAGATGGCCACGTCCACGTCCTCGATCGACGACGAGCCGCGGGCATAGCCGAGCAGGCAGTCGTCCCGCGGCACGTCCACGAAGCCGCCCACCCACTCGTTCTCGGTGGCCTCCGCCGACGTCACCAGCGACGGCGCGCCGGCGCCGAGGCGCGCCGCCCGCGCCGGGAGCTCGCCCAGCAGCGTCCGCGCGTCGAGCTCGCCGGGAGTGACGTGAGGCGCCGGAGGGACGCGGGGGCCGCCCGGCGGCGGCGGAGTCGCGTGCGTGAAGATCCCGCAGCCCCCGAGCGCGAGGAGGCACGCGGCGAGAGCGACGGCGCGGCTCACCGCCCCACCTCCCAGATGCCCGTCTGCAGACGATAGAGCGCCAGCCCCCAGCCGAGGAGCGGCGTACCGTGCGCCTCGACCTCCGCCAGCGCGCGCGTGCGCTCCCCCGCGCAGAAGGCCACCGCGGCGCCGTCCTCGTCGATGCCGCGATCGTCGAGCGCGTCCGCCGCTCCGACGTGCACGCGAAGGCCGATCGTCCGCGCCGCCTCCTTGACCATGGTCGCCACGGCGAGATAGCAGCCCCCGGGCTCGAGGGAGAGAGGCACCGGCGTGACCCCCGAGCCGCCCTGCGCGAGCATCACCGCGTCGTGCGGCAGCGAGACCACGTGGCGGGCCATCAGCACGTGGGCCATGCGCGCGCGCGCGTCGCCGCCCCAGACGGCCGGCAGGTGCTCGGGCAGCGGCCAGGCGAAGTGGGCCACGACCACGGGGGCGCCCGGGGGCGAGCCGGCGAACACGACGTCGACGTTGGTGGACTCGCCGACGCACACCGCGAGCTGCGCGTCGGGTGCGTCGGTACGATCGCGGGCGAGCAGGCGATCGTCGGAGGCGTCGCGCATCTCGGCGTCGAGGTCGAGCTTGCCCCGTCGGCCCGGGTGCGAGGTGCGGGGGTCGAGGGCGAAGATCTCGAGCCGGTGGCAACCGGCGGCCAGCGTCTCCTGGCCCGTGCCTGCGCCGTCCAGGCCCGCATCCCAGCTCGCCCGCGTGGCGATGACGGCGCCGTCTCTCCGCGCGCGCGCTTCCGCGAGGTCGGCGCGCCGGTCCGGCGGAGGCAAGGGCGGCAGGGGGCCTGGCTCCGACGCCGGCAGCACGGCGCCCCCCGAGCGCTCGGGGAGCACGGTTCGCAGCGGCGGCAGCGGCTTGGACGACCGCGCCACGACGACCTCGACGGCGCCGCGCCCGGAGTCGCTGGCCACGACGAGCCGCCGCAGCGGGACGTCGCCGCAGCGCTCGATGGCCACCGCACCCGCGACGCTGGGGATGCGCTTGATGCCCGTCTCGTCGTCGCTCACGCCCGGAAGGCGGACGTGGAAGCCCAGACCGCGGGCGCCCAGCAGCACGACGGTGGTGCAGTCTCCCTCGGGCAGGTCGGGCAGAGCGACCACGATCGGGCGCTGGTCGCCGCGGTCGTCCTCGAGGAAGCGCGGCTTGTCGATCACCACCGCCGCCCCCACGCCGCGCCACGCCTCGGCGAGCCGCTCCACCGAGTCGTGCAGCTCGGCCCGGGCCTGCCCGCCGGTCATCGCCGTCGCTGCGGCCACGGCCCCCGCCGCGAACGCGTGGCGCAGGCGGCGTGCGTCGAGCAGGCAGATGGTCACGCGCCCTCTACGACCTCGAGGGGGCTCTCCACGAACGCGCGCGTCCCGGGATCCCACACGAAGAGCTTCCGGTCGTCGACCTTGCCCCCGCGCACGCTGGTCACGAGATACGCGAGGTCCCACGGCGGCTCGCCCTGCCCCATCTTGGCGACCTCGGCGTCCGTCGGCGAGAAGTAGGCGCCGACGTCGAGGTGCGAGTGGTAGAGCACCTTGACCGGGCGCCCCTCGGCCTCCCCCCGGCGGATGGCGCCCTCGAACTTCATCGAGTCGATGTCGAAGTAAGTGCGTCCCGTGCGCGGGTACTGCTCGGGGTCGAGGCGATGCAGCGCGTTCGCGCGGTTGATCATGGGGACCACGCCGTCGAGGACGCGCCCGTCGTTCGCCGGGCCGATAAGGAAGCCGCAGCTCTCCTCGTCGCGGGCGTAGGCGCGCTCTGCCTCCTGGTCGACCACCCGCAGCAAGCTCCGTCCGACGGCGAGGTTGCCCTCGACCCACGGGTGCCTCTTCGCGTCGCGCATGGTCCTGCCAGCATAGCGGACGATCCGCCTACCACACGTACCGACGCTCCCATTTCATCGGCGCGAAGTAGCGATCGCCGCGGTCGCACACGATGACCACCACGCAGCCGCCCCGACCGGCGCGCTGGGCCTGCTCCGCCAGCTGGAGCGCGGCGAAGACGTGCGCCCCCGACGAGTGCCCCACGGGCAGGCCCTCCTCGCGTGCCAGCCGGTCGGCCATGTCCCAGCCGTCCTCCGTGGTCACGGGCAGGATGCGGTCGGGGACGCGCGGGTCGTAGATGGGGGGGACCAGGCTGCTCCCCATGTGCTTGAGCCCCTCCAGGCCGTGCAGGGCGTCCGACGGCTCGACGGCCACGCACTCGATGGGACGCCCGCGCTTCGCCGCGAACTCCTTGAGCCGTCGCGTACAGCCCATCATCGTCCCCGTCGTGCCCAGGCCGGTGACGAAGTGCGTGAGCCTGTCCCCCACCGCCTCGACGATCTCGCGCCCCGTCCCGTCGTAGTGAGCGCGCCAGTTGGACGGGTTCGAGTACTGGTCGGGGTAGAAGTACCGGTCCGGATCCGCGGCGATGATCTCCCGCGCCAGGCGGATGGCGCCGTCCGAGCCCTCCATGGGATCGCTGAACACGATGTCCGTGCCGAAGCTGCGCGCGATGTCCTTGCGCGGTTTGCTCACGTTGGACGGCATCACCAGCCGCACCGGAATGCCCAGCGCCGCGCCGAAGAGGGAGTAGGCGACGCCGGTGTTGCCGCTGGTGGAGTCGATGAGCGTCTTGCCCGGCGTGAGCCTCCCGTCCGCCTGCGCGTCGAGGATCATGCGCAGCGCCGCGCGGTCCTTGACGCTGCCGCCCGGGTTGGCGAACTCGAGCTTGGCCCACACCTCCACGTCCGGGACGTGCCGCGCCACGCGGTGCAGGCGCAGCAGCGGCGTGTCGCCCACCGCGTCGACCACGGAGGCGAGCCTCCTGCTCACGACCCCTCCCCCAGCGACGCCCGCAGGGCCCGCAGCGCCGCCAGGGCGCCGCGCGCCACGTCGAGCGCCGCGGGGTCACGCAGGTCGAGCTCCCCGGCAGCCGCGGCGCCCTCGGCCTGCTCCAGCCCGGCGTCGACCTCGACGCGGACCGATGCGTCGATGGCGCGCGCGCCGTCCGCCAGGGCCGGCGCGCGCACGCGAACGCAGGCCACCCCCGCCCCGGCCAGGTAGCGGGCCGCCACGTCGGCGGCCAGACCGTCGAGGCGCACGTCGACGCGCGCGTGCGCGATCCGCGCCTGGCCCGCCGGGCCGATGCCGGCGAGGCGAGCCTGCCTGGCGTGACGATCCATCGCGCGCGCTTCAGCCCCCGGCGATGGCCGGCACGATGCTGATCTGATCCCCCGCCTTGAGGGCCGTCCGCAGGCCGTCGAGGAAGCGGACGTCCTCTTCCCCGACGTAGATGTTGACGAAGCGGCGCACGCCCTTGTCGTCGAGCAGGCGATCGCGGATGCCCGGGTGCTTCCGCTCCAGGTCCTCGATCACCTCGCCGACCGTGCCGCCGGACGCGGTCACCTCGTCGGCGCCTCCGGTCAGCGTTCGCAGCGGCGTCGGGATTCGAACGATCGTTTCCATGGCTCTCCTCGGCGGTGGGCGGTTCAGGCGTGCCAGCTAGCACGCAGGGGACGCGTACGTCTCGGCTTGGATGCGGCGGATGCGCGGCGAGTCGCCGCACAGCGGACATCCAGCGCGCGCGGGGACGGAGCGCCGCCGCAGCGACTCCGAGCGCCCGTCGAAGGTGACGAGCTGTCCCTCGGCCGGAGCGCCGTCGAGCATGGCCAGCGCGAGGTCGACCTGGGCGGCGGCGACGACCCCCACCACCGGGCCCATGACCCCCGCCTCGGCGCAGCCCGGCGCGTCCTCCCACGGCAGATCCTCGAAGACGCAGCGGTAGCAGGGGCGGCCCCGCGCGCCCACGGCGAGCGCGGTCCCGATCCAGCGCACGGCCGAGGCGTGGACGACGCGCACCCCGGCGATGGCGCACGCGTCGGCCGCCAGGAACTTCGTCGCGAAGTTGTCGGAGCCCTCGAGCACCACGTCGTACTCGCGCACCAGGTCGACCGCGAGCTCGGGCAGCAGGCGCGTCCGGTGCAGGCGAAGCTCCAGGCCCGGGGCCATGGCCCGCAGCGCGCGGGCGGCGGCGTCCAGCTTGGGGGCGCCCACGTCGGCCTCGCCGAAGAGCACCTGGCGGTGCAGGTTGCCGACCTCGACGACGTCGTCGTCGCAGAGCCCGACCGTGCCGACGCCCGACCTCGCCAGGACGAGCGCCGCCGGGCACCCCAGCCCGCCCACGCCGACGACGAGCACACGCGCGCCCGCGCGCCCCGCGCTCACGGGGTCACCCCCGGGAAGTACTCCTCCAGGCTGAAGTACCGCTCGCCCGTGTCGGCCAGCACCGTCACCACGTTCTTGCCCGGGCCGAGCTCGCGCGCGACCTCGAGCGCGACGTGCACCGCGGCGCCCGAGCTGATGCCCACCAGCAGCCCCTCGCGCCGCGCCAGGTGCACCTTCATGCGCCAGGCGTCGTCGTCGGCGACGGTGCGGACCTCGTCGACGACCTGCGGGTGGTAGTTGCGGGGGACGAAGCCGGCGGCGAGGCCCTGGATCTTGGTGGGGCCCCGCTCGCCCCGCGAGATGGTGGCGCAGGAGGCCGGCTCGACGGCGACGATGCGCGGCGCCGCAGAGGGGCCGCGACGCAGCACCTCGCCCACGCCGCTGATGGTGCCCCCCGTGCCCACTCCTGCGACGAACGCGTCGATGGAGAGGGGGTGCATGGCCTCCACGATCTCGCGGGCCGTCGTCTCCGCGTGCACCAGCGGGTTGGCGGGGTTGTCGAACTGCTGAGGCATGAAGGCGCCCGGGGTCCGCGCCGCGATCGCGCGCGCCTCGGCGACCGCGCCCTCCATCTGCTGGTCGGCCGGCGTGAGCACCACCTCGGCGCCGAACGCCTCGAGGAGCTGCCGCCGCTCGAGGCTCATGCTCTCGGGCATGGCCAGGATGCAGCGGTAGCCCCGCACCGCGCAGACCAGCGCGAGGCCGATGCCGGTGTTGCCGCTCGTCGGCTCGACCACCACGCCCCCGGGCTTCAACGCCCCGCTCCGCTCCGCCTCCTCGATCATCGCCAGGCAGATGCGGTCCTTCACCGAGCCGCCGGGGTTCGACTGCTCCATCTTGGCCCACACCGCGGCGCGCGCCGGCTCGCCGAGCGTGCGGATCGCCACGAGAGGCGTGCCGCCCACGAGCTCCAGCACACTGTCGACCGTCCGGGGCATGGTGGCGTAGGGTGCTGTACCTAGCATATGCAGGGCTCCAGCGAGGCGCAGGCGCTCCACGCCGAGTACCCGGCCATCGATCTGCACGCCGACTCGCTGATGTGGTCACGCTGGCTCGGCTACGACCTGCACGCGCGCCACGAGCCGCCCCTGCCCCGCGCGGCGCTCGGTGGCCACGTCGACCTGCCGCGCATGCGCGAGGGCGGCGTGGGGGCGCAGTTCTTCGGCCTGGTGTCGCTGCCGGTGGCGAAGCGGATGCGCGGCATGTCGCGCATCGTTCACGAGCAGATCGACCTCCTGGCCCAGACCATCCACCGTCGCCCGGGTGACCTGCGCCTGGTGAGGACCGCGGCGGAGATCGACGCATGCAAGCGCGACGGCGCCATCGCCGCGCTGCTCGGCATCGAGGGCGCGCACGCGCTGGAGGGCGAGCTCGACCAGCTCGACGCCTTCGCCGCGCGGGGCGTTCGCTACCTCGGCCTGCTGCACTTCAGCGCCAACGAGGCGGGTCGCCCCGCGTACGGCCGCGGGCGGCGCGACGAGGAGGGGCTCACGCCCTGGGGCTTCGACCTCGTGCGGCGCTGCGAGGACCGCGGCGTCATCGTCGATCTGGCCCACATCAACCGGCGCGGCTTCCTCGACGCGTGCTCGGTCGCCACGCGACCGCCCATCGTCAGCCACACCGGCGTGCTGGGGGCGTTCGAGCACTGGCGCAACATCGACGACTCGCAGCTGCGCGCGGTGGCCGACAAGGGCGGCGTGGTGGGCGTCATCTTCTGCCCCCGCTACGTGGGCGGCGACGGGCTCGAGCCGGTGGTCAGGCACCTCCGCCACATCCTCGACGTCGTGGGGGAGGACGCGCCGGCGCTCGGCAGCGACTGGGACGGCTTCATCGTGCCGACGCGCGAGCTCGCCGATCCACGCGGCCTGCCGCTGCTCACGGACGCGCTGCTCCGCGCCGGCGTCAGCGCGCGGACCATCGGCAAGATCCTGCGCGGCAACGTGATGCGCGTCCTCGCCGGCTAGGCCTGGCTAGTCATCGACCTCGAGCCCGCGGGCAGCGAGCCGTCCCGCGATGCGGGCGCGCCAGCCGTCGAGATCGACCCCGGGGGGCGCGCTCAGGTGCACCCGGACGCGGCCGCGGTCGGCCTGGACCACGAGCGTCGTGCCCGCGAGGCTGCCCGCGCCTATCTCGAGGCGCACCGCGCCCCTCCGCCCGTCGCCCGACCACGCCACCTTGCGGACCAGAGCGGACAGCAGATCCTCCAGCGAGGCCCTGCCGCGGATCTCCGCCGCGGCCGCGGGCTCCGTCGCAGCGGCGGGCGCGGGTGGCGAGGGCGGAGGCGGGCCCCCGGGGGGCGGCGCGAGCTGAGCCGTCTGCCGCGCCAGAGGGTCGAGCGCGTCGTCGTGGCGACGGGAGCGTGCGGGCGGGCGCGGCGGAGCCCCGTCCCGGTGCGGCACGGCCGGCTGCCGTGGCAGCGGTGGCGGCGCGTGGCTCACGGCGGCCCCGGCGCGCCCCGGTCGGGTCGGTGGCAGGTGGTCCGCGAACGCGCCGCGGGTGCCGGGGGTGGGGCGGTGGCGGCCCGCGGGCGACGGCGGCAGGGCATGCGCGGCGCCGGGCGGCGGGACGTGGCCCGGCAAGGGCGGGATGGTTCTCATGCCCCCCTATCGGCCGGATTCCCGAGGAGTTGCGCGCTCCCGGCACCACTGCTTGACCAGGGCCCCCTCTGGGCTAGGTTGACCGCTGGGTTGCGCCGGCAGTCGCGCACCCGAGGACGCGAGAAGGTTGACCTAAGTGAACGCAGGTCCAGGGGGACTCGTCGTCGAAGTCATCGGGGCGGCGCTGGTCACGGCCGTCGGGTCGCTGTTCGCAGCGGGGGACGCCGCGCTCAGCGAGATCCCCGAGGGGCGCATGCAGGCCCTCAGCGCGACCACCAGCAAGGCGGGCGTCGCCTTCCGCCGCTTCACGTCCGATCCGCTGCGCATCCTGTCGCGCTGGCTGGTGGGCCGCATCGTGGCCCTCAGCGTGGCGACGGTCCTGCTGAACCAGGCCGCCCGCGATCTGGGGCTCGACCGCCTCGCCCTGCCCGTCGCCGTCCTCGGCGCCGTCCTCACCTACGGGACCTTCACCGAGATCGTCGGGACGCTGGCCCGGCGCCGCCCCGAGCGCGTCGGCGCCCTCGCCCTCGCCTTCCTCCGTCCGCTGGAGTGGCTGGTCATCCCCCTGGCCGACCCGCTGGCCATCGTCGGCCGCGCCGTCGGGCGCCGGGTCCCCAAGGCGCGGATGGTCGACGCCCGCATCACCGAGACGGAGGTGGAGTGGGTGGTCAGCGAGGGGGAGAAGGCCGGCGCCATCGCCAACGAGCCGGCGGAGATGATCCGCAAGGTGCTCGACTTCAAGGATCTGACCGCGCGCGAGGTCATGGTCCCCCGCCGCCACATCTCGGCCATCGAGCTGTCGACGTCGCTGCTCGACGTGGTGGCGCTGGTCGCCGCCGAGAAGCACTCGCGCTACCCGGTCTACCGCGAGAACCTCGACAACATCGTGGGGCAGCTCTACGCCAAGGACCTGTTCGCGCTGGTGGGCCACGGCCTGGAGGCCAAGAAGCTCGCCGAGGTGATGCGCACGCCGGTCATGTTCGTCAGCGAGAACCAGTCGGCGGCGAAGATCCTGCAAGACATGCGGTCCAAGCGCCTCCACATGGCCATCGTGAGCGACGAGTTCGGCGGGACGGCCGGCCTGGTGACCATCGAGGACATCCTCGAGGAGATCGTGGGCGACATCCGCGACGAGAAGGACCTCGAGGCGCCCATCCAGACCATGGGCGACGGGCGCGTGGTGGTCGACGCGTCGGTGTCGATCGCCGACCTCGAGCACGCCCTCGGCAAGACGCTCCCGGACGACGGCGAGTTCGAGTCGCTGGGGGGGCTCATCGTGAGCCGGGCCGGGCGCGTGCCCAAGGTGGGGGCGACGCTCCAGGTCGACGGCATGAAGTTCATCGTGCGCGAGGCGGACGAGACGCGCGTCGTGAAGGTGGAGATCGTGACCGACCGGCCGCCGCCGATGCCGGCGACGGGCCCGTGATCGCGCCCCGACCGGCCGCGCTGCGCCTGTCGACCCGCGCGCGCGACGCCAGGGCCCCCGCCCCGCCGCTGGGCGTGAGCGCCTGGAGCGACGAGGCCGACGCGGTGGCGGTGCTGCTCGACGGCGCCGAGGCGGACCTGGACGACGCGAGCGCCGTGGCGGACCAGCTTCCCGCGGCGTCCACGCTGCCGCCGCGCACGCTGGTGGTCGTCCTGGGGACGCCGGCCCGCGCCGGCGGCGTGCTGCGCCGCTGGTTGCCGGCGCGCACCGCCCCCGTCCCGCGCTCGGCCCGGTGCACCGCGCTCCTCGCCCGCGGCTACGTCGACGTCGGCGCCGAGGCGGGCGTGGCCTGGGGCTGGTCGCCCGGCTCGCCCCCGTCGACCTGACGAGGCGTCAGTTCACCTTCGACAGCTGATCGGCGAGCTTGCCGGCCGACTCGGACAGGCCCGGCTTCGAGTCCTGCACGATGTTGGGATCGGTCGACCCCTGCTGGCCCTGGATGTCGTCGATGAGCGAGTTCATGCTCGTCATCAGCTGCGCGATCTGCCCCTTCACCGGGCTGGGGCACAGCTTGTCGAACGACGTCGGCGACACGGTGATGGCCGCGCCGTCCTTGGGGATCTTGTCGCCCGTCAGCCGCGGGAGCTTGGCGTTGCCGCCGCCGCGCGGGTTGGCGAAGAGAAGCTCGTTCGGCACGCCGTTCTTGTCGTCGGGCGCGATGGGCGTGACCAGCGACGCGAGCATGGTGCCCACGTCGCCGGTGTTCTTGTCGACGACGACCACCATCGAGATGGGAAGCTGCCCCATGGGGCGCGCCAGCTCCTCGGTGATGGGCTTCTGCAGCTTGCTCAGCAAGGAGACGATGAGGTCCTTCTTGCTGTTGAGCGCCTGCACGCGGTTGATGAAGTCGAAGAGATCGCGCGTCGTGTCCGCCGGGACGCCCGCGAAGCGGCGCCCGAAGAGCTTGTCGCCGGCGAAGTCCACCGTCATGCCCGCCAGCGTCTGCTGCAGGTCGGCCGGGAACTTGCGGTCGCCGACGAGCATCTTGCCGCCGTCGGTGACCTTCTGCTTCATGGCGTCGAGCTGCGTCTTGGCCTTGAGCAGATCGGTGGACAGCCCGTGCGCGTCGTTGACGCCCTTGGCGCGGTCGGTCCCCTGCTGCGAGGCGCTGCCGCCGACCCACCCGATGCCGCCCAGCACCACCGCGAAGAGCAGGCCGATGACCAGGCCCTGCTTTCTCGCGCCGCTCCGGGCCGTGTGCACGTGCTGCTCGTCGACCTCGATGCGCTGCGGCTGCGCTTGCACCGGCGGATGAGCCGCCTGCGGCTTGTACGGCTGCGCCACCGCCGACAGCGGGTTGTTCGGGTCGAGCGCCGCGGTGTGGCTGGCCATCCCGCCGGTGAGGCCCCCCATGCCCATCCCGCGGGTCATCCCCGAGGGGGGCGGGACCGACGGCGGAGGCATGGGCGTGAGGCCCGGCCCGCTCCGCGCTGCCGGAGGCGGCGGCGCCGAGGGGCGGACGATCCCGGCCGCAGGAGGTGGCGGCGTGGCTGCCGCGGGCCCGCCCATCCTCTGCAGGCGAGACTTGAGGTCAATCTTCGGCTTTTTGTCTTCCGCCATCGTGCGCGGTGCGAAACTTACGTGCCCTGGCGCTCGCGTGTCAACGCGACGGAGGGCTGGCGCACCGCGCCGTGTCGCATAACCTACGCCTCCCCGCTCCGATGGCTCCCCGGGTCCTCGTCATCGACAACTACGACTCCTTCACCTTCAACCTCGTGCAGTACCTGGGCGAGCTGGGGGCGGCGGTCGAGGTCTTCAAGAACGACGGGATCGACGTCCCCGGCATCCGCGCCCTCGCGCCCGCCGGCATCCTGCTGTCGCCAGGGCCCTGCACGCCCGACGAGGCCGGCGTCTGCCTCGAGGTGGTGGGGGCGCTGGGCGGCTCCGTCCCCCTCTTCGGGGTGTGCCTGGGCCACCAGGCCGTGGGGCAGGCCTACGGCGGGCGCGTGGTCCGGGCCGGGCGCCTCATGCACGGCAAGACCTCGCCCATCCTGCACGACGGGCGCGGGCTCTTCGAGGGCCTCCCCTGCCCCTTCGAGGCCACCCGCTACCACTCGCTCCTGGTCGAGCGGGCGACGCTGCCGGCCTGCCTCGAGGTGAGCGCGTGGACGGCCGAGGGCGAGATCATGGGGCTGAGGCACCGCACGCTCGACGTGGAGGGGGTGCAGTTCCACCCCGAGAGCGTCCTCACCGCCGAGGGCAAGCGCCTGGTCGCCAACTGGGTGAGGCGGCTGCCCCGCTCGAGGGCGGCGTGAGCGCCGAGGTCGGCAAGCTCCTGGCGCGGATGCTGGCGGGCGAGCCGCTCGCGGCCGACGACGTGCGCGCGGCGTTCGACGCCATCCTCGCCGGATCGTGGACGCCGGTGCAGGTGGCCGGCTTCGCGGTCGCGCTGCGGGCGCGCGGCGAGACGGCGGAGCAGATCGTCGCCGCCGCCGAGGCCATGCGCGCGGCCATGACCGCGGTGGCCCACGACCTTCCGGTCGTCGTCGACACCTGCGGCACGGGCGGCGACGGCTCGCACACCCTCAACCTGTCGAGCGCGGCGGCGGTGGTCGTCGCCGCGTGCGGCGTGCCGGTGGCCAAGCACGGCAACCGCTCCATCTCCAGCCGGTGCGGCAGCGCCGACGTGGTCGAGGCCCTCGGGATCCCGGTCGACCTCCCCGCCGAGCGGCAGCACGAGGTGCTGCGCGAGGCCGGCATCGCCTTCCTCTTCGCGCCCGCGCACCACCCCGCCCTGCGGCACGCGGCGCAGGCGCGGCGCGAGCTCGGGATGCGCACCATCTTCAACGCGCTCGGCCCCCTGGCCAACCCCGCCCGCGCCTCCCACCAGCTGCTGGGGGTCTACGACGACGCGCTGCGCGTCGTGGCGGCGCGCGCGCTGGGTCGCCTCGGCAGCAAGCGCGCCTGGGTGGTGCGCAGCGAGGACGGGCTCGACGAGGTGAGCCCCTGCGCGCCGACGCGCGTGAGCGAGCTCGGCGACGACGGGCAGGTGCGCGAGCGCGTGGTGGCCCCGGAGGACTTCGGCGTCCCGCGCCTCGAGCGCGCGGCCATCGCCGGCGGCGACGCGGCCGGCAACGCGCAGGCGCTGCTGGCCATCCTGGCCGGCGAGGCGCACCCGGCGCGCGACGCGGTCATCCTCAACGCGGCGGCGGCGCTGGCGGTGGCCACGGGCGACGCGCTGCGCGCAAGCGCGGACCGGGCGCGGCGGGCCCTCGACACGGGGGAGGCGCGGGCGACGCTGGAGCGCTGGAAGCGCGCGGCGCTGCGCGTGAAGAACGGGCCGTGAGCCTCCTCGACGACATCCTGGCCAGCAAGCGGCGCGAGCTCGCGGAGCCGCCGTCCCACCCGCGGCGGCACGCCACGCGCGCCGCGCTCGACGTGGTGGGCGCCCTTCGCCGCGAGGGCGGCCCGCTGCGGCTCATCGCGGAGGTGAAGCGCAAGAGCCCCAGCGCCGGGCCGCTGTCGCGCGCGCTGTCGCCGCAGGCGCGCGCGCTCGCCTACGCCGAGGCCGGCGCGACGATGGTGAGCGTGCTGTGCGACGGGCCCTTCTTCGACGGCTCGTGGGAGCACCTGGCCGTGGCGCGCGCGCGCCTCGACGCGGCCGGGCGCGCCGTCCCGCTGCTCGCCAAGGAGTTCGTGGTCGACGAGCGGCAGGTCGCCGAGGCGCGCGACCGCGGGGGCGACGCGGTGCTGCTCATCGCGCGCATCGTGGACGGCGCGCGCCTGGGGGAGCTGGCGCGGGCGGCGCGCGCCGAGGGCATCGAGCCGCTGGTGGAGGTGGTCGACGAGGCGGAGCTCGAGGCGGCGCTCGCCGCGGGGGCGCGCGTGGTGGGCGTGAACGCGCGCGACCTCGACACGCTGGCCATGGACGCCGACCGCACCGCGCGCGTGCTGGCGGCCATCCCGGCGGACGTGGTGGCCGTGCACCTGTCGGGCCTGCGCTCGCCGGCCGACGTCGCCGCCGTGGCGTCCGGCCGCGCCGACGCGGCCCTCGTGGGCGAAGCGCTGATGCGCGAGGACGACCCACGGGAGCTGCTCGAGGCGATGGTGGCGGCGGGGTAGTTCTTTTGGCCGCCAAGCCGCCAGGTCACCGGGACGGCGGGGAACGACTCTTTCCCTGCAGCCCGGCGTCCTGGCGGCTCTCTCCTGTCACACGGGCTTCGTGGCCGTCGCCGGGGTCTGGGGGATCGCCTGCGCTTGCCCCTTGATCCCCGCCTTCTGCCGCTTGCCCTTCGTACCGCGTGCCGCACGGGTGGCCTTGGCCTTCAGCGCCGCCGCGGCCTTGGTCGCCGCGTCGGGCTTCTTCGCCACGGTCACCGTGATTCCGAAGTCGGCCAGGACGTCCGTCTGCCCCTTGAACTGGTTCAGAACGAACGCCCTCAGCGCCCGGAACACGGGCTCCCCCGCGACCACCGCCGCCTTTTCGGCGGCGACGGTCTTGTGGAAGGCACCCTCGGCGGCCGTCGTCGCGTCCGCCGCGTCGATCTCGGTCTGGAGGACCTTGATCAGCGCGTCGGGCGTGAACGGCTTGCCGTCGAGGATGATCGTGGGCACGCCAGAAAGATGCTTCTGGAAACCCACGATCATCGTGCGGTTGCGGTCACTACGGGTCGGTTTTGCGAGCTTCATTGGCTTTCCTTTCGTGACGGTCGTGAAGTCACCCACCCGCCGGAGCCCCATTGCCCCGGCATCGTTGCCTTCAATAGGGCAGTCCGGCCC
>DATBQU010000027.1:0-8670 GCA_036560665.1 Polyangiaceae bacterium
ATAAGGGTCGGCCACGGCGACGCCGTGAAGCGTGTCTTCCACTTCTTCCTTGCGCGTCTTCAAGCGACGGGCGCGATCCTACCAACTTGTCGCCTTGGCGGCCCAACCGTCTTGGCGCTATGCCCCGTCGCCGATGGCCCCCGCACCCGCTGCACCGTCTGGGCCCGCGCCTGCGCCGTCGCGCCCGCTGGTCCTGGTCTCGAACGACGACGGGCACGCCAGCGCCGGCCTCCGCGCCATGCGCCAGGCGCTGGCCGACGGGGCGGACGTGGTCGTGCTGGCGCCCGAGAACGAGCAGAGCGCCTCGAGCCACTCGCTCAGCCTCCACCGGCCGCTGCGCCTGCGCGCGGTGGAACCGGGCGTATTCGCCCTCGACGGCACGCCGGCGGATTGCACCTACGTCGCGCTCCATGCCGGAACGCGCGTTCTGCCGCGCCGGCCTGACCTGGTCGTCTCCGGGATCAACCACGGGATGAACCTCGGACAGGACGCGTTCTACTCGGGCACCGTGGCGGCAGCGCGCGAGGCGGCCCTGCGCGGCATCCCCGCCGTCGCCACCAGCGCCCACCCCTCGGTCGATCTGCATGCCGCTGCCGATCTGAGCGCGCGCATCGCCCTCGATCTCCTGGCGACGCATGCGGCGCGCGGCGTGCTGCTGAACGTGAACATCCCGCGGGCATGGAACGGGGAGCTCCGCGCGGCGCGCCTCGGCGCGCGCATCTACGAGGAGACGGTCGACTTCCGTAGCGACCCGCGGGGACGCGAGTACCTCTGGCTCGGAGGGCCGGGCGTGCGCCACGAACGCCACGCGGGGACGGACACGGACGCGTACGATGACGGCGCAGCGTCCATCACGCCGCTGCTGCTCGACCTGACCGACGCCACCGAGCTCGCCATGACCGAGGCGCTCGTCACGCGCGTCGCCCGCCCCCGGAGCTGACCCATGGCCGCCAAGAAGACGAAGAAGAAGAAGCAGAAGAGGCCCGCAAAGAGAGCGACCCGCCGCTCCGCCCCCGTGCCGGCGCTCCAGATCATGCGCCCGGTGTCGAGCTTCGACTACTGCCGCTCGCTCATCCGCGACGTGCCGGGCTTCCCCAAGCCCGGCATCGTGTTCAAGGACATCACACCGCTGCTGGCCAGCCCGCGCGCGCTCCACATCGTCCTCGACGGGATCGCCGAGCGCTTCATCGACGAACACATCGATGCCATCGTCGGCATCGAGGCGCGCGGCTTCATCTTCGGCGGCGCGCTTGCGGCGCGCCTCAACGCCAGCTTCGTCCCGGTGCGCAAGCCGGGGAAGCTGCCGGCGGCGGTCGACCGCGTCGACATCGTCACCGAGTACAGCCGCGACGCGCTGGAGATGCACAAGGGGAGCCTGCGCGAGGAGTCGCGCGTGCTGGTGGTCGACGACGTCCTGGCCACGGGCGGGACGGCGTGCGCCGCGGCGGAGCTGGTCCGCAAGCAGGGCGGGTACGTCGTGGGCCATGCGTTCGTGGTCGAGCTGTCGGGGCTCGGCGGGCGCGAACGCCTGCTGCCCGTGCGCGTCGAGAGCTGCATCGCGTACTAGTAGGCGACGTCGAAGGTGACGTCGTCGAACTCGAGGTCGATGTTCCCCGTGCTGCCCAGGGCCGCGGCAGAGTCGCCCAGCGCGATGGACAGCACCCGCGGATCGCCGAGCGTCGGCGGCAGCGGCAGGCACGCGTCGAGCAACGCCGTCGGCCCCTGGAACATCTGCACGCAACCGCCGGCTCCGGCCGTGGCCCCGAAGTCGATCTCGATGGCGAAGCGACCCGCCCAGACCTGCAGCGACGGGAACGCGCCCTTGGCGCTGGCGGTCTGGAAGGCGCCCGCGTCGCCCCCTGCGTCGCCCGGGGCCACCCACGCCGCGGAGATTACCGGGCCGTTGCCGATGGCCATCGCGGCGAAACCGTCGGTGAGCCTCGCGCCGTAAGCGACGGCGGCGAACCCCGCGGCCGACAGCAGCCCCACCGAGCCCGGCGAGTTGATGCGAAGCGCGAACTCGAGGCGCACCAGCCGGGGCCGCCGGGTGAGCAGCGGGAAGGTCTTGATCGCGAGCACCTGCGCGCCGTTCGAACCGCCCACGCCCAGCGCGTTGGGCGGTGAGGGCGCGCTGGCGGTGTCGAAGCGGAAGGTCCCGCCGTTCTGCTCGAAGGTCGACCACGAGGCGAGGAACGAGCCGACGTCGGCCGCCTCGTCGAAGTCCTCGCAGAACATCTCGGGCCGGCCGGCGCACCAGTGGCTCGCGGCGTCCCCTCCGCCGGCGTCGGCCCCCGCCTCGCCGCTGCCGACCTCCCCACCGCCGTCGTCGCCGGGGCCGGCCGAGAAGCTGCCGCCCCCGCAACCACCCGCTCCGACCGTGAACGCCGTCGCCGTCAACGAGAGTCCACACACGAGAACGATTGTCCGCACGTTAGAAAGCGTAAGCCCTGGCCGGGAGCCGGGAAATGGTCCTGTCGTCATGGGGAAGGCGCCTCCCGGCGCCTTGCACACACACACACCGTGCAAGAGGAAGAGCACACGGCGGACCAGCCACGGATCCGCCGGGCGTCACCCTCCGCGAGCTCTCCCGAGCATCGCGCCCACCAGCGTGAAGAACGCCCTGACGCGAGCCAGCACACCCTGCGTCGAGCTCCTCAGCGTCGCCATCGCCGTCGCGATGGTCCGCAGCGCCGGCGTGTACGGGTACCACCAGAGCTCCTTCTTGCTCCGGCTGCGGTCGACCAGCACGAAGCGCGGGCGCGTGAGCGCGTCGAGCGCCAGCGGCGAGCCTGTGATGCCCCAGCCCGTCTCCCCGTGGCCGCTCCACGGCGCGGCGGGGATGGCTCCGGTGAAGCCGTGGTTGTTGATGGCCACCACCCCGGCGCGCAGGCGGCGCGCGAGGATCTGCGCCTTCCCGCGGTCGCGCGTCCACAGGCTGGCCGTCAACCCGTAGCGCGAAGCGTTCGCCCGCGCGATCGCCTCTTCCGGCCCGTCCACGAACGCGATGGGCAACACCGGCCCGAAGGTCTCGTCGCGCATCAGCGGCGTGTCGTCGGTCACCACGCGAACCACAGTGGGCGGGTAGTCGCGCGGCCCCCCGCCGCCTCCTCCCGCCTCCCCCGCCCCTGCGCCGCCCGCCAGCACCTCGGCGCCCGCGGCCATCGCTGCCTCGACGTGACGTGCCACGATCGCCCGCTGCGCCGCCGTCGCGAGCGGCCCCACGTCGATCCCGGCTCGGAGCGCGGCGACGGCGTCGCGCACCTTCCTGGTAAACGCCTCGCCCACCTTGCGATCGACGTACACCCGCTCGATCGAGGCGCAGTTCTGGCCGGCGTTCATCATCGCACCCCACACCACGCCGTTCGCCGCTCGCTCCAGGTCGGCGTCGGCCAGGACGATCGCCGCGTCCTTGCCGCCGAGCTCGAGGGCGCAGGGCACCAGCCGCTCCGCGCACGCGTGCGCGACCTTGCGCCCCGTGGCCACGCTGCCGGTGAACACCACCAGATCGACGTCCGCCGCGCAGAGCGCCGCGCCGGTATCCCCGCCGCCCTGCACCAGGCCGAGCAAACCGTCCGGCACCAGCCCCGCGAAGAGCTCCGCCACGATCGCCCCGGAGCGCGGCGTCACCTCGCTCGGCTTGAAGACGGCCGCGTTGCCCGCCAGGATCGCGGGCACCAGCGTCCGGAGCGGCAGCGCCACGGGGAAGTTCCACGGCATGATCACCGCCACGACGCCGCGCGCCTCGCGGTCGATCGTCCCGCTCTTGCCCGGATAGGCCAGCGCGTCGAGGTCGACGTCGGTCGGCTCGAGCAGCTCGGCGATGGTCTTGCCCCAGTAGACCGCCAGGTCCGCCGACGGCAGCACCTCGCCGAGCAGCGCCTCGACGTCGGGCTTGCCGATCTCCTCGCGCACGCAGGCGGCGATGGCCTCGGCCCGGTCGAGCACGCGATCCTTCAGCGGCGCCAGCCGCCGCGCGCGCTCCTCTGCCGTCAGCTCCGCCCACGCCCGCTGCGCCCCGCGCGCGCGCGCGACGATGTCCGGAACAACCTCCGGCCCGGTCGTGTCTGTCATGGGCGCGCGAGCATACAGCCGCGCGCGCGCCGCGCTACGCTGCCTCGAGCTTCCTGTGCGCCTCTTCCACGCCGCCACCCTGGGCCTGTGCGCCGCCTGCGCCGGGTGCTCTCGAGGCGCCCCGGCCGGCGAGGGGCCCCCGCTCGGCGCCGCCACGAGCACCAGCCTCCCCGCCGCGGCGTCGGGCGCGCGCGTCGACCCGCCCGCCGCCCCCAGCGCCTCGGTGGCCGCCCTCCCCGGCGCGCTGCCCGTCGGCAGGCCGAGGCTGCGCGACGGCGGCGCGACGCTGTCCAACGCGGGACTGCCCGCCGTCGTGGTGCAGCGCATCGTGCGCCAGAACTTCGGGCGCTTCCGCCTCTGCTACGAGAACGGCCTGCGCACCGACCCCTTCCTGGCGGGCACGGTGAAGGTGCGCTTCGTCATCGAGACCGACGGCGCGGTCGGCGTCGTGAGCGACGCTGGCTCCGACCTGACCGACAGGGGCGTCGTCGCCTGCGTCGAGCGCGGCTTCGGCAACCTGTCGTTCCCGTCGCCGGCCAGCGGCGCCGTGGCCGTCGTCTACCCCATCTACTTCTCGCCCGGCGAGCCGCCCACCCCTTGACCGCGGAGCGCGGCCCGCTGCCGCGCGACGTTCGCTGCCGGCGCCCCCAGCTCCTCGGCGTGGTCGAGCGCCCGGGTCGCGTCCGCCACGCGCCCCAGCTTGGCCAGCGCCCACGCACGCCCGAGCTCCGCCGGCGCGAAGCGCGGCCGCCGGGCCAGCACCTGATCGTACGCATCCAGCGCCTTCTGCGCGTCGCCCTGCACCACCGCCACCGTCGCCAGCCCCAGCCAGCTCTCGGGCGCCTTCGGGTCCGCCGCCGCGCCCGCGCGGTAGGCCTCTTCCGCCCCCGCCTGGTCGCCCAGGTGGAGCCGCACCAGTCCGAGCGCGTGCCACAGCTCGGCGTCGCCCGCGCCTCGCTTCACGGCCTCCTCCAGCCGCGGCCTGGCCTGCTCCGCCTCGCCCCATCGGGCGGCTCGCATCCCCCCCTCGCGAGGTCCGTCGGCCGAGGCCGGCGCCGCCACGGCCGCCTGGTCGTAGGCCTCGAGCGCCTCGTCGTAGCGGTGCGCGAGCTCGAGCGCGTGCCCGAGCTCGAGGTACGGCGCCGGATCGCCCGGCCCCAGGCGCCGCGCCAGCTCCTCCGCCTGCGCCCGCGCCCCGGGCAGGTCCCCGGTGAAGCCCAGGAGGCGCACCAGCAGCCGCCGCGCGGGCACGTCCCCGGGCTGCACGGCCAGCCGCGCCTTCAGCGAGGCCACCGCCTCCTCCTCGCGGTGCTGGCGCACGAGCGTCTGCGCCCGGTCGGTCGCGCTGGGGGCGGCGCAGGCGCAAACCGAGAGCACGAGCGCGAGCGAAAGCGTGGTATGCCGCGCCACGGACATCATCGGCAGGCGGCGGATCATGGCACATCTCGACGAGATCAAGACCATCGGCATCCTCGGCGCGGGTCAGATGGGCGGCGGCATCGCGCAGGTCGCCGCCGGGAGCGGCTTCGACGTCGTGCTGGTCGACGCGACGCTCGACCTCGCGGACCGCGGCAAGAAGAGGATCGCGACCGTCCTGGCCAAGCAGGTGGAGAAGGGCAAGATGACCACGGGGGCGTGCACCACGCTGCTGTCGCGCATCGAGCCCGCCGCGAGCATCGACGACTTCCGCGGCTGCGACTACGTGATCGAGGCGGCGACCGAGAGCTACGAGCTCAAGGTGGCGCTGCTCAAGAAGTGCGACGCCGCGCTGGCGCCGGGCAAGTGGCTGGCCAGCAACACCTCGTCCATCTCGCTGACCAAGCTCGCCGCCGCCACCTCGCGCCCGGACCGGGTCATCGGGATGCACTTCATGAACCCGCCGCCGCTGATGAAGCTGGTGGAGATCGTGCGCGCCGTCCAGACCAGCCAGGAGACCTACGGCCTCACCGTGCTCATCGCCGAGAAGATGGGCAAGACGACGACCACCAGCCGCGACGCGCCGGGGTTCCTGGTCAACCGCATCCTCATCCCCATGCTCTGCGAGGCGTGCTTCGCCCTGCAGGAGGGCGTCGGCTCGCCGGAAGACATCGACACCGGGACCAAGCTCGGACTGAACCACCCCATGGGGCCCTTCGAGCTGAGTGACCTCATCGGCCTCGACACGGTGCTCGCCATCGCCGACGTGCTGCACCGCGAGATCGGGGACGACAAGTACCGGGCGCCGACGCTGCTGCGCAACCTGGTGGCCGCGGGGTGGCTGGGGAAGAAGACGGGCAAGGGCTTCTACGTCTACGACGACAAGGGCGGGAAGACCGGCCACGCGGTCTGAGCGCAGGAAGGACGACGGCCCATGAGCACCATCCTGATCGAACGCGACGAGCACGTCGTCACACTCACGCTGAACCGGCCGGAGAAGCTCAACGCGCTCAACCAGGAGCTCTTGACCGAGCTCGCCGGCAAGGTGAGCGAGCTCCTTCACGATCCGACCGTGCGCTGTGCGATCTTGACCGGCGCCGGGGAGAAGGCCTTCGCCGCGGGGGCGGACATCGCCGCCATGAGCGAAATGACGACGTCGCAGGCGAAGGGCTTCGCCGAGCTCGGTCATCGCATCGGCAATGCCATCGAGATGGCGCACTTCCCCGTCATCGCGGCGGTCAACGGCTTCGCGCTCGGCGGCGGGTGCGAGCTCGCGCTGTGCTGCGACTTCATCTACGCGAGCGACAAGGCGAAGCTGGGGCAGCCGGAGGTGAACCTGGGCGTGCTGCCGGGGTTCGGCGGCACGCAGCGGCTGGCGCGACGGGTGGGCGTGGGGCGCGCGCGAGAGATGTGCATGACCGGCGACGCCATCGGCGCGGAGGAGGCGCTGCGGATCGGCCTGGTCAACGCCGTGGTCCCGCAGGCGGACCTTCTGCCGCGCGTGCGCGAGGTGGGCAAGAAGATCGCGAGCAAGGGGCCGCTGGCCATCCGCGGCGTCAAGCGCGTCATCCTGCGCGGCGCCGACGTGCCGCTGCCCGTCGCCAACGAGCTCGAGGCGACGGCCTTCGCGGCCCTGTTCGGCACCAGCGACCAGAAGGAAGGGATGCACGCCTTCCTCGAGAAGCGTCCGGCGAAGTTCGAGGGGCGCTGATACGATCGCCCGCGGGGTGGCTTCCATCGATCCGGTCGCGGAGGAGCCGAAGGTCAAGGGGGCGCTCGTGCGCGAGATGCTCCTCTGGTACGGCGGCCGCTTCGGCCACGAGGCCACGGCCCGGCTGGCGGCGCGGGTCCCGCCCGCCCTCGCGCCGCTGATCGATCCGTCGCTGCCCGCCCTGGGGATCCTGGCGTCGAGCTGGTACCCGGTCTCGCTCACCCACCCCATGCTCGACGCGGCCATGGAGGGCCAGCACGACGAGGGCCGCGAGCTCGCGCGCGAGGCCAACCGCGACGTCGTCCCGCGCCTCATCCGGGGCGTCTACCGCATCGCCTTCCGCGCCACGGCGTCGCCCGAGCTCTACGCGCGGCACGTGGGGCGGCTGTGGCGGCGCCTGCACACGACCGGGGACCGCAGCATGGTCCTGCGCGCGCCGGGCGAGGCCTTCTCCGTGGTCGAGAGCTGGGCCGGGCACCACCCGTTCGTGTGCTGGATGACGATCTACACCATGGCCTACGTCTTCGAGGCCATGGGCTACAAGCGCTGGACCGTCGACCGGCTCGCCTGCGTGGGCCACGGCGCCGCGCGCTGCGAGACGGTGCTGCGCTTCGCGAAGTAGCGAAGAGGGCCCCCCCTCCCCCGGGTCGGGCGGGAGAGGGGGCCGGGCCGGAGAGCCCTACTTCGCGGGCGGGGTTGCCGGCGGCGGGGGCGGCGTGACCGTCCCCTTCACCGCCAGCTTCTTCTTCTTGCCGGTCGTGCCGCGCGCCTTGCGGGTCGCCGCCGCCTTCTCGGCGGCCGCCACCTGCACGGCAGGCTTCACGACGGGCGGCTTCTTCGGCAGAAGGCCGAAGTCGCCGAGCGCCTGCTCGTCGTTGCCGAACGTGGCGCGGACGAACTGCTCGAAGCCCACGCGCACCGCCCTGACCCTGGCGGTGGCGTCGCGGGCCGCGGTCACCGCCTTGTGCCAGGCGGCCCCCGCCGGGACGATGGCGTCGGTCGCGTCGATCTGCTCCTGGTAGAGCGCGATGAGCGCGGCCGGCGTGTACGTCGTGCCGGCGATGGGGATGCTGGACAGGGCGGTGAAGCGCTTCTTGATGCCGCTGATGTACTGCCTGTTGCGCGACTGGATGCTCGGACGGTTCTGATTGGCCATGGGATCACCTCGTGGAGATGGGCGCGTCCCGCGGAGCGGATGCCCCACTTCGTCGCCCTCGATTGGTTAAGGGCATCGAGATCGGCCTTTTCGCAAAAAATAGTCCGGCGACGACGTCGATTTCTCGTAAGTGCGCGAAAGCGCGTGACCTGCGGCGGGCGCATGACGCGGCGACGCGTACGTGTCCCGGCGCGACGCGTACGTGTCCGGGCCGGACGCGTATGCGTCCCGGCGCGACGCCTACGTGTCCGGGCCGGACGGGTACGCGTCCGGGCGCGACGCCTACGTGTCCGGGTCGGACGCGTACGCGTCCGGG
>DATBQU010000028.1:0-2931 GCA_036560665.1 Polyangiaceae bacterium
GTTCGTGTGGAGCGACTGGCACCCGCCCAGCACCGCGGCGAGCGTCTGCACCGTGACCCGGGCGACGTTGACGAGCGGCTGCTGCGCGGTGAGCGTCGCCCCCGCCGTCTGGCAGTGGAAGCGCATCGCGCGGGCCCGGTCGGTCTTGGCGCCGAACCGCTCGCGCATGATGCCCGACCAGAGGCGGCGGGCCGCGCGAAACTTGGCGACCTCCTCGAAGAGCTCGCTCCACGCCCCGAAGAAGAATGAGAGCCGCCCGGCGAACTCGTCGATATCGAGGCCGCGGGCGAGCGCCGCGTCGACATAGGCCATCCCGTCGGCCAGGGTGAAGGCGAGCTCCTGCGCCGCGTCGGCCCCCGCCTCGCGGATGTGGTAGCCGCTGATGGAGATGGTGTTCCACTTCGGCACCTCGCGGGCGCACCAGGCGAAGGTGTCCGTGATGAGGCGGAGCGACGGGCGCGGCGGGTGGATGTACGTCCCGCGGGCGATGTACTCCTTGAGGATGTCGTTCTGGATGGTGCCCCGCAGGACGCCGCGCGCGATCCCCGCCTCTTCGGCGACCGCCACGTAGAGGCAGAGCAGGACGGCGGCGGTGGCGTTGATCGTCATCGACGTGGAGATCTGGTCCAGCGGCAGCTGCTGCAGCAGCACGCGCATGTCCTCGATCGAGTCGATGGCGACGCCCACCCGACCCACCTCACCCCGCGCGCGGGGGTCGTCCGAGTCGCGCCCCATCTGCGTCGGCAGATCGAAGGCGACGCTCAGGCCCGTCTGCCCCTGGCCGAGGAGGTAGCGGTAGCGCTCGTTGGAGTCGCGGGCCGTCCCGAAGCCGGCGTACTGCCGCATCGTCCACAGGCGCCCGCGGTGCATGTTGGGCTGGACGCCGCGGGTGAAGGGCGGCCGCCCGGGGACGCCCAGGTCCCTCACCGCATCGAAGCCCAGGGCCTCCAGGTCGTCCGGGCCGTAGAGGGGCGCGGCGTCGGCGTGCCCGGCGAGGTTCGGCGCGCGCTTGCGCGGCGGCTCCTTCGCCTCGTGCGCCGTCAGGGTCTCGTCCGTCCACTCGCGGCGCAGCTTCCCGTAGTCGCCGTGGTCGCCCATGAGCGGAGCGATAGCCTACTTGCGGCGCTCGCGCAGCAACCGCCCCAGGGCCAGGCCCGCCGCGCCGGCGAGCTCCTCCATCCGGCGCGTCGCCACCAGCGTGTCGCCCACCTCGTCGGCCAGCACCAGCGCCACCGCCTTGCCCTCCACGCGCACCGAGACCAGCGCCACCTCCCCCAGCGGCGTCGTCTTCATCACCGCCAGCAGCGGAGCGTGCGTCGCGTCCTTGGGGATCCGCGCCAGGCGCGCGCCGTCCGCCTCCAGCTGCTCGCTGAGCAGGGTGCTCATGGGCGTCGACACGCGGGCGCAGCGGAGCACGGCTCGCTCGGCCAGCTCGGGCGAGCACGTCCAGCCCACCAGGGCGTCGCGCTTCACCGCCAGCACGGCCACCTTGCGCGCGACGGTGCGCACCCCGGCGACCAGCAGCTCGAGGATGGAGTCGCGGTCGTTGGCGTCCCGGATGGCGTCCAGGATGGTCCCGACCTCGGCGAAGGGGGCGATCGGCGCGTTGGCGGGGATGGGAGGCGCCGACGACTTGCGGCGACGCAGGTCGAGCACGGGATCGGTCTCGGCCCGCGGGTCGCGCTCGATGACGGGGGGGCCGAGCTCGGAGATGGCGACGCCGGCCAGGCTCTTGCGGGTGAGGGCGAAGGGGATGTTCGGATCGGCGACGGGGAAGTCCACCACGTCGGTGGGACTGGAGTCGTCGTCGGGGTCGACCAGGGCGCTCTCGTCGACGACGGGCGAGCCGTAGGCCGGCGTCCTCGACAGGTCTTTCGGCGGCTCACCGGGCGACGGGACCCAGATCGGCGCGGCCAGGGTGTGCACGCCGCGGTCGGGCCGGGCGTGGAGGCGTCGCAGCGCGGCATCCATCGACGCCAGCGAGGTGCGCACCATCCGCACCGGCGCCCTCAGCCAGTGCGCCAGCTCCTCCACCGGGTGCGGGTCGCGCGCGTCGACGACGGCGACGTCGATGGTCCCGGTGCGGGGATCGCGCCGCACGGGCAGGGCCAGGAGTCGCTCGCACAGCCCCGGGGGCAGCTGCTGCACCAGCGACATCACCGGGGCCACGTGGCGCATGTACGGCGCCTCGCCGCGCTCGAGCTGCTGCTCGAGGCGGTGCGGGTCGATGGCGCGCGTGGCCAGGAGCGCGCGCACCAGCGACGTCCCCCGCGTGGCCGAGACCAGCAGCGCCTCGGCGAGCGCGTCGGGCGTGACCGCGTCGGCCAGCAGCAACGAGCGCGCGAGGGCGAAGGTCACGCCCGCGAGGGTAGCTCAGTCGTCGTGGGTGGAGCAGCCGACATTCGGCGGCGCGCCTCACTTGCCGAACTGGAAGACGACCTCGCTCTTGCGCACCATGCCCAGCTCGTCGCGCGCGATCCTCTCGACGGCGGCCGGGTCGTCGCGCAGCTGCTGCACCTCGATGCGCAGGTGCCCGACGTCGCGCCTCAGCTCGGCGTTCTCGGCGTCGACCTGGTCGAGCTCCTTCTGGAGCGCGCGCAGGCGGGGCAGCCCCTCGGGCTGCAGCACGAGCACCGGCACCGCCACGAGCGCGAGCGAGAGCATCGCGATGGGCAGGGTGCGTTGCAGGAAGTCCGCCGGACGCGACACGGCGCACCACATTCGCACGGCGCCCCGGGGGAGGCCCACTTTGTGTGCTAAATCCCCGCTGCCCATGCGCTACGAGGCGGTCATCGGCCTGGAGGTGCACGCGCAGCTGCTGACGCGGACCAAGGCGTTCTGCGCCTGCACCACGGCCTACGGTGCGCCGCCGAACACGCAGGTGTGCCCGGTGTGCCTGGGCCTGCCGGGCGCGCTGCCCGTGCTCAACGC
>DATBQU010000029.1:0-24612 GCA_036560665.1 Polyangiaceae bacterium
GAGCGCCCCCGGCGAGCGAGGTCGCGTCGCGGGTCGGCGGCGCCGCGCCGATGGAGAAGACCCCGCTCGCCCACCACAGCTGGAGGGCACCTCGCGGCGACGCGCTCAGCGCCAGCACGGTGGGCGCCTCCGCCTGGGTCCCGCGCGTCTCGGCCGGCGCCATCGTGCGCGGGTCGGCGCGCACCACACGCAGCTTCAGGCCCGTGCGCACCTCGGAGTGGACCCAGGTGGTGGCCACCGCGTACGGAAAGCCGTGCTGCGGCAGCCCCTTCGTGCGCCACACGCCCTCGTCCAGCGCCGCCGACGCCCCCGCCGTGATGGGGGCGCCGGGCAAGATCACCCGCGAGGTCAGGTAGAAGAAGTCGCGCGCCTCCCGCTGGATGTAGCGGGGGAAGAGCATGTGCCCCATGCCGCGGATCATGCGCCGTGAGCGGAAGACGTAGCCGCCCATGTCCGGCACTTTGCCTTCGGCCTCCCAGTCGCTCTGCATCGGCCGTCCGAGCGGCGCGAGCTTGCCCTCGGCGGCCACGTCGTAGAACTCGAAGCCCGCGTGCCCGGGGTTCATGTCCAGGTGGATCCCGAAGCTGCATCGCGCGTCGAGCATCCCCTGCGCGAGATCGTCGGCGGCGATGCTGGCGCTGTAGAAGTAGCCGACGAAGCCGTCCTTGGTGAGGCAGATGGCGCTGCGCGCGCTGTGGATCTGGTCGGGCCAGCCCGGCGGCGTCCCGCCCCACCAGTTGCGTCCCCACGGGTTGAACCGGTCGTTCTGAACGAGCGCGGTCAGGTTCTGGCGGAAGGCGATCACTTCGTCGGGGACCACCGCCGAGTCGGGCCACGCGCCGAACGCGTTCGAGCCGTCGCGCAGCTCGACCACCGTGGCCGCATACGGCTTGGGCGGCAGGTATTCGATGCCGTTGGCCTGCATGCCGTACTCGCCGTGCTGCGCCTGGAAGCCGCCGTTGAACCCGCCCACCAGGTGCTTCATCACCTCGGGCGTACGGGGAACGAGGCCCGGGCCGTGCTCGCCGTTCGCGCTGATGGGCTCGACCGTGCCCGCTTCCATGTGCAGCGCGATCTGCCGCGGATCCCACAGCGTGACGTACACGCGGACGTCCTGACGATGGACGTTGGGCCGCACGAACGAGGTGACGAACGCGGGGGCGGTGCCGCCTGCCGTCGGGGTGATGAAGGGGTCCTTGTCGAGCGCGATCCACTGGCCCTCGCCCGGCAGTGCCGGCGTCACCACCGTCTTCATCGGCGCGGGCGGCCAGCCGATCTCCGGATCGGTGAAGGTGGGCGCCGCGCCGGTGTTGGTGGTCAGGCCCAGCTCGTCCGCCACGTCCTGCGCCGTGGTCCCGTGCGAGAAGTGGGCGTGCCAGCGGTCGAGCGCGGTGAAGGCCACCGCCTTGACCCACTGCATGTTGTCGTCGCCGAAGGACGGCATGGCCCGCACGCGGTCGACCGCCCAGGTCACCAGGTTGCCCGGGCGGGCGCGCTCGTCGGGGACGACGCGCACGAACGTCTCGCCGGAGACGGCGCGCGTCGCCGCCGGGTCGATGACGACGACGTGGTCGTCCGCGTGCACCTCCACGAGGCCGTCGTCGCGCCAGGCGAGGGTGGCCAGGTGCACCACGGGGTCGAGCGCGAAGGTGTCGTGCACGACCCCCGCCGTCTGCCCGGTCTGCTGCAGGTTGGAGAGGGCGAGCTGCTCGCGCTGCACGCGCGTGAAGTCGGCGTACGTGGCGGGCGCGCGTCCCGCGAGTCGAAGGACGTGGACGCCCGTGTACAGGCCGTCGGCCGTGGTGGTGTAGACGGCGACGCGGCCGCGGACGGTGGGGCGCGTCTCGTCGACGCCGCTCGTGTCGGTGACGTCGTACGCATCGCCGACCTCGAGCACGACGCCCTCCGGCGACCGGCGCACCTCGACCAGGTACAGATCGCTGGGCTCGGTCCCCTGGTGGGCACGCACCAGGGCGCGGCCGCCACCCTCGATGGCGCCCGGGACGCCCGCCAGCCCCGGCAGGAAGCTCACGTCGCCCGCCTCGCAGAGGAGACCGCGGGGCGCGAGGGCCTCCGCCACGGCCGCCTCGGGGCTCGGCGCGACCAGGTCGACGCCTGCGCCGCGCCGCGCGGCGAAGGCCAGCGCGACGGCGACGACGAAGGGCACCGGGCGCGCGCGCGAGCCCCACCACGCGCCCACCCAGCGCGGGGGGGTCCACGGTTGCATGCGGGCCACGCCCATCCAACGCTCTGCGGGGTGCATCGACTTTCGCGCCGGGGGCCGAGCCGGCCCTCCGGCGAGTATCAGGTCGTCTCCAGTCGGTCCAATCTTGGGGGGGCGTCCACGCGGTGCGCAAGTCGGCAACGCAGTTGACGACGCCGGGCCCGGGATCCCCTTGATATGGCGGAGAACCGGGCAGGCGCAGAACGTGCTACAGAGTTTGCAACATGCTCCGGCGTCTCCTCGCCGTCGGCCCGGTCGTGGCTCTGGCGCTCGCCTGCGCCAGCCCGACGCTCCCGCTGCCGCCGCCCATGGCGCCGAGCATCGGCTCGGGTCCGGACGCCGACCACATCAAGCTGTTCGCGCCGTGCGGCGGCGCCGAGGCCAACGCGGTGATGGTCATCGTGAACACGAACACGAGCGTGCCCGGCGATCAGGCCGTGAGCGGCTCGCGCACCGACTCCTGCGGCGCCTGGGACGCGACCGTCTTCGCCCACTCCGGCGACTTCCTCGACATCACCCAGGAGTTCGGCACCACCCGGAGCCAGCCCACGGTCGTGCAGGTGCGCTGAAGACGACCGCGGAGACGGAGCGGAGGCAGAGCCGATCACTGCCAGCGCGTCTCGCCGGAGCTGCCGCCGAGGACCCGGAGGGACACCTTCTTCGGCGGGCGCCCGGTGGGCTCGTCGAGGAGCTCGCCCACCAGGTCCCAGTCGCTGGCCTGGACGATGCGCACGCGGCGCATCTCGCCGGGGTGGGACTCGCCCTCGGAGAGGTAGACGCTGCCGTCGATCTCGGGCGCCTGACCGGCGTGCCGGCCCTTCATCACGAGCTCGTGCTCCTCGCTCGGGCCCTCGACGAGGACGTCGAGCTCCCTGCCGACGAGGGCGCGGTTCTTCTCGCGCGCGATGCGCCGCTGCAGCGCCATCAGCTTGCGCGCGCGATTGGCGGCCACCAGCGCCGGCACCTTGCCGCCGAGCCCCTGCGCCGCGCATGTCTCCTCGTCGGAGTAGCGGAAGACGACGGCGTGCTCGAAGCGCGCCCAGGCCACGAAGTCGCAAAGCTCGTCGTACTCGGCCTGCGTCTCGCCCGGGTGCCCGACGATGAACGCCGTGCGGAAGGTGAGCCCCGGGATGGCGCCCCGCAGGCGCTCCACCACGCGCTTCTGCCGGTCCTTGCCGTGCCCGCGCCGCATGCGCTGGAGCATGGCGTCCGCCGCGTGCTGCAGCGGCATGTCGACGTAGGGCACCACGCGCGGGTGGCCCGCCAGCAGCTCGATCAGCGCGTCGTCGATCGTCTCCGGGTAGAGGTAGAAGAGGCGCACCCAGCGCACGCCCTTCACGTCCGCCACGCGCCGGGCGACCTCGGCCAGCCGGACGCGCTCGTCCTTCGGCAGATCGCGCCCGTAGGCGATGGTGTCCTGCGACACCAGGTTGAGCTCGATGGCGCCGCCGTCGACGAGGCGCTCGGCCTCGGCCACGATGTCGTCGGCCGAGCGCGAGCGCTGCTTGCCGCGGATCTGGGGGATGACGCAGAAGGCGCAGGTGCGGTTGCAGCCCTCGGCGAGCTTGAGCCACGCGCTCGCGCGCGACTGCGTGACCACGCGCGGATCGGTGGCGCGCACCACCCAGTCGGCCGGGTTGCCGACCAGCATGCGGTCGGCGCCGCCCTCCAGCACACGGCCGAGCTTCATCATGTCGCTCGAGCCGAGGAAGTGGTCGACCTCGGGCATCTGCCGGGCGAGCTCGCCCGGGTAGCGCTGCGACAGGCAGCCCGCCACGACGAGCTTCTTGCAGGCGCCGACCTTCTTGTACTCGGACAGCTCGAAGATGGTGTCGATCGACTCCTTCTTGGCCTCGCCGATGAAGCCGCAGGTGTTGACGACGATGACCTCGGCCTCGTCCGGCTCGTCGACGATGCGCCAGCCGCCGCCGGTGGCCACGCCGAGCATCACCTCGGTGTCGACGCGGTTCTTGACGCAGCCGAGGCTGACGAAGTGGATCTTGCGCTGCGCGGGCACGGCGGTGAGCGGCTCCCAGTAGCACGCGACCCGCCCGTTGTCCGGGCGGTCAGCGCTGCATCGACTTCAGGAAGCGCTCGAAGAGGTAGAACGAATCGTGAGGCCCGGCCGCGGCTTCCGGGTGATATTGCACGCTGAATGCGCGCTGTCCCGGCACCGCCAGCCCCTCGGAGGTGCCGTCGTTGAGGTGGACGTGGGTGGACGAGACGCCCGGAGGCAATGTCGAGAGATCCACGCAGAACCCGTGATTCTGCGTGGTGATTTCGATGCGGCCCGTCGCCAGGTCCTTCACCGGCTGGTTGGTGCCCCGGTGGCCGAACTTGAGCTTGAAGGTGCGGGCTCCCAGCGCCAGGGACAGGAGCTGGTGGCCCAGGCAGATGCCGAAGAGCGGCCGCGTGCCGATCAGGCCGCGCAGGTTCTCCACCGCGTAGGTGACCGCGGCCGGATCGCCCGGGCCGTTGGAGAGGAAGATGCCGTCGGGCTGGAGGGCCAGCACCTCCGCGGCCGTCGTCGCCGCCGGGACCACCGTGAGGCGGCACCCCAGGTCGAAGAGGCAGCGCAGGATGTTGCGCTTGATGCCGTAGTCGAGGACGACCACGTGGTGCTCCGGCGGGCGGGCCGGCGACGTCGCCCACGCGCCGCGCCCTTCCGTCCACGGGTAGGGCTCGCGCGGCGTGACCGCGCGCACCAGGTCGAGCCCGTTCATGTCCGGGGCCGCCCGCGCGCGCCGCAGAAGGGCGTCGGGCGGCTCGGTCCCGATGGCGCCGTTCTGCGAGCCCTGGTCGCGCAGGTGCCGCGTGAGCTTGCGCGTGTCGACGCCGGTGATCCCCACGATGCCGTGCCGCGCCAGGTACGCGTCGAGCGACTCCTCCGCGCGCCAGCTCGACGGGATGGGGCTGGCGTCGCGCACCACGAAGCCGGCCACCCGCGGCGCGTCGCCCACCGCCTCGGTGTCCTCGCGGTTGACGCCGACGTTGCCCATCTCGGGCGCGGTCATGGTGACGAGCTGCCCGAAGAAGGAGGGATCGGTGAGCACCTCCTGGTAGCCGGTCATCGCCGTGGTGAAGACGGCCTCGCCGGTGGTGGCGCCGCGCGCGCCGAGGGGGCTGCCCTCGAACGTCGTCCCGTCGGCCAGCACGAGCCACGCGCGCTCGGGGTCGCTCACGCCGACTCTCCCTCGTGCACGATCCGCCCCTCGCACACCGTCATCGCCACCCGACCCTGCACCGCGCGTCCTGCGAACGGCGTGTTGCGGCTCTTGGTGCGGAGGCGCGCGGGGTCGATGGTCCAGCGCGCCTCCGGCTCGACCAGCACCAGGTCGGCCCGCGCGCCCTCGCGAATGCGCGGCGGCTCGAGCCCCACCACGCGGGCGGGCGCGGCGGTGAGCGCGTCGACCAGGCGCGACAGCGGCAGCACACCCTCGCGCACCAGGCCGAGCAGCAGCGGCAGGCAGAGCTCGAGGCCCATCATGCCCGGCGCCGCCTCCGCCATCTCCACGTGCTTGTCGAGGAGCCCGTGTGGCGCGTGGTCGGTGGCGACGCAGTCGATGGTGCCGTCGGCCAGCGCGCGTCGCAGCGCCTCGACGTCCTCCGCCTCGCGCAGCGGCGGGTTGACCTTGCAGGCCGTGTCGTAGCCGAGCATCGCCGCGTCGGTGAGCAGGAGGTGGTGCGGCGTCACCTCCGCCGTCACCGTCGCGCGCCCGCCGCGCGCCTTGGCTTCGCGCAGCAGGCGCACCGAGCCCAGGGTCGACACGTGCGCCACGTGGTAGCGCGCGCCCACGTACTCGGCGAGGATCACGTCACGCGCGACGATGACGTCCTCGGCAACGCGCGGCCAGCCGCGCAGCCCGAGCCGGGTGGAGACCGCGCCCTCGTGCATCTGCGCGCCCTCGGTCAGCGCGTGGTCCTCGGCGTGCTGGATGAGCGGCAGGTCGAAGGTCGACGCGTACTCGAGCGCCCGGCGCATGACGTGGCTGTTCGAGACGCAGCGCCCGTCGTCCGAGACGGCGACCGCGCCGGCGTCCTTCAGGTCGGCCATCTCGGTGAGCTGCTCGCCCTTCTGCCCGACGGTGATGGCGCCGATGGGGTGCAGGCGCACGCCGCCCAGGGCGCGCGCCCGCGACACGAGCATCTCGGTGACCACGCGCGAGTCGTTCACCGGGCGCGTGTTGGGCATGCAGCAGACGTCGACGAAGCCGCCCGCCGCGGCGGCGGCCAGCCCGCTGGCGACGTCCTCCTTGCCCTCCGCGCCGGGCTCGCGCAGGTGCGCGTGCAGGTCGATGAGGCCCGGGAGCAGCCACGCCCCGGCGCGCTCGACGACGCGCACGCGCTCGCCCGGCGTCAGGTCCTTGCCGGCGTCGCGCCCGACGCGCGTGATGCGGCCGCGCTCCACCACCACGTCGACCTCGGCGTCGAGCGCGCCCGACGGGTCGACGGCGCGAACGCGGCGGAAGACGAGAGCGTCGGTCATGTCGCGCTGCCCGCCTATAGCGAGCCTGTGCGCGCGCGTCGACCGTCGCGTGCGGGGCCGGTCAGAACGTGCCGACGGCGCCGACCGAGCCGAAGCCGACCACGGGGGTCACGTGCAGGCGGGCCGCCGGAGGCGGGGCCGCCACGGGCGCGACGCTGTCGCTCTTCGGCTGCATGAGCAGGAGGACCACGCCCGCCGCCGCGCCGACGCCGCCGACCACGAAGCCCACCGTCGAGAGCGTGCCCATGGTGTGGTAGCTGTCGAGCGCGCTCTTCTGGTCGGAGCCGCACTGGGTGCCGGTGCACGCCTTCTGCAGATCGGAGTGCTTGCCGAGGGCGACCACGCCGGTCACCGTGCCGAACACCAGGCCGGCGCCGCCGACGCCGAAGGCGACCCACGGCAGGTACGGAGGCAGCGGCGACGCGGCCGGCGTCTCCCCGCCGGGCGGCGGAGGCGGGTACGGAGGCGCGACGGTGCTCGTCGCCGAGCCCGTCGGCGGGGGAGGGGGCGGGGGCGGGGGCTGGGCCGCCGTCCAGTTGGGGTCCTTCTCCAGCGTGACCGGCGCGTCCACCGCGCCGCCCTCGGGCACGTCGAAGCGCAGCTCGGCCGCCTTGTAACCGTCGCCGGTGACGACGAGCACGTGCTTGCCCGGGTCGATGGCGCGGCGCACCCCGAGCGACGCCGTGTTCACCGGCGCCCCGTCGAGCAGCACCTTCTCGTTGGGCACGTCGCCGCCGCCCGCGGCCTTGACGACGATGTTCACCGTGCCGATGTGCGGCGCGATGGAGTCGACCTCCTTCTTCGCGTCCTCGACGGCTTCCTTGAAGACGGCCGGCGCGCCGGGGGCCACGCCCTCGCGCACGATGCGGTTGTACGTCTCCTGCGACTCGACCCACTTGCCGTTGCCGGCCAGCGCGCGCGCGAGGCCCAGCATCAGCGTGGGCGCGTGCACCAGCTTGTCGGCGCGCCGGAAGCGATCCTCGGCGGTCTTGAAGTCCTTGTTGTCGAGCGCGGTCTGCCCGTCCTGGCCCAGGGTGCGGGCGGTCGCGCGGTCGGCGTCCGACTGCGCGCCCGCGGCGGGGGCGAGGCTGGTGGCGAGGGCGAGGACGGCCAGCGCGGCGAGGCGGCGGCCGGAGGAAAGGGCGGGGCGTGCAGGCATGGGCGCTCGGGGCGAGTATCGCAGAGGCGATGCCGGGAGCACAACGCCGGCGCCGAACGCTTGACGAAGGTCGCACGGGGCAATAAGCCTGGCCCTCCACGACGCGAACGTGGCGGAATTGGCAGACGCACCAGATTCAGGTTCTGGCGCCGTAACTGGCGTGAGGGTTCAAGTCCCTCCGTTCGCACTCAGTCGTCGGGCACGGTCGGCCGTGCGCGTCCCTCACATGTTCTCGATGCTCTTCAGCATCTCGGGGATCCAGGTCTTGCGCGGGCGCATCAGGTCGAAGCGCTTCGGCGGGTGGAACCCGCTGAGCTGCGAGCCGATGGGGTCCCTCGTCAGCGCCCCGATGGGGTCGTCGCGGAACCTCACGTCCTGTCCGTCCGAGGTCTTCTTCTCGACATAGGTCGACTCTTGCGCGCTCGCCTGCCCTGCGAGGGCGACGAGGGCCCCCGCGAGCAGCGCGGCGCATGCGGTGAAGCGCATGGCGGCGTCTCCTCTTGCCGATAGGACACCCGCGAGGCTCGCTGGCTTGGCCTGCACGTCTGCAGGGACCGCCTGCACGACCGCAGGGAGCGCCTGCACGACCGCAGGGAGCGGCTGCGCGACCGCAGGCAGCGCCTGCTCGACCGCAGGCAGCGCCTGCACGGCCGCAGGCAGCGCCTGCACGACCGCAGGCAGCGCCTGCACGACCGCAGGCAGCGCCTGCACGGCCGCAGGCAGCGCCTGCACGGCCGCAGGCAGCGGCTGCGCCTCCGCAGGGTGCGGCTGCGCCTCCGCAGGGCGCGGCTGCACGACCGCAGGCGCGTCGCTCACCGCCGGAGGAGCCACCGCCAGGACGCCGAGGACGCCAGGGAAGAGAAGGGGTACCTGCCCATGCATCGGCTTCCTGGCGGTCCCGGCGCCCTGGCGGCCTTCTCGGCCTCTCAGCAGTGCGAGAAGTGCACGAGGATCCACACGCCGAGCACGATGCCGAGGACCGCCGCGATGGCGGTGGCGCACCCGATGCCCGTCGCGCCGAGGAGGGAGCTGCCCGAGCGGCCGCTCGTGCCGCGCATGGCGTCGCCGCGGAGCATCCCTTCGCCCTGCACGATGGGGACGAGCATCTTGAAGGGCTTGCCGTCGCGGGTTCCGTCGACGCGTACGCCGAGCTGCACGCGCCCGCCCTCGCGCGCCACCCACGTCACCGCGCCGCAGCGGCCGCACGTGCTCGACGGATCGTTCGGCGGCGTGAGGGCTCCGCACGAGGCGCAGCCCGCGCTCAGGCCGGTCCTGTCCTCGACGGCGACGAGGCGGTACTCGAGATCGATCCCGCCGCCCTCGGCGCGCGCCCACGGCTCGGTCCACTGGTCGACGAGCACGTCGGCCGCGGTGCCCTGGACCGCCTCCCCGCAGTGGGGGCACGGCAGGGCCACCGGCTGGCGCGACGAGACGACCAGCGGCGACCCGCACGCGCCGCAGGCGCCGAGGGCGACGCCCGGCATCCCCGACGCCATCGCCACGCGCGCCGACCCGAGCCACGCCATCAGTCGCGGCGCGCCGAACGCCGGATCGAGGTCGGCCGGCTGCCCGTCGGCCGCGACGCGCACCTGCGTCGCCGCCCCGCAGCGGTTGCAGCGAACCGGCAGCACGGCGTGCGGCGGGTCGCCCAGGGGGAGCGTGCACGCCTTGCAGCGGGCGCGGACGAGGGGCATCGCACTGCCCGAGTACCACAAAACGCACGGGGCCGGCCCTCGTGGAGGACCGGCCCCGGGCTGGTGCGCAGGGCGGGACTACTTGCCCTTCTTGCCCGTCGACGCCGGTGCCGGCGTGGGCCCGTGCGCGCCGACGGCCGAGCCGGCCGGGGGCGGCGGGGCAGCCGGCGGCGGCGGCGTATTCGCGCCGGTGTCGTCCGCGATCGGCTGGCCGTTGAACGCCGAGATGTGAAACTCGACCCGGCGGTTCAGCGCCTTGTGCTCGGCGGTGTCGTTCGGGTTGAGCGGCTTGGTCGAGCCGAACCCCTGCGGCGTCAAGCGACCCTTGTCGATCCCCTGCTTGACCAGGTAGTCGACCACCGCCTGTGCGCGGTCCTGCGAGAGCTTGGTGTTGTCGAAGCCCTTGTCCTCGCCGGCGTTGTCGGTGTGGCCGTTGACGGACAGCCCCGTGATCTCGGGGTTCTGCTTCATGATGTCCGCGATCCCGCCGAGGACCTTCTTCGAGTTGTCGTTCATGATGATGGTCGACTTCCCGGAGGTGAAGTCGATGGCGCCCGGCATGTCGATCTGCGTGGCGCTCTTCATCGTCGCGCCCTTCAGGTGGATGACCTGCTTGGGGGGCGGCGGCGGCGGGGGAGGCGGCGCCTCGGCCGTGGTCGCGGGGGGCGGCGGGGGCGGCGGGGGCGGCGGCGGGGGCGGCGGCTGGTCGCCACCGATCTTCGCCTGGGCATCCGCGTGGCAGCCGCTTGCGCCGACGCCGGCAAAGCCGAGCGCCGCGACAGCGAGCAGGGGGAGAAACGCCTTCTGAATCCTCATGAATGCCTCCTTCAAAGGAACGACTCGCAGGTGAAGAGCCGACGCGCTCGGCACGACCGCTGGCTGCTCCACCTCACCCCACCTCGTTCCCCGCCTGGGTGGCGGGGGGTTGGCACGTTCCGCGTCTTTGGACGGACGAGGCGACCTTTTTCATCAGGGGACGCAGCGTCTTGGCCTGGCGACGGGGACGAACCGCGGCGCAGCCTAGTGAATCCCGCCCTTCTTGGGAAGTATGGAACGCAGCGCGCCATGACCCGGCGCGGTGTAGAACCCCCGTAACCCCCCCGTCCGGTACCCCTCATGCCTCCCGCGCTCCGCGCGCCTCCCGCCCCCTCGGCCTCGTCCTCGTCCGCTCCCTCGGCTGCCCCCTCGGCTCTCCGGGAGGCCGTCGACCAGCACCGGGCCGCGCTGGTGGAGAGGATCGGGGCGGGCGAGGACGGAATCGTGCTCGGCCGCGTCAACGCCCGCTTCCTCGACGGCGTCTTCCGGGCACGGTTCGAGGCGGCGTCCCGCGCGGCCGGGGTGCCCGCGAGCGGCCTGGCGCTGGCGGCCGCCGGAAGCTTCGGGCGCGGGGCGGTCGCGTTGCGGAGCGACGCCGACGTCGTCGTGGTGGTGAACCCGCGGGCCGTGGGCGGCAAGGAGGCGGCGGCGTTCGCGGAGTCGCTCCTCTACCCGCTGTGGGACGCCACCATGGCCGTGGGCCATCAGTTGCTGAGCGCGGCCGAGGCCATCCCGCTCGCGCAGAAGGATCTGGCGACGGCCACGGCGCTGCTCGATCTGCGCTTCCTCGCCGGCGACGAGGCGCTGCTGCGCGACCTCGTGACCCGTGCGCACGACGGCCTGTTCGCCGAGCAGGAGCTGGGAGGGTTCATCGAGCGCCTGGAGGCCGAGGCCGCGGCGCGCCACGAGCGCTTCGGCGGCTCGGTGTACCTGCTCGAGCCCGACGTGAAGAGCGGCGCCGGCGGGCTGCGCGACCTCGACGGCGCGCGATGGGCGGCGCGCGCCCGGTACCGCGTGGGCGAGGGGGAGGCGGACGCGAGGCTGGGCACGTGGGGGGAGCTGGTGCGGCTGGGCGTGCTGGTGGCGCGCGAGGCGCACGAGATCGCGGGGGCCGAGGAGCTGCTGTGGCGCGTGCGCAACCGGCTGCACGCCCGCGCCGCGCGCAAGGCCGACCGGCTCGGCTTCGAGGAGCAGGAGGCGCTGGCGGTGGCGATGGGATACGGCGACGACCGGGCGCGCGCGGCCGAGCGGCTGATGCAGGACTACTACCTTCACGCCCGGACGGTCACGCGCGCGCGGGAGAGCCTGCTCGAGCGGCTCAAGCCGCTGCGGAGGCGGGCCAAGGTGGTGGCAGCCGACCTGGGCGGCGGCGTGCACCTCTTCGACGGGCAGGTGACCATCGCCGGGGTGGCGGAGCTCCAGGCCGAGCCGGCGCTGGCGATGCGCGCCTACGCCGCGTGCCTGCGGCAAGGGGCGCCGCTGCTGCCCTTCGCGCGGGACGCCATCGCGCGGGCCGCGGCCGACCCGGCCTGGTGCGAGAGGCTGCGGGGCGCCCCCGAGGCGGCGGCCACGTTCGTGGAGCTGGCCTGCACCGTGCCGGAGACGCGCACGCGGCGCGGGTCGATGGTGGGCGAGCTGCACGACGTCGGGCTGCTCCTGGCGATGGTGCCGGAGTTTCTGCCCGTCACGGGGCGGGTGCACCACGACGTCTACCACGTGTACACGGTGGACGTTCACTCGGTGGCCGCCGTCGACCGGCTGCGGCAGCTGGCGCGCGGCGAGCTGGCGCAGGAGTTCCCGCTGGCGTCGCGCCTCGCCGCCGAGATCGCGCGGCCGGCTCCGCTCTTCCTGGCGACGCTGCTGCACGACGTCGGCAAGGGGTGGCCCGACGCGAGCGGCTCGCGCAAGAACCACTCCAAGACCGGCGCCGAGCTGTGCGACCGCATCCTGCCGCGCCTGGGCCTGCCGCCGGAGGACGTCGACGAGGCGCGCCAGCTCGTGCTCGATCACCTGCTCATGTACCACGTGGCGACGCGTCGCGACCTCGACGACGCCGCGACCATCGAGGAGTTCTGCGGAGGACCCCACGCTGCGCGCGGGCGCGAGGGCCTGCGCAACCTGTACCTCCTGACCGTGGCCGACCTGTCGACCACCTCGCCCACGGCGATGACGTCGTGGAAGGCCCGGATGCTCGACGAGCTCTACTTCGCGGCCGAGGCCCACCTGGCGGCGCCGGGGCAGCAGCCGAAGGCCGACGCGGAGCGGGTCGCCCGCGTGCGCGCCGCGGCGCTCGAGGCCTGGCCGGGTCCGCGCGCGGCGCTCGACGGGTACCTGGCGTCGATGCCGGAGCGGTACCTGCTCGCCAACGCGCCCGTATCCATCGTGCAGCACGCCGGCGCGGTCCTCGAGCGCGCCGGGCGGGCGGCGCACGTGGCGCGCGTGCCGTCGCGCCATCCCGAGGCGGCCGAGCTGTGCGTCGTCGCCGGGGACCGGCCGGGCCTGCTGGCGAGCATCGCGGCGGCCATCACCGCCAACCGCCTCGAGGTGCTCGCGGCGCAGGTGTACTCGCGGCAAGGGGAGGCGGGCGCCGAGGCGGTGGACCTCTTCTGGGTGCGCGACCGCGACGGCGGAACCGAGGGCGTGGAGAGCGCGCTCCCGCGGCTGGCGCGGGACCTGGACGACGTCTGCTCGGGGAGGGTCGACGCGGCGGACCTGCTGGCCGCGCGTCTCGGCTCGGCGTCCCCGTGGCGGGAGCGCCCCAGCCCGGCGGTGCCGACCGAGGTGCTCCTCGACGACCGCGCGTCGCCCCGGCACACGGTGGTGGAGGTGTTCGCCAAGGACCGCCCGGGGCTGCTCTACACGCTCGCCCGAGCGCTGCACGATCGGGGGCTGTCGATCGCGCTCTCCAAGATCAACACCGAAGGGACGCGCGTCGCGGACGTCTTCTACGTGAGCGAGATCGGCGGGACCAAGGTCGCCCCCGGGCCTCGCTACAAGGAGATCCACGCCGCCCTGGTGCGCGCCATCGAGGGCTGAAGGAGCTAGAGTTCGGGCAGGATGTCTCCGTCCGACCTCGTCGGCACCGTGCTGGACGGCAAGTTCCAGATCGAGAAGGCGCTCGCGTCCGGGGCGGCGGGCGACGTCTTCGAGGCCCTGCACCTCGACCTGGGCGCGCGGGTGGCGGTGAAGGTCCTGCGGCCCGGCATCCCCGAGACGGCGGACATCCGCCGCAAGCGCTTCATGCGCGAGGCGCGGGTGGCGGCGCGCATCAAGAGCGACCACGTCGTCCGCGTGTTCGACGTCGTCGCCCGCGAGCAGGGACCGACCTACATCGTGATGGAGCTGCTGGTGGGCGAGACGCTGGCCGAGCGCGTCCGACGCGCGGGCCCGCTGCCGGTCGCCGAGGCGGTCGACTTCTTGCTCCAGGCGACGAAGCCCCTGGTCGAGCTGCACGACGCCGGGATCGTGCATCGCGACGTGAAGCCGTCGAACCTCTTTCTCGCGCGCGACGCCGACGGCAAGGACCGGATCAAGCTCCTCGACTTCGGCGTGGCGGCGTTCCAGCAGCCGGTCCACCGCGGCGAGAGCTCGCTCACGCTGAGCGAGGTGGTGGTCGGCACGCCGCGCTACATGGCCCCCGAGCAGGTGGTCGCCGCCAGGAACGTCGACGCGCGAGCGGACGTGTGGGCGCTGGGCGTCACGCTTTACGAGCTCCTGGCGGGGACCCCGCCGTTCGACGGGCAGACGGTGCTGGCGGTGCTCAACCAGATCGAGCAGCAGGAGCCGCGCGGTCTGGCCGCGGCGCGCCCCGGCGTGCCGGAGGAGCTCGCGGGCGTCGTGCACCGCTGCCTGGCGAAGGATCCGGCGGGGCGCCCGGCGGACGCGCGCGCCCTCGCCGCGGCGCTCGCCCCCTTCGGCGAGTCGGCGCCGGCGTCGGGCCGCGGGGTCGAGGCGGTGCTCCCGGCGACGGCGAGGCGCGATCGAAGCAGGATGGCGCTGGTGGCGTGCGCAGGGCTGGGCATGGCCGGGCTGCTGGCCGTCGCGCTGCGCCGCCCTGCGGAGGCGCCCGCGCAGGCGGCGCTGCCCGCGAGCGGAGCGACGCTCGCGCCCGCCGTGCTCGAGCCACCTCCGGCCGCGCCGTCGGGCCCGGCTGCCGCTGCTGCGCCGGACGATGCGCCGGCGCCGCCCCCCACGGCCTCCGCCCCGACGGCCTCGACCAGGCCGACGGCCGCGCAGCGGCGCACGGTCGGGCGCCCGCCCCCGCGCCCGCCGGCGTCCCGGCCACCGCGCAAGCCGTCGGAGGATGATGACCGCATCGAGTAGGCGGTGGCTGGCGGGGTGTGCGATGGCGCTCCTCGTCCCGGTCGCGGCGCGCGCGGACCCGCCCGCCGCGCCGCCGTCGGAGGCGCAGGTCGAGGCGGCGCGCGCGCTGTACCACGACGCGCGCGAGCTGCATAAGGAGGGGAGGCTGAAGGAGGCGGTCGACAAGGGCCTCGAGGCCTACCGGACGGCGGCCACGCCGATCACGGCGCTCGAGGCGGGGGAGCTGCTCGTGGAGGCGGGGAGGCTGGTGCAGGCGCGCGACATGGTGCGCGGCGTCGCGATGATACCGGTGAGCCCCCGCGAGTCGGACAAGGGGCGCGACGCGCGCCAGCAGGCGGCGGCGCTGGCGGGCCAGCTCGACATGAGGATCCCCAAGATTGCGCTCGCCGATCGGCCACGCGGAGTGGAGGTGCTGCTCGACGGAAGACCGCTGGCGCTCGCCGACGCCACCGCGTGGCAGGGGGTGGACCCGGGGCCGCACGCGCTGCTCGTGCGCGTGGACGAGCGACCTTGCACGACCATCAGTCTGCCGCTGGGCGAGGGCGAGGAGCGCACCATCGATCTGCACGACGTCGCCAGCGCCTGCCGCCCGGCGCCGGCGCCGTCCCCCGCGCCGGCGCCCGCGCCGCCCGCCGCGTCCGGGCCGACGCAGGTCCTGCCGCCGCTGGGTCAGGGCGGCTCCGTCGACGGGCCGTGGCGCTGGGTCGGGGCGGCGATCGCCGGCGCAGGCGCCGTGGCCGTCGGCGTCGGTGGCACCCTCGCGCTGAGCGCCAAGAGCGACTACGACTCCGTCGCCCCCGAGTGCCCGGCGCGCGGCTGCAACCAGGATGGCTACGACGTCCGCCAGAGGGCGCGCTCGCGCGCCGACGTGGCCACGGTCACGATGGGCCTCGGCGCGGCGGCGCTCCTCGGCGGCGCCCTCGTCTGGTGGCTGGGGCCCGGCGCGGGTCGGGCGAGCGTCGGCGTGGGTGCCGGCGACGTGTCGCTGCGGTGGACGTTCTGAGGTCGCTCAGGGCTCGCAGCCGAGGTACGGCGCACCGTCCACCAGGGATACGTCGCACGCCTTGCCGGTCGGGCAGTCCTGGGTCGAGCCCGGGATGCACCCGAGCTCGCAGTTGGTCGTGCTGGTGTCGCAGATCATGTGCGCGCTGAAGTGGCAGCACACGTCGGTGCCGGCGCAGTCGTTCTCGTTGACGCAGCGGATCGAGTAGCCGCCGCAAGTGCTCTCGCTGCTGGTGCAGGCGAAGGTGGTCACGCCGGCGTCGTCCGTCGCCTGGCAGCACACGGGCGTGACCCCCGTGCAGTAGGTCACGGGGAAGCACCCTCCGCCGCAGCGCACGCCCGTCCCCGCCTCGGGGAAGGGCTGAGCGTCGGGGGCGCACGAGGCAGGCGCGTCGGCCTCGGCCTCGCGCTCGGCGGCGTCCGCGGCGTCGGTCGACGGGGCCCCGTCACCGGCGTCGACCGTGCTCGTGGCGTCGGCGCAGCCGCCCTGGGCGCAGGGGTCGAGGGTGGGCGCGTCGAGGCCGAGGACGGAGCTGCAGCCGGACGCCGACGCGACGAGCGCGAACAGGGCCGTCCGGGTCATGGGGTGCGCTCCCGGTACGTGTCGGGATCGATCCGGAAGCGATTCATCCAGCGGTGGATCTGCGCCGGCGCCTTGCCCATCACGCGGCCCACCGCGGTCACGTTGCCGCGGTGCTCGTGCAGGAGCGCGATGAGGCGGTCGCGGAGCGCGTCGTCGGCGGAGGGCGCGGCGGGTGACGCCGGCTCGGACACCGGTGGCGGGGCGAAGAGCTCCGCCGGCAGGTGACCGACGTCGATCACCTGCCCGGAGGCGAGGGCGACGGCGCTGGCCATGGCCTGATGGAGCTCGCGGATGTTGAGCGGCCAGCCGTAGGCGAGCATCGCGCGCGCGGCGTCGGGAGTGAGCTCGAGCCGGGCCGCGCGCTCGCCGGCGACGTCCGACAGCACGTCGGCCAGGACCACGCCGAAGTCGGGCATCCGCTCGCGGAGCGCCGGGAGGCGGTGGGAATAGCCCTTGAGGCGGGCCAGGAGATCGCTGCGGAACCCGCCGGAGCCCGAGAGCACCTCCAGCGGGCGGTGCGTGGCGGCGACCACCCGCACGTCGATCTTCACCGCCCGCGTCGCGCCGATCGGGATCACCTCGCGCTCCTGCAGCACGCGCAGCAGCGCCGCCTGCGAGGTGGCCGGCAGGTCGCCGATCTCGTCGAGGAAGAGCGTGCCCCCGTCCGCCGAGCGCACGAAGCCGACCTCGTCGCGCGCCGCCCCCGAGAACGCTCCCTTCACGTGGCCGAACAGCAAGCTCTCGAGGAGCGACGACGGCAGCGCGCCACAGTTGACGGCGACGAACGGCCCGCTCCGCCCCGACTGCGCGTGCACCTGACGCGCCAGCACCTCCTTGCCCGAGCCGGTGGGCCCCAGGAAGAGGATGGGGACGACGCTGCTGCGCGCGACGCGGGAGAGCGCGGAGTAGCCCTCCTGGAGCTCGGGCAGCAGGGTGCGCAGGCCGAACGACTGCGACGAACGGCCGGCGTCCTCGTCGCGCACGACGGCGCCGTCCTGCGCCGGTGCGCCGCGTACGGAGAAGTAGACGCGACCGGCCTCGACGACGTCGCCCGCCCGAAGGACGTGGCTGGTGACGCGCTGGCCGTTCACCGACGTGCCGTTGCGCGATCCGGCGTCCTCCACGATGAAGTCGCCGCCCACGGCGCGGATCGAGGCGTGCTGGGAGGAGAGCCAGCGCCCGGGCAGACGCAGATCGAGGGAGCGTCCGTCGGCGCTGCGCGTCGCCACGCGCGCGGCGCCACGGCCCAGGGTCACCGTGTCCACGCCCACCAGCGAGTAGCGCGCTCCGCGGGCGGAGGGGCGCTCGGCCTCCAGCACGAGGAACAGGATCGGCGCCCGCGAGGAAGAGCCCGCCGAAGCGTGGGCGACTTCGTCGAGCGTCTGGTCGACCGAGCTCACCGCGGGGTCAGTCTACAAGGATCGCGACCCCTTTACCGGCCATGACGCGCGGTGGGAGGATGCGCTGGATGAAGGCACACCTGGGAACGTTGGGTTCGTTGGTCGTGGTGGCGGCGATCGCAGGCTGTGGCGGCTCGAGCCCGCCGCCCCAGACCGGAGGCGCGACGCCCGGAGATTCCTCGGCGCCCCCCGTCGACACGGTGGGAACGACGCCGGAGCCGCCGCCGACGGCCGAGCTGCTGGCGGGCATCAAGGCCTTCGACGCGGGCAACTTCGCCGACGCGCGCACCTCGTTCGAGGCGGCGACGAAGAAGGACCCCAAGAACTACGAGGCGTTCTTCAACCTCGGGCAGGCCTGCGAGAAGCTCGGCGACAAGCCCGCCGCCGAGGCGGCTTACCGGTCGTCCGTCGCCCTCAAGCCCGAGTTCGACACGGCGGTGGCCGCGCTGAGCTCGCTGATGCTCGACGCCCAGCGGATCGACGACGCGATGGCCGTCGCCAAGGCGGGCCTGGCCAAGCACCCGGGCAGCGCGCCGCTGCACGAGAACCTGGGCATCGCCCTCGCCATGCACGGCGACCAGGACCCGGCCGCGGCGGAGATGTCGCAGGCCATCAAGACCGCGCCGAGCGAGCCGATGTACCACATCACCTTCGCCCACTGGCTCAACGCCTGGCACGTTCGCGGGGCGGCCCCGCACCTCGACGCGGCGCGCGACCTGGTGAAGGACGACTACGCGATGCTGGCCGAGATCGGCTTCGAGTACCGGATGGCGGGCGAGTTCGACTCGTGCATCAAGACGTTCGACCGCGCCGTGGCCATCAAGGACGGCGGCGAGGTCAGGACCGAGCGCGCGCTCTGCAAGCTCGGGGTGAAGGACGAGCCGGGCACCCTGGCCGATCTCCAGGCGGCGGTGGCCAAGGAGCCGAACTACGCGCCGGCGCACTACTACCTGGGCGGCCGCCTGGCCGGGGCGAAGCACTACAAGGAGGCCGCCGCGGAGTACGCCAAGTACCTCGAGCTGGCGCCGAGCGGGTCGCTGGCCAAGCCGGCGACGGAGAAGCTGAAGATGGCGCAGGACGCGGCGGCGCACGACAAGGGCGGGGCGCAGCCGCCACCCAAGAAGAAGAAGTAGGCGAAGCTAGGGCGGCGACGGCGAGAAGCGCAGCGCGTAGCTCACCATGGTCAGGCCCTTCCTGGGCTTCTTGAAGTCGATCCCCTCGAAGACGGCCACGACGCAGTCGCGGAAGGCCGCGGGGCGGATGGAGGTGCGCGGGTTCGTCACCCGGGCTCGCCCGCCCTCGGGCTGGATGAGGACGTCGACGCCGAAGTCGCCGCCTCGCGCCGGGTCGTCGACCCGGGCCCAGCACGCGCGCAGCTCGTCGAAGTGAGGGGCCACGCTCTCGGCGATGGGGGCCTTGTTCTCTGCGTCGTTGGGGCCGCCGCCGATGTGCATGCCGATGTTCTCGACCCGCACCGGCGGCAAGGGTGGTGGCGAGGACGCGGCGGGTGGTGCGGGCGGCTCCAGGCCCGTGCTCGCCGCGGGTGGCGCCGCCGGCGCTGCGGCGGATGCAGAGGGGGTGACGGACACGACGGCGGTCGGCGGGGGCGGCGGGGCGGCCAGGGGGCCCGCGACCGAGCTGGGAGGCTCTCCACGGAGCGACGGCGTCGACGGGGTCCGGTCGCAGGCGGAGAGCGCGGACAGCGCGAGCAAGGCCACCACGAGCTTGGGGAATGCGTGCATGAGAGGGAGCTCGCTCCCAGTGGTATCACTCCCCGCCTCCGGCGCCGAAGCCGCGAAGGACCCGGCCGCCGCCGTCGTCCTCGATTTCTCCGATGGCCACCAGGTCACCGCGCTCGTCGAGCCAGGCGCACGTGCCGGGCACGGCCGCGTCGAGGTCCTGCGGCTGCACGCGACGGCCGTGCTTCGCGTCGCGCACACCGCTGCCCGTGAGCTGGGCGACGGGGAGCGCACGCGCCGCCGAGCGGGCCAGCGTGTGGACGCGCGCCGCGAGCTCGTCCGGCGGCGTCTCCAGGGGCACGGCCTCCTCGAGCAGGAAGCAGCCGGAGCGGGTGCGACGCAGCGACGTCAGGTGGCCGACGGTGCCGAGCGCCGCCGCCAGATCGCGGGCGAGCGACCGCACGTAGTACCCCTTGCCCACGTCGAGCGCGACGGCGACGAAGGTCGGGTCGTCGCTGCAGGCGAGGAGCTCGAGGCGGTGAACCGTGACCTCACGGGGCGCGAGGTCGACCACCTCGCCGCGTCGCGCGCGCGCATGGGAGCGCTCGCCCCCGGCATGGATCGCGGAGAACGCCGGAGGCACCTGCGTGCGGCGGACGCGTTCGGCGTCGAGGGCAGCGCGCAGCTGCGGGGCGACCACCGGGCCGCGCGAGCCCGCCAGGGCGGCGCGCAGGGCGTCGGTCGGTGGCTCGCGCCGCGTCTCGCGCCCCTCGGCGTCGAGCGTGTCCGTCTCCACCCCCAGCGCGATGGTCGCCTCGTACGACTTGTCGTGAGCCGTGAGCCACGGGACGAGCTTCGTGGCCTCGCCCACGGCCACCACCAGCACGCCGGTCGCCATCGGGTCCAGCGTCCCCGCGTGACCGACCTCGCGCGTCCCCAGGGCGCGGCGCACGCGGGCGACCACGTCGTGGCTGGTGGGCCCGCGCGGCTTGTCGAGGACGAGGATGCCGCTCGGCGACCCCGGCCTCATGGCTCAGCCGAACCAGACGGAGCGACGCTCGGTCACCATGCGATCGAGCATGCCCTGGATCTCGCGGCGGACCGCCTCGGCCAGCCGCCCCACGAGGATCTCGTCGTCCGCCGCCTCCGCCCCGTAGCCCTCGAGATCGACCGGATCGCCGAAGACGATCTTCCACTTCGTCGGCGCCGGCAGCAGGCCCAGGGGACCGAGCAGGGGGAACGTCGGCGTGACGGGCAGGTACGGGATGCCGAGGGCCTTGGTCAGGTACTCGACGCGGGACAGCATCGGGTTGGTCTCCTCGCCGCCGACGATGGCCACCGGGACGACCGGCGTGCGCGTGCGCAGGCAGAGCTTCACGAAGCCGCCCCGCCCGAAGCGCTGGAGCCGGTAACGATCCTTGAAGAGCTTGCCGATGCCCTTCATGCCCTCGGGAAAGCTTGCCACGAGCGCGCCGTGGTCGAGCAGACGCTCCGCGTTCTCCTGGCAGGCGCGCACGGCGCCGAGGCGATTGCTGAAGCTGCCGAGGAACGGAAAATGGAAGATGGCGTCCTCGGCGAGCCAGCGCACGTCGCGGTGCTGCGGGTGCTCGCGGCGCACCGCGAGCCGCAGCATCATCCCGTCGAACGGCAGCGTGCCCGAGTGGTTGGCCACCAGCAGGCAGCGGCCGTCGGCGGGGACGCGCTCGGCGCCGTGCGCCTCCACGCGGAAGTACCTGTCGTAGAGAAAGTCGAAGAAGGGCAGGACCTTCTGCTCGTAGACCGGGTCGTACCCGAACTCGTCGACGTCCTCGGACCGATTGCGCAACCCCAGTCGCCCCCACTTGCGGAGATAGAAGTCGGTCGACAGGAGCTCGCGCGCGGTGTCGAACATCCCGTCGGGCTCCGGAGGCGGCGGTCGCGACGACATGGGCGGACGCAGCTCCGCGCGTGTGGCGACGGGCTCGAGCTCAGCGCCGGACTCCCGCTCGCGCGCGTGCGCGTCGATCATCTTGTCGAGGCGCGCCTCGAGCTCCCGGATACGCGCCCCGACGTCGGGGTCGCTCGGACGCTCCATCGGAGCCGCGTCGAGGACCGTCTCCGTCGCCCCCGCCGGGGTCGACGGGGGCGGCACCGACGCGGCCCTCGGCGAGCGTCGCGCCGACTTGGCCGCCGGCGGGCGGGTGCCGTCGCCCTTGCCCTTCCTTCGCGTCATGCGTGCGTCTCCGTCAGCAGCTTGACGTCGCGCAGCCGCTGCGCGCTCACGAAGTCGAGCAGCGCCTCGCGCGACGTGTACGCGGGGGTGAAGCCCAGCGCCTCGCGGGCTCGCTGACCGTCGGCCACGCACAGGAAGCGCAGGTACTTGAGGAAGGACGGAGGCGCCTCGACGAGCTGTGCTACCCAGCCCAGGGCCGCCACCGTCCGGGCCACCGGATGCGGGATGGGGATGGCGACACGGCCCGCGAGCTTGATGACGGTGGACAGCGGCAGCACACCGTCGCCCACGATGTTGAACGTCCCGGGGACGTCTCGCAGCAGGGCCAGGTGGAGCGCGGCGATGGCGTCGACCTCGTGCAGGAACTGCACGAGGGGATCGAAGCCCATCATGGTGGGGACGAGCCTCCGCGCGAGGTAGCTCGTGACCGCGTTGCTCACGGTGGGCCCGAGGATCGGCGCCGTCCGCAGGATGGTGACCACCGCGCCCGGCGAGCGCTGCCCGAACTTGCGCGCCTGCTCCTCGGCCTCGACCTTGTCCGCGAAGTAGGGCTCGTTCCGGGGTGCGCGCAGCGGGTGCTTCTCGGTCAGGAAGTTCGGGTTGGAGGGATGGGCGCCGTAGAGCCAGGTCTGCGACCACAGCAGGAGCTTTCGCACCTGCGCGTGCCTGGCCGCCACCGTGACGTGCATGGTCCCCACGCTCTCGAGCTCGTGCGCCCAGGCCGTCGCGTGGGTGGGCGAGGCGAGGAAGGCCAGGTGCGCCACCGCGTCGACCCGCTCGGCGGCGAGGATCTCGGCGACGCGCGCCTCGGCCGTCGGCTGGGTGAGGTCCACGTCGTAGGAGCGCGTCTTGCGTCCGGCGGTGGGGGTCGCGCCCACGTCGATGGCCACGACGCGGCCGATGCGGTCGTCCTCCTCCAGGGACCCGATGAGGTTGCTGCCCAGGAACCCGGTCGCCCCCGTCACCGCCACCACGCGGGCGCGCGCCGTCGCCGACGAGGCGCCCGCCGGAGGGGCGAGCTTGCGGGAGCGAGACATGGGAGCGCGAACGTAATCGCCCATGTTAAGCTTGTCCAAGGCATGACGATCTCCAGCATCCCGGCGCCCTTGCGCCTGGGTCCGTACGAGCTGCTCCGGCGGATCGCGACGGGCGGGATGGCCGAAGTCTATCTTGCTCGGCGCGCCGGGCCGCACGGCTTCCAGAAGATCGTCGCGGTCAAACGGATCCTGCCGCAGTTCGCGCGCGACCCGGACTTCGTCGCGATGTTCGTCGACGAGGCGCGGGTGTGTGCGCGCCTCGGTCACCCCAACATCGTGCAGGTGTTCGACTTCGGCGAGCAGGACGGCGAGCTCTACATGGCGATGGAGTACGTCGACGGCACCACCGGCGCCCGTCTCATACGCGCCGCCGCGGGGCGAGGGGAGGAGATCCCGCTCGACGTATGTCTGCACATCACGCTCTCCATCCTTCACGCGCTCGACTACGCGCACACCGCGCGCGACGACGAGGGCAAGCCCCTCGCCCTCGTGCACCGCGACGTGTCGCCCGGGAACGTCCTCATCGATCGCACCGGCGCGGTGAAGCTCACCGACTTCGGCATCGCCCGTGCCGCCGAGATCGAGCGTCGCACCGACGCCGGTCAGCTCAAGGGCAAGCTCGGCTACATGTCGCCCGAGCAGGTGGTCGGTCGCGAGCTCGACGCGCGAAGCGACATCTTCACCCTCGGGATCGTCCTGGCCGAGATGCTCATCCTGCGGCCGCTGTTCAGCGGCGGCAAGGAGCTCGACGTCCTGCTGCGCATCCGCGACGCCGACCTCACCTCCATCGATCGCGCCGGGGCGCGCGTCCCCGACGACGTCCGGGCCGTGCTCTTCCGGGCCCTGTCGCGCGATCCGGCGCTGCGCTGGCCGAGCGCGTCGGCCTTCGCCGAGGCGCTCGACGACGTCGTGCGCCGGCGACGGCTTCAGGTCAGCCCCTCGCGCCTCGCCGCCTACGTGGAGAAGCTCGGGTTGGTGGCGGGCGGCGACGCCGCCGAGGAGGACACCGGCCAGATGGTCTCTGCGTCGACGGCTCCGCTCGAGTGCGACACCACCACGCGGCGCGTGCTGCGCGAGGAGGACGAGGCGTCGAAGCAGCCTGCGGTCGAGCCGCGCGCGGTCTCGCCCGAGGTGTACCGCGTGCAGCGCGACGACGGCACCATGCTGGGGCCGATGCCGTTCCCGCGCCTCATCGAGCTCTTCGCGACGGGAGAGGTGGGCACCCGGTGCTCGATCGCCCGCGACAGCGGCCGCTTCAAGCCGGCCTCCGAGTACGTCGAGCTCTCGCGCTTCATGACCAGCCCAGCCCTGAAGTGGGACACCGATTTCCCGTCGGACGCCATCGATCGGGGGAAGCTCGATCCCGCCCGCCTGCCGACGCGGCTCTTCCACCTCGCGGTCCGCCGGGAAACGGGCGCGCTCGTGCTCAAGGACGGACCGCGGAAGAAGCGGATCTTCTTCGTGGAGGGCGCGCCGGAGTGCGTGACGTCGACCGACAAGAGGGAGCTCCTCGGCGAGTTTCTCATCGAGCGGGGGCAGGTGCTCCGCATGGAAGTCGAGATGGCGCTGGCCATGCTCCCGCGCTTCGGCGGCCGCCTGGGCGACGCGCTGGTCGGCATCGGCGTGCTGCGACCGATCGAGCTGTTCCGCGCCATCCACGATCAGACGCAGGAGCGCCTGATGGAGACCTTCCGCTGGAAGGGAGGCGAGCTCGCCTTCGCCCGCGGGGTGCGCTCGCAGGAGGAGACGTTCCCCCTCGGGGTGGACACCTTCGAGCTCATCGGGCGCGGCATCCGCTCCGGCTACTCGTACGCCGAGCTCGAGGTCCTCCTCGGTCCGGTGCACGAGGAGGTGCTCGAGCCGGTGGCGACGCCGCCGGTGCGCCTCGAGATGTTCCGCCTGCCGGAAGCGGAGGTCGCCTCGATCGAAGCGATCACCGGCAAGACCACCCTGAGCAAGCTGGTTGCGCAGCTGAGCGCCGCCGGGACGGCCGATCC
>DATBQU010000030.1:0-8834 GCA_036560665.1 Polyangiaceae bacterium
TCAAGGAGCTGATGCGCCACTACGGCGGCAACTTCGAGAAGGTGATGACCCACGTCCGCGTCAAGCGCCTCGTGCTGTCGGAGCAGGATCGCATCGGCATCGGCACGTTCCAGCCGAAGGACGAGAAGAACCAGGACTCGACGGAGCTCACCGGCGACATCAACTACCGCAAGATCGCCGAGTACGGATCGGACAGCGATCCTCGCGCCTTCAACTTCGACGGCGAGTTCAACATCGCGAACCGCGGCATCGTCGAGTTCATCGAAGTCCTGAAGCTGGACGTCGCGTTCCTCTACGACCTTCTCGGCGCGTCGCAGGAGCACAAGATCAAGCCGAAGAAGTTCGCGCAGACGGACATCGACGAGGTGATCATCGGCCACACCAACGAGGCCGAGTACAAGAAGCTCCTGAACAACGAGTTCATGGAGGCGCTGCGCGACCGCACCATCAAGATCGACATCCCCTACATCACCAAGCTGACCGAGGAGATCCGGATCTACGAGAAGGACTTCAACGGCACCAAGATCAAGGGCAAGCACATCGCGCCGCACACGCTGGAGGTCGCCGCCATGTGGGCCGCCCTCACGCGCCTGGAGGACCCCAAGAAGCACAACCTGTCGCTCATCCAGAAGCTCAAGCTCTACGACGGCAAGGTGCTGCCCGGGTACACGCAGGACACGGTGAAGGAGCTGCGCAAGGAGTCCAAGCGCGAGGGCATGGAGGGGATCAGCCCGCGCTACGTGCAGGACAAGATCTCGAACGCGCTCGTCAACGACTCGGGCGAGGGGACCATCAACCCCTTCATGGTGCTCAACGAGCTCGACAAGGGGCTGCGGCACCACTCGCTCATCACCAGCGAGGAGCAGCGCAAGCGCTTCGCCGAGATCATCGGCATGGTGAAGCGCGAGTACGAGGAGGTCGTGAAGAACGAGGTCCAGCGCGCCATCAGCGCGGACGAGGACGCCATCAGCAAGCTGGCGGCGAACTACATCGACAACATCAAGGCCTTCACCCTCAAGGAGCGCGTCAAGAACCGCTACACCGGGCAGGACGAGGACCCGGACGAGCGCCTCATGCGGTCCATCGAGGAGAAGATCGACATCCCCGAGAACCGCAAGGACGACTTCCGGCGCGAGATCATGAACTTCATCGGCGCGCTGGCGGTGGAGGGCAAGAAGTTCGAGTGGAACACCAACGACCGCCTGCGCCGGGCGCTCGAGCTCAAGCTCTTCGAGGACCAGAAGGACTCCATCAAGCTGAAGACGCTGGTCTCGGCGGTGGTCGACAAGGACACCCAGGAGAAGATCGACATCATCAAGTCGAGGCTCATCAAGAACTTCGGCTACAACGAGGTGAGCGCGACCGACGTGCTCAACTACGTGGCGTCGATCTTCGCGCGAGGCGACGCGAAGGACTGAGGCGCTAGGCCTTCCCCTTGATCCGCTGCTTCTGACGCTTGCCCATGGTCCTGCGCTCGACGCGGGTCGCGGCGGCCTTGGTCACCATGGCGACCTTCGCCGTCACGGTCTTGGGGCCCGTCTTCTTGAGGGGCTCCATGCCGAAGTCGGCGAGGTCGGTGGCGCTGTCGCCGTAGAGCGTGTGAATCCGGTCTCCCAGCAGGCGCACCAGGTCGCGGACCTGCTCCTCCATCGCGCGCTGCCGGGCGACCTGGTCGCGCCAGGCCGCGTAGCTCGACGCCGTCGCGTCGATGGCGTCGAGCACGGTCTTCAGGTGATCGACGATCTGCTGGACGGTGAGCGTCTTGCTGGCGAGGGTGACCAGCTCGGTCGCGCTCCAGCGCTTCTTCATGCCCTTGACCAGGCCCCGGTACTTGCTCCCGCGCTCCACGTTCGACTTGCGAGCCATGTCCGTCGCGATGCTACGCGCTCCCGATCCGGGGGACAGCGCTTTCCCCCGAACCTCCGGGCGCCCTTCCGGCCAGCAGCGGGCTCCGGGTTCCAGGGACCGCGTGCGCCCCCGAACCCCACCGGCTCGTGGTTGCGGGGAACGCGATGTCCCCCGAACCGGGGGGTGTCCGGGTTGGGGGGAACGGAGCCTACCTCGAACTCCACGAGGCCCAGGTCGCGGGGAACGGGCAGTCCCCCGAATGGCGGCGCGGTGAGGCTCCGGGGAACGCGCGTTCCCTCGAATCGCGGCGCGCGGCCGAGCGGTCACCCGGGCCGGACGGGTTGCGCGTCGCGTCGTCGCGACGTACACCCTGCCACCCAGATGAGCTCCTTGAAGAAGACCCTGATGCAGCAGGGCATGAAGCTGATGAGCGACCCCCGCGTCATGAAGCTGATGCAGGACGAGCGGGTCATGAAGGCGGTGATGGCCGCGATGAGCGTGCCCGGCAAGGCCCAGAGCTTCGCCAAGGAGCGCGTCGAGAACATCGCCAAGGCGATGGCGCTCGCCACCGAAGGCGAAGTGAAGGATCTGCGCCGCACGGTGCGCAAGCTCGAGGAAGAGCTGTCCAAGATGAAGAGCGAGCAGGGCGGCGAGAAGAGCAGCCCGTCGAAGAAGAAGAGCAGCGCGGCCGAGTAGCGCGGGACGGCCCTACGCCGCCCGCTTCGTCAGCCAGCCCGTCACCAGCGACCACGTCATCAGCGGCGCGTCGCGCCCGACCAGCAGATCGATGTGCCCCAGCGGGAGCACGCGGTACGTCTTGTCGCGCGCACGGCTGCGCGTGAAGCCGGGACGGACGCTGGCCGGGGGCGCCAGATCGTCGTTGGCGCCGGCCACGATGAGCAGGGGGATGTCCATCTTCTCGAAGCACTCGACGTAGTCGCGCTCGTCGCCGCCGAAGCGCCGCTTCACCGCCCAGTCGAAGAGCTCGCGCACCTCGGTGAGGGCGCCGCGGTCGAACGCCAGGCGCAGGTGCTGCTCGAGCACGTGCGGCTCGCAGGAGCCGGCGTGCCACCCCCGCAGCGGCAGCACGTAGAAGGGGCTCTCCGCGAAGCGCCGGAAGGCGCGCATCGTCAGCCCCACCGGCGCCAGCGGGAGCGACGCGTTGGGCAGCGGCCAGAGGGCGAGGCCGCGAAAGAGGAGCGTCATCGCCCCCAGCGTGAGCGAGCCGCGCGTGAAGTGGTACGGGCTGCCGATGGAGACGATGCCGGCCACCGCGCCGGCGAGCTGCGGCGCGGCCGCGTAGGCGACCAGCCCCCCCAGCGAATGCCCCACGATCCACACCGGTCGCTTGCCCGACAGGGCCTGCACCTCCTCGATGGCCGCCGGGAGGTCCTCCCGCACGTAGTCCTGGACGCCGTGCGCACGGCGCGCCCCGAAGTGCCGCGAGCGGCCGTGACCGCGCAGATCGAGGTTGAAGACGTCGAACCCCGAGGCGGCCAGGTGGTTGGCGAAGCTCCGCGCCGGCAGGTGCCATGCGTACCGGTTCTGACCGAACCCGTGCACGAGGAGCACCGGGGCCCGGGTCCCGTCGTTGCCGGCGAGCCGCTTGCGCACCATCGCCAGCGGCACCCGGCTGCCCGTGACGACAATTTCCTTCCGGAACGTCCGGATCTCGTCCCGATCGACCCGCTGCTCGATGATTCGTCCGTGGAGGATCACGTGGGATGTCGCAGACGTCCCCCCTCGTGCCGAGGTCTAGTGTAGCATCGCGCGCGTCGTCACCGCCTCCTTGCCCTGGGGTCCACGATGAAAACTCGTTCGCTGGCCGCGACGCTCATCCTCGTCGTCCTGGCCGCTGCTCCGCTAGCGCTCGCACAGACCGCCAAGAAGCCCAAGAAGGGAGGCAAAGGCGCCGCTTCCGCCAGCGCCTCCGCGGCTCCGGAGCCGACGCCGGAGCCCGCGCCCCCGGCGCCCCCGGAGACGGCCGCCGCGCCCGAGGACAGCGCGAGCGCCGCACCGACGGACCTGCCCGCGACGCCGCCGGAGGTGGCCAGCGAGGCGTGGAAGGAGGACTCCGGCAAGCGCTACCTCTTCGTGGGCCTGCGCTACCGCGGCAACCTCATCCCCAAGTTCCTCATCAACACCGCGGTCGACGGCGGAGCCAGCGTCTACTCGAACGTCTTCGGCCTCGAGCTCGACTCCCGCAAGGACGGCTTCTCGCAGGTCTTCGCGCTCTCCTACGCCGACTACAACACGGGGGACCTGGTGTTCCACGAGTCGGGCAAGGACTCCACGCCGCAGAACTGGTCGCTGGTCAACAGCACCCTCAAGGCCATCTACGCCTCGGTCGACCTGCTCTGGTCCGTCCCCATCGGCGACCACCTCGACTTCGAGTACGGCCTCGGCGCCGGCCTGGGGGTCATCTTCGGCAACCTGGAGAACAACTGGCTGTACATCGCCGCCAGCGGGCAAGGGCCGCTGACCGGCTACGACGGCAACCACTACACGCCGTGCCAGACCACCAAGGACGCCCCCTCGTGCGACCCGCTGAACCATTCGCAGGCCACCACGGCGAAGGTGGGCAACTACACCGAGCCGGCCGGCCTCTTCGGGCCGAAGCCCATCCTCTTTCCGATGCTGAACATCCCGCAGCTCGGCCTGCGCTACAAGGCCACCAAGGAGATCGAGGCGCGCCTCGGCCTCGGCTTCGGGATCACCGGCTTCTGGTTCGGCCTGAGCGCCGACTACGGCATCGACAACTCCGAGACGGGCGCCGGCAAGGCGACGAAGGCGAGCAAGGGTCCGACGCTGCACGGTATGCTCTGACCGATGCCGGAGCTGCCGCCGCGCTACGAGCCGGTGCACCGTCTCGGAGCGGGCGGCGGTGGCGAGGTGTGGTCGGTCCGCGACCGCGCGGGGGGGCGCCTGCTGGCGCTCAAGGTGCTCTCCAGCGACGCCGGCGCGGCGGAGATCGAGGCGCTGGTCCAGGAGGCGGTGGCGCTGAGCGGCCTGGAGGGGCTGGGCGTGCCGCGCGTGGTCGGCTTCGGGGCGCTGCGCGACGGTCGCCGCTACATGGTGCGGGAGCTGGTGGACGGTCGCAGCCTCGACGACGTGCTCCAGGCGGGCGACGAGGGGGCTGCGGCGCCGTGGCTCGCGCCCATCGCGAGCGCGTGCGATCAGCTCACCGTCGTGCATCGCAGCGGCCTGCTCCACGGCGACGTGAAGCCGGCGAACATCATCGTGGGCGCGGGCCCGGAGGCGCGCGGCACGCTGGTCGACCTCGGCCTGGCCGCGCCCTGGAGGGAGGGCGGCACCACGGCGCGCGGCCTCACGCCGAAGTACGCGGCGCCGGAGCTCTTCGCGGGTGAGCCGCTGACGGTCCGCGCGGAGGTGTACGCCCTGGGCGCGACGCTGAACGAGGCGCTGGCGCGGCGCGGGGACGAGCTGCCGGAGGAGACGCGCCTCGCGCTGGCCAGGGTGGCGGCGCGGGCGACGGAGGCGGCGGCGGCGGCGCGGTGGCCGAGCGTCGACGAGCTGGCGAGCGCGCTGCGGCGCGCGGCCGGGCTGCCGCCGGGCGCGACGAGCGGGGAGCCCCCCTGGCCCGTGCTGGGGCTGGACGCGACGGCGCAGGCCCTGCTCGAGCGCGTGCGGGGCCTGCCCGCAGGGGCGGCCGTCGCGCTCGAGGGGCCACGAGGCTCCGGGCGGACGACGATGGCGCGGCGACTGGCGTGGACGCTGGGCGTCGAGGGACGCGCGGTGGCGATGATCGACTCCCCGGGGGTGATCGAGGTCGAGCTGGCGCAACACGCGGGGCTTGCCTCGGGGGCGACGCTGGCCGCGGGCGCGACGCCCTCGCAGCTGACCATCATCGTCGACGACGCCGAGCAGCTCGACGAGGCGGCGCGCGCGACCTTGCGGAGGGCATCGGAGGCGGGCGCGCGTCTGGTCGTCGTCGGGCCCCGCGAGGTGGCGGAGAAGATGGCGCGCGGCCCGTGCGTGACGTTCATCGTGCCACCGCTCGACGAACGCGCCGCCGCGGAGCTGGTGCAGCGCTCGGTGCCGTCCCTGCCGGACGCCCTGCGCGCGCACCTCGTCCAGCGGGTGGGGGGCCGACCCGGCGCGCTGCGCGCCGTCGTCCGCCGGCTCGCCGGGCGCGTCCTCGTCTCGAAGGAAGACGTCGACGCGGCGCTGAGCTCCCACGGCCGGCCGTCGACGCCGCCGGCGTCGGTCGGGCGCTCGGAGGCGCTGGAGGCGGCCGAGAAGGCCATCCACACGGGCCGCTTCGACGAGGCAGCGCGCGGGCTCGACCAGCTCGGCCCTCCCCGGGGTGAGGTGGAGCGCGTGCACGTGGGGCTGGCGCGGGCTCGCATCGCGCTGGGTCGCGGCGACACCGCGAGCGCGGTGTCGGAGCTGACCGCCATCGAGTCTCCGGCGCTGGCAGGGCCGAGCCGCCGCGCATGGCAAGCCTGCCGCGCGCGCGCCCACCTGCGCGGCGGCGAGTACACGGACGCGGCGAGGCTGGCCAAGGCGGTGGTCGACGACGGCGCCTCCGACGCGCTGGCCGCCGACGCGCTGGCCGCTCGGGGGATCGCTCTGGCCTTCACCGGCGAGGACACGCTGGCGCGCGCCGCCCTCGACGAGGCGGTGCGCGTGGCGCGGGCGACGGGAGAGCCGCGCGTCGAGGCGGTCGCGCTGGGGTCGGCGGCCATCGCGCACCAGCGGGCAGGCCGCAGCCGAGACGCACGCTCCGCCTACGAAGGGTCCCTCGCCGCGGCCGAGAAGGCCGGCGACGCGGCGACGGTCGCCGCCATCCGCCTCAACCTGGCAGGAATGGCCCAGGGCGAGGGGGATCTGGCGCAGGCGCTCGTGCACCTGGAGGCGTCGGTCGACATGGCCCGCCGGGCGGGCAGCGGCGCCGCCGTCACCCAGGCGCTGCTCAACCTCGCCAACCTCGAGCTCTACCTCGGGCGCTGGGCGAGGGTGCGCGGCTCGATCGATCAGCTGGCCGGTGCGCGCGACGAGCTGTCGCCCGCGGCGCGAGCGCAGCTCCTGGGGCTCGAGGCCGAACACGCGGCCCGCACCGGGGACGTGACGCGCGGAGCGGCGCTGTACGACGACACGGCGAGCGCATGGGAAGCGCAGGGGCGCGCTCACGACGCGGCCGAGTCGCGCCTGGAGGGACTGCTGGTGCGCGCGCGCGAGCCCCGTGCGAACGCCCGCGCCCTCCTGAGGCAGCTCGACGGCGTGCGAAGCGGCCTGGGCGAAGGCGGCTTCGGCGAGCACGCGGCGCTGGCGGAGCTCGTGCGCGGGATGATCGCCCAGGCCGCGGGCGACGAGGACACCGCGCGCCGCACGCTCGACACCGCCATCGACCTGGCGCGCAAGGCGGGGCTGCGCGAGTGGGCGTGGCAGGCGCTCGACGCGCGCGCCCGGCTGGCTGCGGCGCAGGGGAGCGTGGCCACCGCGCGCCGCGACACCGAGGCGGCCCTGGCCATGCTGGAGGAGACGGCGGCGAAGCTCCCCCGCGATCTGCGCGAGGTGTTCTGGGACGACCCGCGCCGACGCGCGCTGCGGCAGGCCCACACCGCGACGGTCGTCGCGCCGTCGGGGCTGGCGTCCCTGCCGTCGTCGAGCGCCCCTCGCGGCACGAACTCCCTGAGCGGGACGACGTCGATCTTCACGGGCCCGCGGCTGGCCGAGGACCGGCTGGCGCGCATCCTGGAGATCACGCGCGAGCTCGCGACCGAGCACGACGTGCCGCGGCTCCTGCAGCGGGTGACCGATCACGCCGTCTCGCTGCTCGCCGCCGAGCGCGGCTTCGTGGTCCTGATGGGCGAGCGCGGAGAGCTCGAGGCGCACGCGGCGCGGGTGCGCGCGGGGGACGACGAGGCGCACGCTCGCTTCTCGCGCTCGGTGGCAGACCGTGTCGTGGAGAGCGGCGAGCCGGTGGTGACCATGAGCGCGCGCGACGACGAGCGCCTGGCGCAGGCAGTCAGCGTGCACCAGCTGATGATCCAGTCGATCGCCTGCGTCCCCATCCGGGGGGCGCCTCCGCTGGGGCGCACCATCGGGGCGCTCTACGTCGAGACGCGGATGCGTCCCGGCGTCCGCTTCGAGCAGGAGATGCCCACGCTCTCGGCCTTCGCCGATCAGGTGGCCATCGCCATCGAGAACGCGCGCCTGCTGGCGGAGAACCGCGAGCGCGCGGACGAGCTGGCGCGAGCGAACGCGGACCTGGCCGCGGCGCGCGACGAGCTGGCGGGCCGCCTCGGTCGGCGCACCGAGCAGCTCGCCGTGGCGCGACGGGACCTCAAGCAGGTCCGAGGCGAGCTGCGAAACCACTTCGGGTACGCGGGGCTGGTGGGGACGAGCGCCGCCATGCGCCGCGTGTACGCCGTCATCGAGCGCGTCAAGGACGCCGACGTACCGGTGCTGGTGACGGGCGAGAGCGGCACCGGCAAGGAGATGGTCGCCCGCGCCGTGCACCAGGCCGGGCCACGCGGGAAGAAGCCGTTCCTCGGCGTCAACTGCGGCGCCATTCCGGCGAACCTGCTGGAGTCGGAGCTGTTCGGGAGCGTGAAGGGGGCCTTCACCGGCGCCGACCGCGATCGCCGCGGCCTGTTCCAGGAGGCCGACGGGGGCACCCTGCTGCTCGACGAGATCGGCGAGATGCCCCAGAAGATGCAGGCGGGGCTGCTGCGCGTGCTGCAGGACAAGCGTGTGCGGCCGGTCGGCGGCACCAAGGAAGACCTGGTCGACGTCCGCGTCATCGCGGCCACGAACCGCGATCTGGCGCAGATGGTCGCGGAGGGCGCCTTCCGCGAGGATCTCTTCTACCGCCTGCACGTGGTGGAGCTGCACGTCCCGCCGCTGCGCGAGCGCGTGGAGGACGTCGTGCCGCTCGCACGCATGTTCATCGAGCGCCTCGCCCCCGAGGGGCAGGAGCGGCCGGAACTCGCCGCCGACGCGATCGCGGCGCTGGAGGG
>DATBQU010000031.1:0-14510 GCA_036560665.1 Polyangiaceae bacterium
AGCAGGTGGCGGCGTTCGGGCGGCTCCTCGAGCGCTGGCTGGTCCTCGCCTACCGCGACAGCGACGAGTGGTACGACCTGCACCCGCTGGTGCGGCGCGCACCCATCGTGCGGGCCCACTTCGAGGAGTGAGTCGTGACGCCGGGAGCGCTCCGCGACGTGCTGCGCGCGCTGTCGCTGGCGGACGGCTTCGTGCTGATGCCGGTCGAGGTGCCGGGGCCGGACGTGGCCCGCGCCATGGCGGCCGCGCTCGACGAGGGCGGGTGGTCCACGCTGACCATCGAGCCGCTGGACGACGCGGCCTGGGGGGAGCTGGTGGCGAGGCTGATGGATGCGGCCGGGAGCCCGGCGCGCGTGGTGCTGGTGATCGGGCCGCGGCAGCCCAGCCCGCCGCTGCTCTCGGCGCTGCGGCTGGTGAACCAGCGACGCGACTCGATCGCCGAGGCGCTCGGACGGCCGCTGCTGTGGTGCGGCCCGCCGGACTTCCTCAAGCTCACCTGGGAGCGGGCGCCGGACTTCTGGTCCATCCGCGCCATGACACGGAAGGTGGAGGCACCGAGCGTGGGGGTGCACGAGGAGCCGCTCTGGCCGGGGGCGTGGGTGGCCGATCCTCCGGAGAGGCTGCGCGAGATGCTGTCGACGGCGCGGCGGCAGGGCGACGAGCGCGCCGCGGCCCGGGCGGCGGCGGTCCTGGCGGAGGCGCTCGTCGCGCGCGGAGAGCTCGAAGAGGCCGCGGAGGTCGTTGCCGAGGCGGGCGAGACGGCTGCGCTGCGCATGGTGGACGCGGTGGTGTCCGCCACGCGAGGAGCGCAGGCTCGCGCCGGGGCCATCCTGCGCGATCCGAGCTGGACCTCGGGCGCCCCGGAGCTGGAGGGAAGGAGGCTGGTGGCGCTCGGGAACCTCGAGCTCGCGAGCGACCCGGCGCGTGCGATGCAGCGCTACGAGCAGGCGCGGGACCTGCTGCACGACGCGCGCGACACCGCCAACGAGGCGGTCGCCATCGCCAACCTGGGGATCGCGTCGATGGCCGACGGTGCGCTCGACGCGGCCTCCACCCTGCTCGAGCGCGCGCTCGGCCTGGCGCGCGAGGTCGGCGACGCGCGCAACGAGGCGCGCATCCTGGCCAAGCTCGGGCGGGTGCAGCTGCTCGAGCGCGACTCCCGCCGTGCCTGCGCCACCCTGGAAGAGGCGCTGGCGCGCGCGGCCGACGTCGGGGATCCGCGCGTGGAAGGGGAGGTGCTGCGCCGGCTGGCGCGCGCGTACCTCGAGCTGGGCGATCCGGAGAAGGCCGAGGGGGACGCCCGGCGTGCAGCGGCGATGGCGCGCGCCGCAGGCGACGAGGAGGGCGCGAAGGAAGCCGAGTCGATCGCGCAGGAGGCGCGCGAGGAGATGGGAGAATGAGAGAGGGGCGCCAGGGCGCCACCGCGCCGAGGAGCGGGAAGTTCGCCTTCGAGGCGAGGCTCACGCGGATCAAGCCGCTGTACGGCGTGGAGGTGCCGGCCAAGGTGAGCGCGGCCATCGGCGTCCGCGGCATCGTGCCCGTCGAGGTGCGGGTGGCCCGCGGGGCGCCCTTCCGGGCGTCGCTCGTCCCCAGGGGAGGCGGGCGTCACCGTCTCTTCCTGAACGGCGAGGTGAGAAAGGCCGCGGGGGCCGTGGTGGGCGACCGCCTCGCCATCGAGGTGCGCGTCGACGCCCGGCGGCGGGAGGTCGCCGTCCCGGAGGATCTGGCCGAGGCGCTACGGGAGGAGAGCGTCCTGGAGGACTGGGAGTCGCTGCCGCCGGGGAAGCGGGAGCACATCCTGAGGTGGATCGAGCAGGCCGTCCACGAGGACACCCGCGCCAAGCGCGTGGTCCGGGCCGTCGAGGAGGCGCTGGCCAAGCACGAGAAGCGCATCGACCGCGGGATGTGTTAAAGACCATGGCCCCGTGACGGACGACCTCGACCGCTTCCTGTCGCTCGTGGTGCGCGAGCTCGGAGCCCAGGAGGCCCGCATCCTGGAGGCTGACGCCGACCTGGCGGGGGACGAGCACGCGCTGGCGACGCGGCTCCCCGATGGCCGCGGCGTCGTCGCCCGGTTCGCGGCGCCGCCGCCCGATCGCGAGACCAGGCAGCGGCGCCTGGAGATGCTGGCCAGCACCTTCGACACCGTCGTCGAGGAGGTCGGCCCGGGGCGGCGCTCGCGGCCGCCGGTGGCGGAGTCGCTGCACGACGCGCTGGTGGCGCTGTGCAAGCGCGGGCTGGCGGCCAACGCCATGGTCATCGACGCGAACTCGCCGATCGTGTGGGGCGCCGCGTACCCGGACGGCGTCATCGCGCAGCCGCCGCTGGCCTCGAGCCCGCGTCTGGCGGAGTCCCCCGCCAACGACGAGGGGGACAGCGTGGGGGTCGCGGCCGTTTCTCGTCGCGCCCTGCAGGCGGTCCGCGCCCGGCCGGATCTGGCGGCGCTGCGCAAGGGCAAGCACGTCCGCCACGTCGAGCCGGCGGGCGACGCGCCGCTCGTCGCCCACTCGTTCGCCGGGATCTACCTCCTCGTGGTCGTGTTCGATGGGCCGTTCGACGAGCTGCGCGCCGAGCGCGCCGTCCTCGAGGCCCTGGGCCGCGTCGAGCGCCTGGTGCTCGCCCTGCCGCCCCTCGATCCCTCGCCCTTCGAGGGCGGAGGCGTCATGGCGATGCGGCGCCCGCGGCGGCGGTAGCCCGTCCTTCCACGAACGTCTGGACCAGCGCGCGCCGGTCGAGGTCCGTGATCGGTCCGGCGAAGGGGTCGGTGCGCAACACCACCGCGTCCGCCGCGAACCCCTCGGCGATCCGCCCGCGCCTGTCCTCGGCGCCCTCGGCGTAGGCGGCGCCGGTGGTGAAGCAGCGCACCGCCTCGTCGGCGGTCATCCGCTGCTCGGGCATCCACCCGCCCGCGGGGCCGCCCGGCCACGTGCGCAGCACCGCGCTGCGGATGCCGGCCAGCGGATCGGGCTCCTCCACCGGGAAGTCCGACCCGCACGCGATGGGCGCGCCGGCGTCGATGACCGTGCGCCACGCGTAGGCTCCTCGCTGGCGGTCGGTGCCGTGCCCCAGCCGCTCCTCGGCCCAGGGGCCGTCGCTCGTCGCGTGCGTCGGCTGCATCGACGCGATGGCGTGCGACGCCACCAGCGTCGCGACGTCGGACGCGTCGAGGATCTGCAGGTGCTCGACGCGGGGTCGCAGCCCCGGCGTCTCCCGGGAGGCGGCGAGGAAGTCGTCGAGCACCTCGTGCACCGCCCGGTCGCCGATGGCGTGCACGGCCGGCTGGAACCCCGCCCGGGCCACCTCCAGGATGCGCGCGCGGAGCTCGGCCGCCGGCGTCACCGCGAGGCCCCGCGTCGAGTCGTCGTCGGAGTAGGGGTCGGTGAGGAGCGCGCCGCGGCTGCCCAGGGCGCCGTCGGCGTACATCTTCACGGCGCGCACGGTGAGACGCCCGACCGTGGGTGTCGCGCGCCACGCATCCATCTGCGCCCGCAGCTCGGGCAGCGGCTGCTGCCCGTCGAGCATGGCGTAGACGTGGATGGGCAGCCGGCCACTGTCCGCGAGGCGGCGGTAGACGGCGAGCGTGGCCGTGTCGACCCCGGCGTCGTGCACGCTGGTGATGCCGCGCTGGACGAGCAGGTCGAGGGCGTCGAGGAGCGCGCGCTCGATCGCCGCGGCGGAGGGCGGCGGCAGCTTGCGCCGCACCAGGTCCGTGGCGTTGTCGACCAGGACGCCCGTCGGCGCGCCCTCGCCGTCGTGGACGATGCGGCCTCCCGCGGGGTCCGGCGTTTCGCGCGTGATGCCGGCCGCCTCGAGCGCGCGCGCGTTGACCCACACCGCGTGCCCGTCGACGCGCTGGGCGATGACGGGGTGAGCGGGCACGGCGCGGGACAGCTCGTCCAGGGCGGGGAAGCGATGCCCGGGCCATCGCGTCTGGTCCCAGCCGCGAGCGAAGATCCACGTCCCGGGGGGCGTGCCCTGCGCGCGCGCGGCGACCCGGGCGACGCACTCCCGCTCGTCGGAGGCGCCGCGGAGATCGACGGCCTGGAGCACCAGCCCCAGCTCCGCCACGTGGCCGTGCGCATCCGCGAAGCCGGGAAGGACCGTCATGCCGTGCAGGTCTTCGGCACGCGCGCTTGCGGGCACGCGCGACGCGCAGCGCGCCTCGTCTCCCACGCAGATCCACCGGCCGCCCGCCGCGACGGCCATCTGCGCCAGCGGTCGCGCCGGGTCCAGGGTGTGGATGGCCGCGCCGCGCAGGACGAGCGCGCCGTCTTCCTGCGGCGACGCGGCCGGGCGGGGCGACGCGCGGGGCGCGCAGGACAGGAGAGCGAGAAACGGGAGGGCGAGAAGACGCGACGGGGTAGGGGGCACGGGGGGGGCGGCGCTCCGTCGAGCATGACAGCACAGGCGGACCCCCGGGATGGATGTCCGAAAGTGTCGACTGCCGGGCGGCCGCGACCATGGTCTCTTGCCGCACGGCGATGAAGCTCGCGCTCACCCCGTGGATCCTGGGAACGCTCGGTGTTGTGGGCGCATGCAGCGGGGGCAACGGCGACGCCACGATCGGCGGGGGCCCGCCGGACCACGCCGACGGCGGCCTCGGCGCCGACGGCTCCCCGGGCGCCGATGCCGGGCCTCGGGCCGACGCGGCGGCGCTGGCGAACGACGGCGGCGACTCCGGCAGCACGGTGACGCCCGAGGCCAGCGTGCCCATCGATCCCTCGCTGCGGGGTCAGATCTCCATCTTCGACGACACGACGTACGGCGGAGGCCAGCCCGAGTTCGTCACCGGCCAGCTCTCCGCCTCGTTTTCCCAGATCGTCGTCCCCGGCACGCCGTGCGTGCCCGCGCCGACGACGGTCGGGCCCTGCACGGTGGGTGTGGTCTGCTCGACCGGCGGCCAACAGAACGCGGCCGGCGCCGGCGCGATCACGCTCACGGGACCCCTGACGCCGCCGACCACGCTGACCGATCCGGGCTCGCATCCGTACGCCGAGGTCGATCGCCCTCACATCTCCCTCTTCGGCGACGGAGAGACCCTGCAGATCTCCGCGACCGGGGGAACGGTGCCTGCATTCTCGGCCAGCCTCGTGGCGCCGACGATCGCCACCGTCGTCTCGCCGGCCATGCCGGACATCGAGAGCAGCAACCTGCTCGTGCTGAGCGGGGCCGCCGACCTGACGCTGGCCTGGACGCACGGCGGCGCGGGGCAGGTGGGCGTCCTGCTCGCCGGCGGCACCGGCTCGACCTCGACCTGGGCGAGCTGCGCCTTCACGGCGAGCGCGGGCTCCGGAACCGTCCCGCAGGCCGTGATCCAGACCATGGCCTCGCCGGGGATGCTCTACGTCGGCGTCTCGAACGACACGGTCGTCGACTCCGGCGGCTGGGGCATCACCATCAACGCGGGGACCTGGGCGACGCTCCCGGATGGGCACGTCGCGCTGACCCGCGTGTCGGTGCAGTGAGCCCCGGCCCCTTCAGTCGCCTGCCATCACGGGAGGGACGGCGTACGCGCCCACGACGCGAGGGAAGTAGTAGGGGACCATGGCGCAGGTGTGCGTCCAGTGACACGGGAAGGGCCGCGCCCAGTACGGCTCGTGGTGCGGGGGCGTCGGCTCGGTGCCGAGCGGCGTGTCCCCGATGTAGCCGAGGGAGACGCTGTGCGAGGGGCGAGGGCGCGGCTCCGCCTGCTCGGACATCGCGTAGACGCGCGGGAAGCCGTCCTCGATGTCGGGTGCGCGCATCCGGGTGTGGTCGGCCAGCTGCGCGTTCACCGGTGTCCGCGGCTCGAGCTCGCTCTCGCCGTCGGCGCAGCCGCACGCGAAGAGCGCGACGCTCGCTGCGATCGCCATCCGCATCCGTGCCGCCCCTTGCAAGGACTCCTCCACCCGGGGACTCATCGTGAAACTCCGCGCCTTCCGGCGCAAGGTGCCCCGCCGCCGGGATCGCGCGTCCCGCCATCCGCCCTCTAGTGCGGCGGGATGAACCGCCGCTCGACGTCGGCGTAGTCGACCTCGACGTCGAGCCGCGCCAGGACCGAGTAGAACCCGAACTGGAGCCGGTTCACGAAGAGCATCTCGGCGGGCATGGTGAAGAGCTGCTCCTCGGGGACCTTGCGCGCCAGGAGCGCCATCTCGTGCATCCCGCCGACCAGGCTCGCCGCGAACGCCTTCGTGATGCGGTACGGCGACTCGAAGAGGGGGTTGAAGCACTGGCGCGTGTAGCGGATGGCCATGTCCTCCAGCGGGCCGGGCCGCGAGGCGACCATCGCCGCCACGCCGCGCGCGAAGGCCGCCTCGTCGCGCGCCAGGGCCGCGGTGTGCGTGCGAACGGCCAGCGGGCGGCGCTCGAGGAAGGGCTGGATGCAGCCGTAGTCGAGGAACGTCACCGCCCCGTCCTCGTGGAAGACGTAGTTGCCCGGGTGCGGATCGGCGTTGAGCATCCCGCCCACCAGCGTCCCCTTGAAGACGAAGCGCCACAGGGTCCGGGCCCACGCTTGGCGCTCGGTCTCGGGGGCGTCGCACGCCTCGTCGAAGGTCAACCCGCGCGCGAGCCCGGTCGTCAGCACGCGCGCCGACGAGCGCGAGTCGACGAGCAGCGGGATGCGCACCCGGGGATCGCGCGCGTGCAGCCCCGAGAAGGCGCGAAGCGCCTCGGCCTCGTGCTCGTAGTCGAGCTCCTCGCGGAAGCGCTTGCGGATCACGTCCAGCATCCCGCGCGAGTCGAAGCGCTTGCCGCCCAGCACCCCCACGAACGACTCCAGCAGGCCGGCGTTGGCCAGGTCGCTCTCCACCGCGCGGGCGATCCCCGGGTGCTGCACCTTGACGGCCACCTCGAGCCCGTCGTGCATGCGGGCGCGGTGCACCTGGCCGATCGAGGCGCTCGCCAGCGGCGCGTCGTCCCACTCGGCGAACAGCGTGTCCACCGGCGAGCCCAGCTCTTCCTCGACGAGCGCGCGGATGGCCGCGGCCGACGAGCGCGGCGCCTGCGCGCGGAGCGCCTTGAGGGAGGTCTCGAACGCGCCGGCGTGCTGCTCCGGAACGAGGCCGTCGACGTAGCTCGCCATCTGGCCGACCTTCGCCGCCAGGCCGCGCAGGTTGCCGAGGACCTCGGTCGCGTGCTCGGCGGCCGACGTGCCCCGCCTGTCGAGGAGCATGCTGGCGCCGGTCCGTACCCCCATGGCGGCGAGGCGCGTGAGACGTCCGAGGCGGGACTCGGGCAGGCGGCGCTCTTCGGCCATGATGCGGGCAGGATGTAGAGGCAGCGGCGCCCGGGGGCAAGCGGCGTTACGCTTCATGCCCATGAAGTCGCGCCTGTCCGGCCTCGCCTCGCTTTCCTTCGCGGCCTCCCTCGCGCTGGGCGCGCTGGCCGCATGCTCGTCCACCAGCTCCTCGCCCCCCGCGGGGACGGGCGGCGATGCCGCCGTCACCGGGGACGACTCTGGTTCGGGAGGCGGCGATTCCGCCGCGGGCGATACCTGGGCCAACTGGGCGCAAGGCTTCTTCACCAAGTACTGCGTGGAGTGCCACGGCGTGAACGATTCGACGGGCCGCGACTACGGGGTTCTGGCCAACGTGGTGAAGGACAAGACCGTCATGCGCTGCGGCGTCGCCGCCGCTCAGGACCCGGCCTGGGGCTGCCAGCCCTCGCCGGCCGCCAGGCAGTTCCCCATCAGCGACACCGCCGGAACCAACCCCAAGCCGACCGACGCCGAGCGAAACCGCGTCGTGGCGTGGATCACGGCGGGCTGCCCCTGACCGTCACGGGCACGGCGGGGACGCCATTCCCTGCCAGATGCCGTCGACGCACTGCATGGACTGCCCGCAGCCGCACGACCATCCGTAGTTGCAGCTGGCGTCGCTGGCCCCGCAGGGCGTCCCGGACCGCGGCCGCGGCGAGGGGCACTCCGCGCTGGCTTCGGCGCACGTCCACGCCAGGCCGTAGAGCGGCGGCCTGGGCGCTCCGCCACCGCCGCACGCGCCGCCGCACTCGCAGTAGCCCTGGGGATACTGGCAGTCGGCGGCCGCGCATGCAGTCCCCGCCTCGATGGCGCTGGCCTCGGCCCACGTCGCCGGGCACGCGCCGCCCCCCTCGAGCCACGGGCACTGCATGCCGCCGTAGAGCGGTTGCCAGGCTCCGCCCGTGCAGCGCACCACCACGTTGCACTCCAGCCACCAGCTGGTGCCGTACTCGCACACCTCGCCGGGGACGGCGCAGGCCGAGCCGTCTGCCGGGACCGTCGGCGCGCAGACGACGAAGGGAACGCGCTCGTCGCCGGCGTCGCAGGAGAAGCCGCAGCCGAGCGATGCCTCGTCTCCGGTGTCGTCCGCGCCCGTCCCGCCGTCGCTCGCGGTGGCGTCGACTGCCCCGTCGGCGGTCCCGGCGGCCTCGGTGGCGCCACCGCACTGGGCGAGCGCGGCCAGCGCCGCGCAGGCGCAGAGCCAGGCGCAGGCGGAGGCGAAGAGGAGGGGGCGGAAGTGCATGAACGGGACGTCCCGCGAGGGGGCGTCCCGTTCATCATGGCCGCAGGAGTCGTGGCCCGTCGCGTCTCGAGTCACACCGCGCACGAATCTCGGGTCAGAGGCCGCCGGCGAGGAACCGCTTCAGGTAGCCGTGGGTGCCGGCGTTGCCGATCGAGTTGCAGGTCGGCGAGGCGGCGCCCGGCGGGCAGTCGGTGTCGCGGTCGTACGACCAGTAGTGCACCCCGGCGAGGCCGCTGGCCTTCACGAAGGTCGCCACCGCGTCGGCGTCGGCGAGGGTGAACTGCTCGCTCTGGGCGTCGTTGCCGCCGATCATCGGCGTGAGCTCGATGCTGGCGTAGGGCACGCCCCACCGGTCGTGCAGGTTGTACGCCGCCTGGATGGCCGACTGTCCCATCTGGCACACGCCGCCGCTGACGACGCAGACGCCTGCGCTCGGGGAGCCGTAGTCCATGGTCATCAGGTCGACGGTCAGGTAGCTCGGCCACGATCCGATGGTGCTCTTCACGGCCGCCATCGCCCAGTCGCCGTAGACGTTGAAGCTGTCCTGCACCCCGCTGCCGAGCGACTGCGCCGTGCTGGCGCCGTCGTTGTTGGCCAGCGTGGCCAGCGTCAGGCTGAAGCGCAGCCCGGGGTGATTGCCGTGCGCCGTCTGGATGCGCTGGACGAGCGCGCCGATGACGGCCTGCGACTGGCCCGCCTCGATGTCGAAGTCGACGCCGATGAGGCTCGACGAGGCCCAGCGGCCGATGAACGTCTCCATGCCCGCGTCCGAGCCGCAGGTGAACGACCCCGCCGCGCCGCCGGTGGACAGGATGTACTTCACGCCCGCGCCGCTCAGGAGCGACACGTTCGCGGAGGCCATGGCCGCGCCCTGGACGCCGCCCCAGTTCTCGCTGCCGCACTCGCCCGTGGCGAAGGCCAGGGTGATGGTGTCGCCGCCGTTCTGCTTCAGATCGGTGGCGAGCGCCGTGGGCGAGCCGGAGACACTGGTGGTGATGACGTTGGTGTTCCAGTTCATGTTGATGCTGGTGTCCTTGTAGGGGCTGAACACGAAGGCGCCGCTGACGCCCCCGCTGCTCCCGCCGCTGCTGGAGCCGCTGCTGGACCCGCTGCTGCTGCCGCTGCTCGACCCGCTGCTACCGCCGCTGCTCGAGCCGCCGCAGGTCCCGCCGCCGCCGGGCTCGCAGCCCGTGCCCCAGCTCGTGCTCTGGCAGTGGTAGCCCTGCCCCTCGTTGGTCGACGTCCAGCCGCACGACTCGCCCAGGTGGCCGTTGCAGGCGTTGGGATCGTTGCCCATGTAAATCCACGCGCCGCTGCAGCCGCCCCCGCTGCTCGATCCGCTGCCGCCGCCGCTGCTCGACCCGCTGCTGCTCCCGCTGCTGCCGCCCCCGCTGCTGCTGCCGCCGCCGGAGCACTGGACCGGCGCCCAGAGCGCGGGGACCGCGTCGGGCGTCCATCCGGGCTCGCTGGTGTGCCCCTGGACGCACTCGTACGTGGTGCCGCCGTACGTCACGAGCTGGCCCGTCGCGTAGGCCACCCATTCGGCCCACGGCGTGGCCGTCGAGCACTGCGCGGCGCTCAGCTCCTGGGGGTTGGATTGCGCGCCGTCGCCGCTGGCGGCGGTGCAGCCTATCGCCGCGCCGACGGCCGCGAGGAGAACGGGGAGACTCAAACACCGAACGGTCTGCTTGGCGTCCATGCCCCGTAGTGGCGGGCAGCCCCGCGCGCGGCTCACGCGCCCCCCGAAAAATCGCATGGATCACCGTCGATCCGCCGGAACCTCGGAGCCGAATCACGGTGTGCGTGCCGCCTTGATAGAGGATCGCGAACCGTGATTCAGGCGAGGACGCTGCGGGCGATGACCACGCGCTGGATCTCGCTGGTGCCCTCGTAGATCATGGTGACGCGCGCGTCGCGCAGGTGGCGCTCGGCGGCGAACTCGCGGATGTAGCCGTAGCCCCCGTGGATCTGTACCGCCTCGTTGCACACCTTCACCGCGGTCTCGCTGGCGAAGACCTTGGACATCGCCGCCTCGCGCGAGAAGGGTCTTCCCTGCTCCTTGAGCCAGGCGGCGCGCATCGCCAGCAGGTGCGCCGCGTCGATCTGCGTCTTCATGTCCGCCAGCTTCCACTGGATGGCCTGGTGGTCGGCGATGGGGACGCCGAACGCCCGCCGCTCCTTGGCGTAGGCGACGCTCTCGGCCAGCGCGGCGCGCGCGATCCCGAGGGCCTGGGAGCTGATGCCGATCCGCCCGCCGTCGAGCGCCATCATGGCGATCTTGAAGCCGCCGTGCTCCTGCCCGAGCAGGGCGTCGGCCGGCACGCGGCAGCCGTCGAGCTCGAGCGGCACCGTGTTCGACGCCCGGATGCCCATCTTGTCTTCGGGGCGCCCGATCTTCAGACCCCTGGCGCCGCCCTCGACCAGGAAGCACGAGATCCCCTTCGCGCCGGTCCGTCCGCGTGCATCGGGCACGCGGCCATTCGCGTCCTCGCTCTCGGGCGGCGCCGTCCGAGCCCACACGATGAAGACGCCGGCGTAGCTCCCGCCGGTGATCCACTGCTTGGCGCCGTCGAGCACCCACTCGCCGCCGTCGCGCCGCGCCGTGGTGCGCATTCCGCCGGGATCGCTCCCCGCGTCCGGCTCGCTCAGCGCGAAGCTTCCCGTGGCGTGCTCCCCGCCGGCGAGCTTCGGGCAATGATGCTGCTTCTGGGCCTCGGTCCCGAAGCGGGCGATGGCCTCGCCCACCATGTTGGTGACGCTCATCATCACCGCCGTGGAGGCGCACGCCCGCGCGATCTCCTGCATGGCCAGCGCGGACGCCACGGCGCCCGCCCCCGAGCCGCCGAGCTCCGGTGGCACGTTGATGGCCATCAGCCCCAGGTCGGCCAGGCCGCGCAGGACCTCGCGCGGGAACCGCTCCGTCGCGTCGATCTCGGCGGCCTGCGGGGCGACCACCCGCGCGGCGAAGTCGCGGGCGGTCTTCTGCACCAGGGTCTGCGTCTCGTTGAGCTCGAGGTCCACGGCGGCCGCGAGCATAGCAGCCCCGGCCCGAACCTCCGATCGATGGGGGCCCAGGGAATGAATTGACGCCGGGACCGGTTGGCCCCATGCCCGGTGACTCGCCATGCGCCTGGTCCAGAAGCTGTCGCTCGCGTTCATGGTCGGAACGACGGCGATCCTGGCCGCCAACGGGTACTTCCGCGTCCGGCGCGAGGTGACCCTGTTCCAGGCCGACCGGGTCCGCGATCACGAGCTCATCGGTCGCACCCTGAGGGCGTCCGTCGCGGGCGTGTGGCGGTCGGAGGGGGAGGCGGACGCGATGCGCCTGATCGACGCGGCGAGCTCCGGCGAGAGCCGTGTCCGGTTGCGCTGGGTGTGGCTCGAAGGCGACGGCGCCGCGCGGGGCGTGCGGGTGGCTCCGGCGGAGCTGGCCCGGCTCGCGCCCGGGAGCATGATCACCCGCATCGCCCCGGACGACCACGGCGAGGACGAGCGCTACACGTACGTTCCCATGAGCGAGGCGGGCCGCGCGGGCGCCCTCGAGCTCTCCGAGGGGCTCGACGCCGAGCGGAGCTACACCCGGCGGACCATCGTGGAGACGGTGGGTACCACCGCCCTCCTGGCGCTGGTGACCACGCTCCTGTCCTACCTGCTCGGCTCCTGGCTGGTGGGCAGACCCATCCGCGCCCTGGTGGAGAAGGCCCGCCGCATCGGTCGAGGCGACTTCGCGGAGCCGGTGCGCCTGGCGTCGACGGACGAGCTGTCCGAGGTCGCGCGCGAGATGAACGCCACCAGCGACGCGCTCGGCAGCGCCATCGAGCAGCTACGCCACGCCGACCGGCTCACCACCGTGGGCAAGCTCGCGTCCGGCGTCGCGCACGAGCTGGGGACGCCGCTCAACGTGGTGGTCGCCCGCGCCGAGATGATCGCCGCCGGCGACGCGACGGCGGACGAGTCGCGCGAATACGCACGCATCATCGTCGATTCGGCGCAGAAGATGACCCGCATCATCCGCCAGCTCCTCGAGTTCGCGCGTCGCCGCGGGCCGCGCAAGGAGCGCCGCGACGTCACCGGGGTGGCCCAGCACACGCTCGAGCTTCTGCGCCCCCTCGCCGACAGGCAGCACGTCGCCCTGGCGCTCGAGAGCGGCGGCCCGCAGGAGACGAACGTGGACGCCGTGCAGATCGAGCAGGCTCTGACCAACCTCGTCGTCAACGCGGTGCAGGCCATGCCCGGCGGGGGCACCGTGGAGGTGAGCGTGGGCCGCGAGCGCGCCCGACCGCCGCCCGACCACGGCGCGACCGAGGGGGAATGGGTCGCGGTGCGCGTGCGCGACACGGGCGAGGGGATCGCCCCGGAGCACCTTCCGCACGTCTTCGAGCCGTTCTTCACCACCAAGGACGTCGGCAGCGGCACGGGTCTCGGGCTGTCCGTGGCCTACGGAATCGTGCGCGACCACGGCGGCTGGATCGACGTGGCCAGCCGGCCGGAGAGCGGGACGACCTTCTCGCTGTTCCTCCCGGTTCAGGGGCCGTCGTGAACGGCAGCGTCCTCCTGGTCGACGACGACCGCGCGCTCTGCGAGACGCTGGCCGCGGGGCTGGGAAAACGCGGCTGCGCGGTTCAGTGGCGGCTGTCCGTCGCGGAGGCCGCGGCGGTCTTCGAGGTCGAGCCCTTCGACGCGGTGGTGACGGACCTCAACATGCGCCAGCAGAGCGGCATCGACCTCTGCGCCCACGTCGTCGGGTGCCGGCCCGACGTTCCGGTGATCGTGGTCACCGGCTTCGGCTCGCTGGAGACGGCGGTCCAGGCCATCCGGGCCGGCGCCTACGACTTCATCAGCAAGCCGGTGAGCCTCGACGTCCTCGCCATCGCGGTCGAGCGCGCGATCAGGCACAAGCAGCTCCGCGACGAGGTCAAACGGCTGCGCGACGAGGTCCGTGCGCCCGGTCGTCCCGCGGAGCTGCTCGGAGACAGCGAGGCCATGCGGCGCGTCTACGACCTCGTCGACCGCGTCGCCGACGCGGAGGTCTCGGTGCTGGTCACGGGCGAGAGCGGGACCGGCAAGGAGGTCGTGGCGCGCGCGCTCCACGCCCGCAGCCGCCGCGCCCGGGCGCCCTTCGTGGCGGTGAACTGCGCCGCCATGCCCGAGCCGCTGCTCGAGTCCGAGCTCTTCGGTCACGTGCGCGGCGCGTTCACCGACGCCCGGGAATCGCGCCCCGGTCTGTTCCTCCAGGCGAGCGGCGGCACCGTGTTCCTGGACGAGATCGGGGACATGCCCCTCGCGCTGCAACCCAAGCTCCTGCGCGTGCTCCAGGAGAGGCGCGTGCGGCCCGTGGGCGGGACGCAGGAGACGCCGGTCGACGTCCGCATCGTCGTCGCCACCAATCGCGATCTGGAGGAGGCCATCGAGGAGCGGCGCTTTCGAGAAGACCTCTTCTTTCGCGTGAACGTGGTGCAGGTGCCTCTCCCGCCGCTCCGCGCGCGGGGCGGCGACGTGTTGCTGCTGGCCCAGCACTTCACCGCGCGCTTCGCCGCGCGCGCAGGCAAGAACGTGGTCGGCATCTCGCCGCAGGCGGCGGAGCGCATGATCGCCTATGCGTGGCCCGGCAACGTGCGCGAGCTGCAGAACTGCATCGAGCGCGCCGTGGCCCTGACCCTGTACGACCACGTCGCCGTCGTCGACCTGCCGGAGAAGATCCGGGACTACCGGCGCAGCCACGTCCTGGTGACCAGCGACGACCCGAGCGAGCTCGTCCCGATGGAGGAGGTCGAGCGGCGCTACATCCAGCGCGTCCTCGAGGCCGTCCAGGGCAACAAGACCGCGGCGGCGCGCATCCTCGGGTACGACCGGAAGCGCCTCTATCGCAAGCTGGAGAAGCTCGGCCGCGAGAACGAGAACGAGGACGGGAAGACGTGAGGGCGTCTGGCACGTCGACTGCTTCCACGACCGCCGATGTCCCGAGTGATCGTGGCCGAGGATGATCCGGAGATGCGACGTCTGGTGGTCGAGGCGCTGCGCAAGGAC
>DATBQU010000032.1:0-2683 GCA_036560665.1 Polyangiaceae bacterium
GCGATCCCGTCCTTGTCGGCGTCCACCTCGGGGCAGCCGTCGCCGTCATCCACGCCGTCCCGGTCCTCGGCGTCGTCGGGGCACTGGTCGTCGGCGTCGGGGATGCCGTCGTGGTCGCGGTCGCTGTCGCCGTTCATGGCGACCGCGGGCGGCGCCTCGGTCTGCGCCACGGGAGTCGGCGCGTGCGCCGGGGCAGGCGCCCCGCAGGCGGCGACAGCCGCCGTGACCGCCAGCATGCGGACGCACAGCGACGCGCCGCTCCTCGCACGCACGTACGACACCGCCTGGTCGTGGCTCATTCCGCGCAGATCGTGGACGTCCTTGCCGCAGGACTCGCAATGCCGCACGCGCGAGCTACCCGACATGGCGTCCCAGGATTCGGGACAAGGCTCGAGGACGCGCAGGATGGACACCCTGCGAGCGTAGCGCAGGCGGAACCATTCGCCGTCAGGCTCGTTGTCACCGGCATGAAGATGCGCAGCCTCGTCGACTGGCTCTCGAATCCACCGCTCGGGGCCCCACGCGCCACCGTCCTCGTGCGGGCGATGGTGGGCGGTGTGTTCCTCTCGGAGGGGATCCTCAAGTTCGTCTACACCAACCAGGGCGTCGGGCGCTTCACCAAGCTCGGGCTGCCCGCGCCGGCTTTCACCGCCACCTTCATCGGTGGGCTGGAGATCGTCGGCGGGCTCCTGCTCATCCTCGGACTCTTCACGCGGTTCGCCGCCATCCCGTTCATCGTGGAGATGGTGGTGGCCGTCCTCGCCACGAAGGTGTCGCTGTACCTGGGTACGTCGCCCCTGGCGCCCCCGCCCTCGCCACCCACGGTGGGCTTCTGGGCCGTCATGCACGAGTCACGCTCCGACTACGCGCAGCTCCTCACGTCGGCTTTCCTGCTCATCGCCGGCCCTGGGCCGTGGTCGCTCGATGCGCGGCTGCACCGGCAGCGCGCGAGCCGCCGCGAGGCGGCGGACGGTCGGGTCGGCCAGCCCGCGTGAGCATGCGCCTCGCGTCGTGCGAGGATGGCGCGTGAGGCGAAGCGGCAGGGCGCGGTCCGCGCCGGGATCGCTTGCCTCACCTTCGCCCGGGCCGGGACGCGGCGCGCCGCGGAATCACGACGGGGCACGGGATATGCGGCGCACGCATTCCATGCGACCTCCGAGCGTCCTCATCCTCGTCGCCTTCGCGCTGTCGGGCTGCGCGCAAGGCGAGCCCGACATGGTCCGCGTGCGCGCCGCGCACGAATTTCACTGTGCCGGCCCGGGCGTCACCGTCCACGAGATCGGCGCCCCCGACGAGGAGGACACCCTCTACGAGGCGCACGCTTGCGGGCATGTCGGGGTCTACCGGTGCACGCGCACCATGACGACGACCGGCGAGCCCGGCGGCGAGCCCGCCACGCAGGCGGACCGACCCATCACCGTCTGCCAGCTCGATCGGCGGTAGGGCTCGCGGCGCAGAAGTGCAGCCGCGCCGCCCGCGCCGAGACGCGGAGTCGCGCCGCGCGACCGGTGTCGGGACGGCGGGCCTCCAGGCGGCAGCGTCACCCCCTCGAACCGTGCAGCGATGTCGTCGGCAGCGCGTGGCACGGAGCATGTAACTGCAGCCTTCAAAGGAGTCCCCCTCATGCGCGCGATCATCGTGCTCGCGTCGGCCATCGCGTCCTTCGCGCTCGTCGCCTGCGACAACACCAATCACCCCGAGTATCACCCGGTGACGGTCACGAGCTACGAGCAGCGCGTCAACTACGGCGCCACGGCGCAGCAAGGAGGAGCGCCCCCGGCCGGGCCGGTCCTCTCCGCGCCCCCGCCGCCGCAACCGCCCACGCCGGCGCCCTGGTCAGCCTGGCCGGATCAGTGACACGCCAGCGGAGCCGGAAGCATCCACCGGCCTTGTACGCAGCGCCCGGAGTCAACGGCCGGCGCCCCCGAGACGAATCGAACGTCCGACCAACGGTTTAGGAAACCGCTGCTCTATCCACTGAGCTACGGGGGCGGAAAAGCGGTTCTACCACACCACACGGCTGCTCCCGCCCCCGCGCCCACCTCCGCCCGCAAGAGCGGCTACAATGGTCGGCGTGGCGCGCCCGGGTGAATGCGACCGGCCACGCCTCCGTCGAACGGGAGCGGGAAGGGGTCCATGAAGAGGGTTCTTGCAGCTTGCGCCATGGCGGCGACGCTCCTCGGGGTGACGCCCGGTCGCTCGCAGACGCCCGACATGGGCACCCTCGACGTCGGGTCCGACCTGCCCGCCGAGATCTTCATCGACGGCACGGACACCAAGCAGCAGACCCCGCCGCCTCCCCGGTCGCAGCGCCTGCCGGTCTCGGCAGGCCACCACTCGCTGAAGCTGACGACCCTCGATCAGAAGTACACGAGCACCATCGGCTTCAAGGTCGACCGCAACGGCACCTTCACCATCGTGATGCACCTGGCGCCCTGAGCCGTCTCAGCCTTCCTCGTCCGGGACGCCCCCGCCCATCCGCGCCAGATCCTCCTGCTTCACCTTCTCGACGTTCATCTTGGCGGCGCGGTCGCGCATCTGCACGATCACCTTCTCGGCCGGCGGTAGCTCGCCCTGGATCCAGCGCAGCGGGTTGATGCGCGACACCACGAACGACCGGAGGTACGGGCTGGTGAGGCCGCGCTCCTTCAGTCTGGCGATGGCCGCGGCCACCTTCTCCTCG
>DATBQU010000033.1:0-5525 GCA_036560665.1 Polyangiaceae bacterium
GGCGTCTTCAGCGTTCGCTGCACGGTCAGCTTCTTCGCGTCGAGGACGCGGACCTCCACGTGGTTGCCCTCGTCGATGCCGACCGCGATCCGGTCGCCCCGGGGCGAGACCTGCATGGCCCCGATGCTGCCGGTGGACGGGTTGTCGACCACGTAGCGACCCTTGACGGCCTTGCTCCTGGCGTCGAGCGCGAGCAGCGCCGAGCTCTCCTTGCCCTCGTCGGTGGCGACGTACACCAGCTTGCCGCCCGGCGCGTAGACCGCGTTGTTGATGGTGGCCTTGGTGCCCTCCGGCGGATAGAGGCGCGTGGCCCCCTTGCCGCCCGCCACGTCCACCTCGAACAGCACCAGGTCGCTGGCCGAGTTCCACCGCACGATCAGCGCGCGCGAGCCGTCGGCGGTGGCGTCGGACGCGAAGGCCGGGGAGGGATCGTCGTACACCTTCTTCGCGTCGCCGCCGGCGATGGGCTGCACCATCAGCTGCGAAGCGGGGGAGGTCGCCACGTGCTGCGTGTAGATCATCGTCCCCGGCTTGCCGCGAGGCAGCACGGGCTCGTCGCGATGAAGCTTGTCGCCCGGCGTGAGGTCGGTCGCGCCCGTGCCGTCGAGCGCGACGCGCCAGATGTGCCAGTTCTCGTCTGCGCCCTGATCGCGGTTGTAGAGGGCGTACTTGCCGTCCCACGTCAGCGCTGCCCACACCGAGCGCTCCGGACCGGACGTGAGCGCGCGCGGCGGGTCTCCCGGCTTGCCGACGTCGCCCAGGTAGATCTCCGGCATCCCGTCCCGGTTGGAGCCGTAGAGGACGTGCTTCCGGTCCCTGGTCAGCTGGGCCACGAGCGAGGTGAAGATGCCGTTCATGTTGGAGTAGGCATCGACCAGCGCCGCCGCCCTGGGCGTCAGCAGGAGATCCCGCGCGCGCTCCTCGTCCGTGAGCACGGTCGGATCGCTGCTGGGCGGCGGCGACGGAGTCGCCGCCGTGCTCGACGTCGGCGGCGGCGCGACGACGGCTGCCGGCGGCGGCAGCGGGGCAGGCGGCGGCTCGCCACCGCACGATGCGGCGAGGGCCAGCGGCAGGAGCGGCAGCAGCGACGAAAGGCGGGCGTCTGTCTTCATGCGGCCGGAAGCATAACCCTCCCCGCGTGTTCGGGCTCTGCGTCCTTGCAGTCGATGATGAAGTCAGCGAGGCGGCTGCGGTGCATGGTAGGCAGATTCTGCCACGGCCGGTCCCACCATGCGCCCGCTCCTCTCGCTCGCGCTCCTGGCCATTCCCTTCATGCCGGCGTGCGGAAGGCGCGACGACGCCCCGGCCCCCGCGCCCGATCCGTGCGCCATTCTCTTCGGCAATCCCAGCGACCAGACGGGCCTCGGCCTCGACCGCTGCCGCCCCCAGTGCGCGTGCGGAGCCACCGTGTTCTCGCCGCCGGCGTACGACGCGGTCTTCATCCAGTCGCTCGTCGACGGCTGGCAGCTTGCCACGCCGTACGCCCCGCTCTCCTCCGATCCGTACGCCGCGCCGCCCCCCGCGGACGACGCGCCGGGCACCGTCTGCGCGGTGGTGCCCCACGGGGATCCCGCGCAGCGGCCGAGGCCCTACGACCTGGTGACCTTCGCCTCCGGGGACGTGGCGAGGGCAGCGGGCGCCGAGGTGACGCACTTCGGGCACTGCGGCGTCTGCTCCACGCTGGCCAACCTCGCGGTGTACATGGCCGAGAACGATCTGGTCGCGCCCGTGCGTTCGTGCGGCGTCGCCTCGAGCAGCGACGGCGGCAACGCGGACGTGGCCTGCCTGCAGCAGCTCGGCTTCGACCTGCCGTGCGCGCAGGCGTGGGCGTACGACACGGCGCACACGCGAGACGTGTGCCTGTCCGTGTGCATCGCCAACCTGCGCGATCCGTACAACCTGGACGACGGCGGCCTGAACCCGTGCATCCAGTGCGACGAGGACCAGAGCGGGCCCGTGTTCAAGGCGGTGGCGGGGCGAACGCGGCGCAACTCGGGCCTGCCCAACGCGATCTGCCGGCCCTGCAGCGAGGTGCAGGCGCTGGTGCACGCCTACTGAGCGGGGGGACGCGCTGCGCGCTCGCGCACGGCGTAGGTCAGCCCGGTGACGAGGCCGAGGGCCGCGGCGCCGATCATGGGCACGGTGTGCGGGCGGCGAAGGAGCACCAGCAGCAGGGCGGCGAACTGCAGGACCGTCGTGATCTTGCCGAGAGCGTTCGCGCGCCGCTCGCGCTCCACGCCCGCACGGCGGACGAGGCCCCACGCGAGCACCGGCGCCTCGACGATCTCGCGCGTGGAGAGGAGCACGACGTCGAGCGCTCCCAGCCTGTGCCGGAGGACGAGGGCGACCAGGATGGAAGCGACGAAGGCCTTGTCGGCCACGGCGTCGAGCACCGCGCCCATGGCGGTCTCCTCGCCGCGGCGACGCGCCACCCAGCCGTCGAGCACGTCGCTCGCCCCTGCCGCGGCCAGCAGAGCGACCGCGACCGCGACGTCCTCGACCACGAACGGAAAGACGGCCGCCAGCACGACCCGGACGAAGCTGATCCAGCCGGGCAAGAGAAACGCGTCGCGCGCGCGCAGCTGACCAGCTTGCGTCGGGCGCGATGGGGCCATCCGCCGAATATGCTGCATCGGCCCCGCCCGGGCGAGGGAGTTGCTGTCCTACGGGTGGAACGGGCAGGTCACCGTCACGTCGCCGGCGTCGTCGACGCAGGTACAGAAGGGCCCGACGTTCGCGCACGCGCACGAGGGTGTGCCGGCGTCGCAAGGCGAGTTGAACGGCAGGCAGAAGTACGACGGGCTGCTGCCTCCGTCCGGGCCCGGCGGCCCGTAGGAGACCTCGCAGAACGACGTGGCCGGATCACAGGCGACGGGGCAGAACGTGGCGCCGTCGGTCTGCGCGTCGCCGCCGGCGTCGGTCTGCGCGTCGGCGCCGGTGGACGAGTCACCGGAGGTGGCTCCGTCGGCGGCGGTTCCGTCCGGGCCGTGGCCTGTGTCCCCGGAGGCTCCGTCCGCGCCACCGGTCGCGTCCTGGCTCGCGGCGGCATCCGAGGACCCGTTGTCGGTGGAGGAGGAGGAGCCGCAGGCCGTGACGAGCGCCAGGAAGGCAGCCGGGGCGACGGAACGGACGGGAAGCATGGGGTCCATGCGATCCCAGTGCTCTCGCTCGTGTCAAGAGTCCGCGGCCTCGGCGGGAGAGACGCGCCAAGCTCAGGCCCGAAGGAAGGGGATCCCATGCGATGGACCCTGATGGGTACGCTGGCGATCGCGGCGTTCGCTTGCTCGAACGGGCCCACGTCCCTCTACGCCTTCACCCAGACCGGTCGCTCTTCGCGTACCCCGAGTACCGGTGCGATCCGTCCTCCTGCGTGGTGCCGGCTGGCGCGCTCGACGTGACGGCCACCAAGTAGCAGAGCTAGCTCAGCGCCCGCTTGCTCCACCACGCGCGCGCGACCGAGACACCCGCCGCCGTCGCCAGCATCCCGCCCACCAGCCCCACCGACTCCCCGACGAACAGCGTCGTGCACCGGAACGCCACCAGCGACACCACCGCCAGCAGCGCGCCCCCCGCGGCGCGCGACCACTCGCCGATCCCGCGCACCCGCGGCATCATCGCCGCCACCGCCACGCCGAGGATCATCCCGGCGCCGACGCAGGTCTGCGGAGAGCAGCTGGCCGCGCTCGCCATCGCTTCGGGGGTGCAGCACGGCCGCAGCAGCGTGAGCGGCAGCGCCAGCGCCGCCAAGCCGCCCGCGAGCCCGCCCAGCGCTCCGCGCCACACCAGGGCCCCGCGCCACCCCAGGCCGAGCCACAGCAGGAACACCAGCGCCAGCCACGCCGGGGAGGGCAGGCGCGTCACCTCCAGCACGATCAGCAGCGCCACCGTGCCCGTCACCAGCGACGCGCGCAGCAGCCCGAGCCGCAGCATCCCGAGCTCGTAGGCGCGCCGCGCGCGCGACATCGCCGCCGCTTCAGCGCTCATGGTGCCCTCCCAGCAGCACGCGCAGCTTGGCGTACGCGCGCGACACCCGCTTGCGGAACGCGGCCGAGGCGAGGACCGGGCGCACGCTCTCGCCGAGCATCGCGGCGATGGCCTCGGCGGCCGGCGCGTCGAGCGCCTCGATGGCCTGCCCCAGCGCGGCCCGTAGCTCGCCCTCCACCGCCGCCTGCTCCGGATCGCCGCCTGCCACCAGCGAGGGCAGACCGTCCACGTCGGCGTGGGGCTTCACCCGACGCCGGGCGGCGCGGACCTCGTTGCCGGCGATGGCGTAAAACCATGGCAAGACCGGGGAGCCTCGGGCGAAGTCGGGCGCGCGCGCGAAGAGCTTCATGAGGGTCGATTGCGCCGCGTCGTCCGCGGCCTGTGCGTCGAGGCACCGCCGCGCCGTGGCGAGCGCCCGCGGGTAGAGCGCCCGGAAGAGCGGCTCGAACGCGGCGCGATCGCCGACGGCGAGGCGCGACATCAGCTGGTCGAGGTCGCGCTCCGAGGGCGGCACGTCGGCGAGTGCCTAGGGTTTGGGGGCCGCCTGCCCGTGCGCGCAGCAGGGCGAGCCGGGGTGGCAGCACGGCGAGCCGGGCTGGCAGCAGCCGCCGGAGAGGACGCTGTGGAGCTTCACGCCGCCTGCGCCGAGCAGGGCGAGGGCGAGGACTCCGGTGGACACCTTGCGCCAGTGGGTACGGATGAACTCGAGCATGGCTCTTCACTCTGCCTTTCATCCCTACTAGCCGCCAGGGGGGCGGGTGTGACCGGCCTTCTTCCGGGTACGTCCCCCCTGCTTCCCCTGCTTCCCCTGCTTCTGCCCCTGCCTATGCCGCGCCAGGAACAGGGAGACGATCGCCAGCAGCGCGACCCCCGCGGCGCCCTCGCCTCCGGACGCGTCGACCGTGGCGCACCCGCACCCACCCGAGCTGCCCGGGCTTCCCGACCCCGCGCCGTTGGCCCCGCCGCCGTCGTCGCCCACCCCGCCGCCGTCCGGCCCGCCGGCGCCGCCGTCCGCGGGCGTCGTGCCTCCGTCCCCGCCGCCGCTCCCGCCGTCGGTGCCCCCGTCGCTCCCCGGCTCCTGTCCCGGCGGCGGCGCCCCCGCCGGATCGCGCAGGAACACGGCCGAGAGCGACGGCACCGACAGCGGCCCCGCGGGCACGTCGGTCGTCCAGGTCAGCGTCTGCGCGCTCTGCGTCCCGTCGGCCGCCACCGGCCCGCCGCCGGAGAACGCCGCCTGCTTCATGTCCGCCGGGACCGTCCACGTCAGCGCTCCGCCCGACGAGTTCACGAGCACCCAGCCCGCCACGTACTGGCGTGCGTACAGGCCGCCGCTCGCGCCGCCGCTGCCGGCGACGCGCAGCGCCTCGACGTCGTCCGGCGGCTCGGCGACGTACCCTCCGAGGTCGATCTCGTACTCCGGCCACCACGTCAGATCGCCGCCGCCGATCATGATGTAGCTGGTGCCGTTCCGGATGAGGAAATACGTCCCCGTGATCAGCGAGCGCTGGGCCGCCGGGAAGGTGTCGGCGTCGGCGGTGACG
>DATBQU010000034.1:0-7665 GCA_036560665.1 Polyangiaceae bacterium
CTCGGGGTCTCGGCGAACAACCACGGTCGCTCCGCCGGCCAGCTGGGCTACGACTGCTACTCGAACGGCGGCTGGTACGCCGCGGGCACCACCATCAGCGGCAGCACGGCGGGCGGCGCCGACGGCTCGTGGGACGGCCAGGGCGGCTGCCAGACGGCGTACAGCTGGAGCTCGAACAACAACGCTCACCTCTGCAACGACGACGCGGCGTACGAGCTCTGGCAAGCCAAGAGCGGCAGCGTGAACACGCCCTACGGCGGCAACACCAGCTTCTGGTGGGGCACGTCTCAGGGAGCGTCGGGGTGGGGCAGCGCGACCAGGGGCGTCGGGCAGTTCTCCTGCGACTACCCGTACGGTGACTGGAACACGCCGAACTGCCCGTGAGCTCGTAGATCGCGAGAGGCGCGCGTCCTCGCGACGCGCGCCTCGGCGCGGTACCCTCGCCACGCATGAACAAGAAGCTCGCGGCGACGGTGCTGGTCGTGGGCGCGGGCGCGCTCGTCGCGCTCGGGGTCGCCCGCAATCGCCAGTCGCATCCGCACCCGATGAGCAGCGCGTCGAGCGGGCACGGCGCGGAGATCGACCGGCAGATGGCGGCCGTGCGCGCGTTCTACGTCGCGCAGCCGGGGGCCACGCCGTGCGAGACGGCGTACAACGCCTTCAAGGCGTCGCAGGATCTCTCCGACGCGGACAAGAGCCTCCGTCCCGTCGTCACCTATCTGGCGCCGCACGACGACTTCGTCGCCCGCTGCCAGGCGCTCCCGCCAGCGACGCAGCAGTGCGTGGCGCCGGTCTACATGGCGCAGCATCGGGCCGAGTGCCTCAAGGCCAGACCCGACCCGGCCGTCATGAAGACCATGGCCGACATCCTGCCGCCCGGAGAGCCGTCGCAAGAGCCCTGACGGCGAGGGCGGGAGTATGCTGCCCGCTGCCTACATGCACGACGGCACTCACGAGGGCGGCGGGCGCGTCCCGGCGCTGGTCGTCGCGGTCTTCATCCTGTGGGCGGTGCTGTGGAACATCGTCGGCGTCTACGGCGCCTCGACGTTCGGACACGGGCCGTCGACGTTCACCTGCCTGGCAGGCATCGGCTTGCTCTGCGCGCTGGCGACGCCGCTGTCGCGCCGTCTCGCGGCGCTGCCCGGTCGAGCGCCGGAGACGCTGGTCGTCACCGTGCTGACCATCGCGGTCTACGCGTCCCTGGTCGTGCACACGCTCGTCCTCGCGGATGCCGTGCGCTCGGACATCATGGTCGACATCGGCCGCAACACGCTCGAGGCGGCCCGCCATTTCTTCGATCGCCGCGAGAACCCCTACGCGACGAACTGCCAGATGGACCGCCTGGCCGGCCTACCGCACGTGACGCTCGCGCAAGGGCGCTGGCTGATCTTCGGAGTCCCCTACGACCGCGGTTATCCGTACTTCCCGGTGATGTTCCTCGCCTACCAGCCGTTCCGGCTCCTCGACCCGGGGCTCGAAGCGATTCGCTACGGCAACGTGGTGTTCATGGCCGCGGCGCTGGTGGGCACGTACTGGCTCGCCGCGCGCCTCGCTGCGGCTCGACGCCTCGCCGCCTGGCTTGCCGTCGCCTCCACCGTCGCCATCTGGGCCCTCGGCTACATGGTGTTCCGCGCCGGCGTCACCGATCTGATGATCGCGGACTTCGCCCTCTTCGGGTTCATCGCGCTCACCTACGAACGCGGGGCGACCGCGGGCGTGCTGTTCGGTCTGGCCATGGCGGCGAAGCTGACGCCGGGCGCGCTCCTCGTTCCCATCCTCGTCGCGTGGCAGGCGAAGGCGAGCGCAGGGCCTGCGCGCTGGCGGCTGTGGCTGGCCGCCGGTGCCGTGCTGGCCGGCACCCTGGTGCCGTTCATCGCCTGGAACCCGCGCGCCTTCCTGTCGGCGACGGTTCTCTACACATCGGTCCGGCACGCGCTCGGCGACGATTCGTCGCTGTGGTACTTCCTTCCGGCAGCGCTCAAGACCCCCTTCCTCGTCGCGGGCGCCGCGATGGTCGTCGCCATCCTGGTCGTCGGTCTGCGGCGCCGCCCGCTCGGAATCGTCGATCTGGTCGCCGTCTACTTCCTGGCGCAGCTGGCGCTCGTCGGCTTCTACAAGATGATCCACACCAACTACCTGTGGGCGGTGCTGCCGCTGGGCGCCGTCGCGTTCTCGGTGCGGCTCACGTCCTCGCTGGCGGGCCCTCAGCGCCAGTCGGGGGGGAGCCAGCGCGACGCGTCCGTCGCGGTCGGTGCGCGACCCATGGAGGCGAGCGCCACGCCGGCGCGCTGAACGGCGTCGGCCTGCGCGGTGTCGCCCTTCGCGCGGTAGGTCTCCACCAGCCGATCGAGGATCCAGACGTCGCCAGGCTCGACACGCCTGGCGGCCTCGAGGTGCTCGATGGCCACGTCGCGCTCGTGGTCGCGCAGGGCGAGCGCGGCCAGTCCCACGTGCGACGCGGCGGCCGACGGAAGGGTCGCCGCAGCACGCTCGAAGAGCGTCTTCGCTTCGTCCACGGAGCCCGTACGGAAGACGGCGATCCCCCTGGCCTCGAGGGCGGCCCCGTCCTCCCCGTCGATGACCAGCGCCCGGTCGATCGCGCGCAGCGACTCCGCGGTGCCGGCCGTCTCGCGCGCGTAGCCGAGGAGCGCGAGCCGCTCGTCGGGATCGATGCGGAGCGCCTCGGCGTAGGCGCGCGCCGCCCGCGGGTGGTCGTCGCGCTCGTCGAACTGGCGACCGAGCCACTCCCAGAACTTCGGCACACGCGGTCGCGCCTGCGCCGCCGGCCCGACCCGCCTCATCGCCTCGTCGCGCGCCCCCGCCTCCGCCCACGCCTGGGCCTCCAGCGCGCCCAGGTCGCTGCCCGGGACCGGCGGCCCGACGAGCGAGGACCACGCGACCAGACGCCCCGGCCTGTCGCTCGCGCCCGGCCGGATGGGGGGCGGTCGCCGCTGGATCCAGTGATCGGTCACCGTCACAAGCGCCAGGTTCGAGGTCGGCCCCTGCCGCATGTGGCAGGTGACGCAGTGATCGTCGACCGCCGCGCGCGCCGCCTTGGTCTCGGTGCACGGCTTCGTCTGGTGGCACGCGTTGCACTTGCCGTCCCACCACGACGCGGGCTCGTCGATCGAGCTCACGTGGGCGTCGTGGCAGCTCGTGCACGTGAGCTTGCCCTTCGACCCGCGGTAGCACGCGCTGGCGACCATCCGCTCCGGGTGCGCCAGGAGGATGAAGCGGTCCGGCTCCGGCGGATCGGCGATGAAGCTCGTCTGGACCGCCGAGAGCGGCTGGCCCGGGCGGTAGGAGAAGTCGTCGTGCCCGGCGCGCAGGAAGAAGTGGTCGGACTCGTGACACTGCGCGCACACGTCGATCTGCCGCTCGCCCGTCAGGCGCGAGGGGTTCACGATGTCCTCCGCCCGGGTCGTCTTCACGTGCTTCTCGCCGGGCCCGTGGCATCGCTCGCAGCCCACACCAGGCGGCATCGGCTGGAGGAACACCTCGTCGCTCCCCGCGAGGTGCCGCGGGAAGTCGCCGTGGCACGAGATGCACGAGCTGGAGAGCGCCTTCGAGAACCGGAAGTCCCCGCCTGCGGCGGCGCCCGCGTCGACGTCCCACCGCGCGAGCTTGGCGTAATAGTCGATCGGCACCTGGAAGAAGCGGTTGCCCTGCTCGAAGTAGAACGCCATCCCGTAGCTGCCGGCGCTCAGCGAGTGCGTCAGCGGCTCCGTCCACGACTCGACGACCGTGCCGTCGGGCGCGCGCAGGGACTCCTCGACGAAGTAGCGGTCCCCCCGGCGGAAAGGCCGGTAGGTGAAGCCGCTCCGCTCGTGCTTCACGGGCTTCGCGCTCCCCGCGTCGAAGATCGACGCGAGCCACTTCGGATCGAGCGAGGCGAGCGGGCGGAGGCCCGTACGCGCCATCGAGTGGTGCCCGAACGACGCGTTGATGGTGGTGTGGCACGGCTCGCACGCCGACGCGCCCACGTACCCGGCCGCCGCGACGCCCCCCGGTGGCGTCACCGGGATCGGCCGGGTCCAGTCGATGGCGGCCTCGTCGAGCGGAACGGAGTCGAGCGAAATCGACGATGTGCGCTCGCCCCCTCCCGCGGTCCGCCGCAAGACGACGAAGTGCCCGAGCGTCGTCTCGGGCTGGTACTCGCGCTCGAGCATCGCGCGCAGCGGCGGGAAGCGCATCATCGAGCCCATCGAGTCCATCGGCTCGAAGCCGTTGACGTCCCCGCGCCCCACCAGGACGTAAACAGGTGGATCGGCGCGCAGGCGCTCCATGAGCTCGGCCCGTCGCTCCTCCAGGCCGGGCCACATTCGCGACAGCGGCGCGTCCGTCATGAGGATCTTGTGAAACGGGTAGCGCGTCACGGGGTGACGATCGGCGATGGCGTAGATCCCGGGCGATAGCCCCCACACCAGGATCCCGTCCGACGGCGACGTGTGGTCCCGCACGTAGCGCGCCGCCGCCTCCTCGGTGGCCGTGGAGTAGCTCCCCTGCTGGATGCGGCGCAGGTACACGTCGCGCGGCAGCCGTCCCGTCGCCACCATCGCGTCGGGCCCGTAGGCGAGCGCCCACTGCGACGCTTCTCGCGCGAAGAGGCCCGCCAGGGCGACCAGGCACGCCGCCGCGATGACGCGCGGCCGCCCCGCTGCCTGCTGCACGCGCTCCACGAGGGCGACGACGCCGTACCCCGCCGCGAAGGAGAGCGCCGGGATGGCCAGCAGGTAATGGTAGTCCGCGAGCTGCCGCTGGAGCACCACCGCGGCGAGGGTGAAGCCGATCCAGGGCGCGACCCAGCGCAGCTCGCGCGCCCTTCTCTCCGCCATCACGGTCAGCCCCACCGCGGCGGCGAGTAGCAGCAGCGGCGCGCGCGTCAGCATCGCCGACCCGAAGTCCCCCAGGACGTCGAGCCAGGGCGGCGCGATGAACGCGGCGTTGTACCGGTGGTAGACGAAGACTCCGGTGAAGAAGTCTCCCTGCGCGCGATGCGCCGCGAACCAGATCGTGGCGACGAGCCAGGGGACGGCCATGCCGCAGGCGAGCAGCGCGATGCGCCGCAGCGCCCCGGCCCGCGGGACGGTCAGCAGCCAGGTGACCATCCACGCCCCCGCGATGGCCATGGCGGGGATCTTGTAGAGGCCGCACACGCCCGCCAGCACGCCCGCCAGCGTGGCCAGCGGGTGACGGTCGATGCTCCGCCAGGCGAACCATGCCGAACCGATCATCGGCGCCGCGAGCAGCTCCTCGGCCTGCGCGCGGGACCAGAACCCGCCCCAGGCGGGCGACCACAACCCCACGAAGAGCGCCGCCGCGAAGGCGAGCCCCAGCCACCGCGAACCGATGCGGGCGCCGACGACGTACGCCACCGAGAGCGAGCCGAGGAGGAACGCTCCGTCCATCCACCCGATGGCGCGCGCGACGTCGGCTCCCGGGACCAGGGCCGCCAGCGCGTACGAGTAGAGAAATAGCGGCGGCTTGCTGTCGAAGATGTCGCGGTAGGGCAGCCAGCCGCGCGGCACCCAGCGCGTGAAGCACGCGAAGAGCCCCTGGTCGACGCCGAGCGGCTCGACCAGCCGGATCGCATGAAGCGCGGCGACCGTCCCTCCCAGGACCGCGGCGGCGACCACGAAGGACCAGGGGATGCGCGGTCGCGCGGTCATCGCTGCCATAGGATACGATGAACGCGTGGGTCCCGGGCTGATCGCGCTTGCCGCGACCGTCGTACCGCTGGTGACCCACGGCTCGAACGACGCCGCCGATCCCGCCGTGGTCGCGATCGTGGACGCCACCGGCGCCGTGGGCTGCAGTGGCACCCTCATCGCGCCGCACTTCGTCCTGACCGCGGCCCACTGCATCGTTCCGCAACTCGCGCACGGCGCGTCCGTCGTCCTCGGCTCGTCGGTCGCCGCCCCCGATGCCTCGATCCCCGTCGCGGCTTCGCGCGTGCACCCGGCGTTCGATCCGGCGACCTTCGCGCACGACGCCGCGCTCGTCGTGCTCGCGACCGCGGCGCCCACGGACCCCGTGTCGCTCGGCGCCGGTGCACCGGCCGTCGGCTCGGCGGTCCGCATCGTCGGCTGGGGCAAGACCGCGGCGGACGCCGGCGACGTGGGGACGAAGCGAGCGGGTACGGCCAGCGCCACGGCCTCCGACGGCGCGACCTTCTCGGTGGCGCCCGCGCCGGCGCAGCCGTGCGGGGGCGACTCGGGCGGCCCGGCCTTCGCGGCTCTCGGCGGGATGGACTCCTTCGTCGGCATCACCAGCCATGGCGACCCCGCGTGCTCCGTGGCCGCGACCTTCACCCGCGTCGACTCCGTCACGGCGGACTTCGTCGCGCCCACCATGGCGTCCCTCGGCGACGGCACGGTGCCCATCGGCGCGCGCTGCATGTTCAGCGAGCAGTGCATCGGCGCAGGCGTGTCGTGCATCGCCGCCGCCGACGACGACAGCGTCAGCTACTGCTCCCAGGAGTGCCTGGTGAGCTCCGGCTGCTCCGGCGGCATGGTGTGCGTCCCGGCGGGCGCCGCGGTCGGGCAGTGCCGCCATCCGTTGCCCACGCCGGGCGCCCTCGGCTCGCCCTGCGCGAGCGACGCCGACTGCGCCGACACCCAGTGCACGAGCACCGGCGTGTGCAGCGTCCGCTGCACGCCCGGCGGCGCAGCGTGCCCGGGAGCGTCGCAGTGCGCCAGCGCCGGGGGGATCGATTTCTTCTGCCAGCTGCCGCCGCCCTCTGCGCCGACCGGCTGCGCGCTCGCGGTCGCCCCCCGGCGACTGGCCTTCGTCCCGGCACTTCTCGGCCTCTTCCTCGCGCTCACCGGCCTCCGTCGCAGACGTCCGGCCTCCCTCTGACGTCCCGCGGACGCGCAGAGCGTGCAGAGAACGGGGGAGGAGATGCGTGGAAATCAAATACATGGTGGGTGGAGGTTGCGCGCTGACTGGAAAATGGTAGTGATGCCGCATGAAATTCCTCGCCCTGCTGCTCCTCGCAGCGAGCGCCGCGGCCTGCGCCGCCCGTACACCCTCCGTCGCCGTCCCCTCGCCCGTCGTCCCCGCCCGGGCCCAGGCGGAGGGCGCCACCATGGCCCAGCCCTCCGACAGCTCGACCCGCCTGCTCGGCAAGGACGAGTGCGAGTCGCTCGGCGAGTGGATCGCGGAGGGCTGCCGCGGCGCCTCGCGCTCCGCCCAGTCCGAGGCGTGGTGCAGCGAGATGCACGCCCGCACCGGCAGCGGCACGTGGGTCGACGACTGCACCGCGCACGTCCGCACCATCGACGCGGCGTGCTTCGAGGCGTCCGCGAACCCGGGCTCGATGATGAGCTGCGATCGCACCATCGAGCGCTAGCGACGCGGGCACGGAAGCCGCGGAGCGCCCGGCGGATGCCCCGCCGTGGTCCTTGGGACGCCATGGCGTCCAGGGCGGCATCGTGCGCGGCGCGACACGATTCCGGCGGAGGGGGCAGCGGACGCCCGTGGATCACCGACCGAGCTCGTCGGATGGGCGGGGGAGTATCCAGGCGTCCGTGAGCGAGTCCGCCGGAGGGATGGGCGGAAGCCACGGCGTGCATGGGCGAGTCGGCCGGACTCGTGAGGGAACGCCACGGCGTGCATGGGCGAGTCGGCCGGAGTCGTGAGAGGACGCCATGGCGTGCATGCACG